>JAOPXK010000030.1 GCA_025965195.1 Marmoricola sp.
GACCAACACCGACCAGATCAAGGCAGCGATCGAGAAGGCGGAGTCGCTCGGCCCCGTGCGAGTGCTGGTGAACTCCGCCGGCATCGGCTGGGCGCAGCGCACCGTCGGCAAGGACGGGTCCTTCGACTCTGCTGCCGACCTCGGTGCCTTCTCCAAGGTGATCGCGATCAACCTGATCGGCACTTTCGATTGCATCCGCCTCGTCGGTACGGCGATCGGCCGCACCGAGCCGACCGCAACCGGTGAGCGGGGTGCCATCGTCAACATGGCCTCGGTCGCTGCCTTCGACGGGCAGATCGGCCAGGCGGCCTACTCCGCGTCCAAGGGCGGCGTGGTCGGAATGACCCTCCCGATCGCGCGTGACCTGTCGGCCGTCGGCATCCGCGTCAACACGATCGCCCCCGGTCTGATCGACACCCCGATCTACGGCGAGGGCGAGGCGTCCGAGGCCTTCAAGGCCAACCTTGGTCAGAACGTGCTCTTCCCGAAGCGACTCGGCGTCCCCGACGAGCTGGCGAGCATGGTGGTCGAGTGTGTGACCAACTCCTACATGAACGCCGAGACGATCCGCGTCGACGGTGGCATCCGGATGCCACCGAAGTAGCGGCAAACCACCTGGTCGGCGGTCACCAGCAGAAACCCGTCGCGGGTCTGTGGGCAGGGCGCCTACCCTTGGTGACAGATGACGAACGCACCGAAAGACTTCCACCTCGACGCTGAGCTCGAGGAGACCACCGGCTGGGATCTCGACGACCCCTACACCGATGAGGATCCCGAGGAGACCGTCGGCTCGATGGAGCTGGCCGAACGCCACGCGCTCCGGCGGGTGGCGAGCCTCTCGACCGAGCTCGAGGACATCACCGAGGTCGAGTACCGCAAGCTCCTCCTGGAGCGGGTTGTCCTTGTCGGGGTGTGGACCGACGGCACCGTGCAGGACGCGGAGAACTCGATGGCCGAGCTCGCCGCGCTGGCGGAGACGGCCGGCTCGACGGTGCTGGAGGCGATCTACCAGCGCCGCGACAAGCCGGACCCGGCGACGTACATCGGCCGCGGCAAGGTCGAGGGCGTTGCCGAGATCGTGAAGGCGACGGGCGCCGACACCGTGATCATGGATGGCGAGCTCGCGCCCAGCCAGCTCAGGAACCTCGAGGACAAGGTCAAGGTCAAGGTCGTCGACCGGACCGCGCTGATCCTCGACATCTTCGCCCAGCACGCGAAGTCCAAGGAGGGCCAGGCGCAGGTCGAGCTGGCCCAGCTGTCCTACATGAAGCAACGGCTTCGCGGCTGGGGTGGCAACCTGTCGCGCCAGGCCGGTGGCCGGGTCGGCGTCCAGGGCGGCGGCATCGGTGGTCGCGGCCCCGGTGAGACCAAGATCGAGACGGACCGCAGGCGGATCAACACCAAGATCGCCAAGCTGCGCAAGGAACTCGACCACATGAAGACCACCCGCGAGACCAAGCGGTCGGAGCGGAAGCGCAACGCGATCCCGAGCGTCGCGATCGCCGGCTACACCAACGCCGGCAAGTCCAGTTTGCTCAACCGGATGACCGATGCCGGCGTCCTCGTCGAAGATGCGTTGTTCGCGACGCTGGACCCGACCACCCGGCGTACGACGACCAGCGACGGCCGTGTCTACACGATGAGCGACACGGTCGGCTTCGTCCGGCACCTGCCCCACCAGCTGATCGAGGCGTTCCGCTCGACGCTCGAGGAGGTCGCCGACTCCGACCTGATCGTGCATGTCGTCGACGGCTCGCACCCCGACCCCGAGGGCCAGCTCGCGGCCGTGCGCGAGGTGCTCGCGGAGATCGGCGCCGACAACGTCCCCGAGCTGGTCGTGATCAACAAGGCCGACATCGCCGACCCGCTGACGATCGCCCGGATCAGGAGCCGCGAGCCGCATTCCGTCGTGGTCAGCGCGAAGTCGGGCGAGGGTGTCGCCGAGGCGCTCGCGGCCATCGAGACCGACCTGCCACGGCCCGATATCGAGATCACCGCGATGCTTCCCTACAGCCGCGGCGACCTGGTCAGCCGGGTTCATGACAAAGCGGACATCATCAGCATCGAGCACACCGGCGAGGGCACGCTCGTAAAGGCACGGGTCAATCAGTCATTAGCGGGTGAGCTGGAGCCCTTCCGGCAGTAGGCTCCCGCCATGAAGCGCCTGATTGCCTATGCGCTCGGGCTCATCATCCTCGTACTGTTGGTGCTCGTCCCGACCGTCAACCTGCCCAGTTCCAGCTCGACGACGAGCGATCCGGCCACGATCACCGACTACAACGCGGTGTTCACGGTCGCCAGGAACGGTGACCTCGCCGTCACCGAGCGGCTCACGGTCAACTTCCCGGTCGACCGGCACGGAATCTTCCGGTTCTTCGACCGTCGCGACCCAACCGATGCCCACGCCCGACTGGATCCGGCCAACCTGCGCGTGCTCCGGGACGACAAGCCGGAGCCGTACGAGGTGCTCAAGGAGGGCCGCGGACGCTATCGCGACGTCAAGATCGGGTCGGCCTCGGTGTCGTTGTTCGGCACGCACGTCTACCAGATCGACTACACGGTCAAGGGTGTGCTGGAGAAGGGCACCGGAGGACGTCAGACGCAGCTCTACTGGAACCTGATCCCGAGCGGCTGGCAGATGGGGATCGCGAAGTCCGAGCTGAAGGTGAACCTCCCGGCAGCCACGAGTGACGTCAGCTGTGCGATCGGCGTCGGCCAGGGCACCGGTTGCACCCCGAAGGGCACCGGCACCGACACGCTCACCATCACGACCGGCCCGCTCGCCCCGCACACTCCCCTCACAATCAAGTCCGGTGTGGGCGTGCCGACACCATCCCGTGGCAACATTTTGCCCTGGACCGTGCGGTTCGACCCGGTCGTCGGGTCCAACGTGGGCGCCCTGCTGATCGTGCTGATCCTGGCGGCGCTCGCCGCGTTGGTCGGCATCGTGCTCAGCGCGCGGACCCGCGAGCCCAGGCCCGGCTTCCCGATCCTGTATGCGCCTCCGGACGGTGTCGGTCCGGCGCAGGCGAACTACATGCTGACCGAGACGACCAACAAGCAGTCGTTCGTCGCCACGATCATGCAGCAGGCGGAGCATGGCGCGACGACGCTCAAGAACGCCGACGGCGAGTGGTCCATCACCGACAACGGCGATGACGCCGCCTGGAAGAAGCTCGATCCGATCTCGGCGTACGCCGCGGACCTGCTGGGAGTGAAGGGTGGCAGCTTCACCGCGAGCAAGAAGGACGTCAGCGCCGGCAAGACCTTGCAGAGCGCGATCGCGACGTTCGACTCGGGCACGAAGACATGGGCGACCGAGAACGGACTGATGAAGCGCAGTGGCCTCGGGTCCCTGGGTGGCGTCATCGTGGTCCTCGCGATCCTCGCCACGCTGGTGCTGTGCATCTGGAACCCGTTCCGGATGTCGGTGCTCGGTCTGATCCCGGGTCTGTTCGCGCTCTGTGGACTGCCGCTGGTGCTGCCGGGCGCGGGCACGAAGCGGACGGCGACCGGCAGGGACCTCTGGTCGCGGTCGGGTGGCTTCAAGCGCATCCTGTCCACCACGTCGAGCGAGGACCGCTTCGACTTCTCGAGCCGCAAGGACCTCTACACCGCGTACATCCCGTGGGCGGTCGCCTTCGGCTGTGCGGACGCCTGGGCGGCGAAGTACCGCCTCGAGACGGGCTCCGAGCCCCCTGTTCCGTCGTACTTCGCGGGCGCGTACGCCGGCGGCGTGATGGGCAGCGTCACCTCGATGGTCGACGACTTCTCCTCGACCGTGGACTCCGCCATCTCGTCCTACGCCGCAACCCAGAGCTCGTCATCGAGCGGCGGCGGGGGTGGCTTCTCCGGTGGTGGCGGCGGCGGAGGCGGCGGGGGCGGATCATGGTGAATCTCCGTGGACCAGGAATTTTCTTCGGTACAGGGCTGACCTCGGTCCTGCTGACAAAGGGAGAGTCTCAATGCTCATTCCAGTGATCGTGATTGTGATCGTGGTGGGGCTCGTTGGCTTCGGCATCATCGGCTTCAACAAGCTCCGCACCACCGACATCGGCGCCCAGGAGGCGCTCGGCGGGATCGACGTACAGCTGACCCGGCGTGCCGACCTGATCCCCAACCTCGTCGAGACCGTGAAGGGCTACGCCGCGCACGAGAAGGGTGTCTTCGAAGAGATCACCGCTGCCCGCGCGGGCATGCAGGCCGCCGCGAAGGGCACCGACGTTGCTGCCAAGGCCGCGGCCGACGCGGCGCTGAACCAGGCGCTCCTCAGGGTCAACGCGGTGGCTGAGGCCTACCCGGACCTCAAGGCGAGCACGAACTTCCTGGACCTGCAGAAGCAGCTCGCGGACACCGAGAACCAGCTGTCCTTCGCGCGCCAGTTCTACAACGACGCCGTCGCGACGCTGAACAAGCTCACTCAGACGATCCCGTGGCTGCTGTTCACGGGGATAGCCGGTGTGACCAAGCGGGCGTTCTACCAGGCGCCGGCCGGCCAGGACGTGGCGCCCACGGTCAGCTTCGGTGCAGCAGACAGCATCGCTCCTCCCGCCCCCGAAGCGCCGGCCGCACCCCCGGCCGCGCCGCCCGCTCCGTAGGTTGTCGGCACAACCAACTAGGGTTCTCGGGTGCCAGCAGACCCGAGCGTTCGTGAGGTTCTGGCTGCCGCGGTCACTGCACTCGGCGGTGAGGAGCGGCACGGGCAGGTAGCCATGGCCGAGGCCGTCGAGCATGCGATGGAGTCGGGCCAGCATCTGCTCGTGCAGGCCGGCACCGGCACCGGCAAGTCGCTGGGCTACCTGGTGCCGGCGCTGCTCCACAAGAACCGCGTCGTCGTCGCGACGGCGACGCTGGCCCTGCAGCACCAGCTGGTCGAGCGCGACATCCCGGCACTGATGGCGGCCGCCGGCGAGCTGTTGAGCGGCGACCCGGCCGCGCTGGGGTACGCCGTGCTCAAGGGCCGGTCCAACTACGCCTGCCTGCACCGGGTCCGTGAGGGTGTGCCCAACGAACAGGGTGTGCTGGTCGACCTGCCCGAAGGCTCGATCGGTGCCGAGGTCGTCGCGATGCGCGAGTGGATCGAGGACGAGTCCACGGCCAAGGGGACCGGGGAGCGCGACAACGCACCCCGTCACACGGACCGGATCTGGCGGCAGGTCAGCGTCAGCCACCGGGAATGCCTCGGCGCCGCAAAGTGCCCTTACGGAGCCGAGTGCTTTGCCGAGCGTGCCAAGGAGAAAGCCGCCCGGTCGCACCTCGTGGTCACCAACCACTCGCTGCTCGCGATCGACGCGATCGAGGGTGTTCCGATGATCCCGGAGTATGACGCCGTGGTGATCGACGAGGCCCATGAGCTGACCGCCCGGGTGACCCAGGCCGCGACCGATGAGCTCTCGCTCCCGGAGATCGACCGGGCGTCGCGCCGCGCACAACGTCACGTCGACGGCACCCAGGCCGACGATCTCGGCGATGCCGGCGAAGCACTCCGGGATGCGGTCGAGTCCTCGGATCCCGGTCGCATCGACAACCTCCCGCAGGGTCTCGCCGACGCGCTCGCGCTGGTCCGCGACGCCGCCCGGGCCCTGGTCTCGGCCTTTCCCAAGGATGCCGGTGACGATGCCGGCACGACCCAGGCGAAGGGGATGGCGCAGGACATCTTCAAGACGGCGGAGCGGATGGCCGCGAACTCCGACGCGGACGTCTTGTGGGTGGCCGAGCGCGACCGCCAGCGGGGTGGCAACCAGCTCTGTGTCGCGCCGCTTCAGGTGTGGAGCCAGATGCGCGACAAGCTGCTCGCCGACAAGACGGTGATCTTCACGTCCGCGACCCTCAAGCTGGGTGGCGACTTCGATGTGGTGGCGAACTCCGTCGGGCTCGCGCCCGGCGATCGCGGCGTCACCTGGGAGGGGCTCGACGTCGGCTCGCCGTTCGACTATCCCCAACAGGCAATCCTGTACGTCGCCACGCACCTGCCGCCTCCTGGCCGCGACGGGCTCGGGCCGGCCCAGATCGACGAGATCGTCGACCTGATCGACGCAGCCGATGGCCGGACACTTGGTCTCTTCTCGTCGAAGCGGGCTGCCGAGGCGGCGGCCGAAGCGGTCCGGGAACGACTGCCGCACCTGACCACGCTGGCGCAGGGCGAGGCCCAGCTTCCGGAGCTGGCCCGCCAGTTCGTCGAGGACCCGCACACCTGCCTGTTCGGGACGCTCAGCCTGTGGCAGGGGCTCGATGTCCCGGGCGACACCTGCCAGCTGGTGCTGATCGACCGGATCCCGTTCCCGCGACCCGACGACCCGTTGATGTCGGCGCGGGCGATCGCCGCTGATCGCGCCGGCGGCAACGGCTTCATGGCGGTCTCGGCGACCCACGCCGCGCTGTTGCTCGCGCAGGGCACCGGCCGGTTGATCCGGACGACCACCGACCGCGGTGTGGTGGCCGTCCTCGATCCACGGTTGATGACCGCGCGCTACGGCCGTTTCCTGCGCGCCAGCCTGCCGCCGATGTGGACGACGACCGACCCGGCCGTCGTGCGCAAGGCGCTGGTGCGGCTCAGACCCGACGCAGGACCGCGGTGACCTTGCCGAGAATGGTCGCGTGCGTGCCGTCGATCGGGTCGTAGGCGTCGTTGTGGGGCAGCAGCCAGACCTCGCCGTTCTTCCTCTGGAAGGTCTTCACGGTCGCCTCCCCGTCGAGCAGCGCGGCGACGATGTCACCGTTGTCGGCGTCCGGCTGCTGATGGATCACCACGTAGTCGCCGTTGCAGATGGCGGCGTCGATCATCGAGTCGCCGGCGACCTCGAGCATGAACAGGGTGCCGTCGCCGACCAGTGACCTGGGCAGCGGGAAGATCTCCTCGACGCGCTCCTCGGCCAGGATCGGACCACCGGCGGCGATGCGTCCCACCATCGGGACGTACGTCGCAGCAGGCATGGCGTCGCCGACACCGGTCGGGTCGAAGCCGGACTCGTCGGCGGAGGCGATCGCGCGGCGTGCGGCCATCAGCTCGGGGATGAAGACCTCGAGCGCCCTGGGCCGGTTGGGGTCGCGCTTGATGAACCCCTTCGACTCCAGCACGCGCAGCTGGTGGGCGACGCTGGAGGAGCTGGTCAGCCCGACCAGGTCACCGATCTCGCGGATGCTCGGCGGGTAGCCGCGCTTCTCGATGGCCTCGCGCAGCACGTTGAGGATGCGCTGCTGGCGCGGAGTGAGCCCGGTGGCGTCCGGCGGCGCATCGGGAAGTTCGCTGACTGGGTTGCCCTTGGCTGATGTGGCTGATGTGTCCGTGCCGCGTCGCGTCGCCATGACGGAGTGCCTCTCTCGTGCCGCTTTGCTGAACCCGTTACCTGATGCCCGCCACGGTAGACCGATCTGCGGCTCACTTCAAACACATGTTCGAACGGCGTGTCGCGACGATGCGGCACCCGGACCGGTTCGACACGCCGAACGTCTGTTCGAAGAAGTACTTGATTCGTTCGAACATGTGATCTAACGTCGTACATGTGTTCGAACGAACGTCTATTCGATCCGGTGCCACTGTCGGCGCTCGGCGATAGACATTCCGCAACACAGAACATCAGCAAGAACATCAGCAAGAGCAGCACCAAAGTGGGGTCGCGAACCGATCCGCTCGTACTTCCCTGGAGGTTGACCGATGAGCACACTGAGCATTTCGCCCGCGTTCGTACCGAGTGTCCGTTCCGGCCGCAAGGCCGCGACCGTCCGGCTGACCCGGCGTGGCCGTGCCACGTTCGTGCTGGCCTTCCTTGCCCTGGCCCTGATCGTGATGACCGCTCTCGGGGGCTGGGCCACGGCGACCCGCACAGGCGGCACCCCTACTCCGGTCCGGGTGATCGAGATCCAGCCCGGCGACACGCTCTACGACATCGCCGGTGACCTGGCGAAGCCCGGCCAGGTGCGCGAGATGGTCCGCCAGATCGAGGACCTGAACTCGATGCCCGACGCCAGCCTCGTGGTCGGCCAGAAGCTCGCCCTGCCGCTCAGCTAGACGCTCGGGCCGCGCCCTCGCTCAGCAGGAACTGGCTGGCGGTGTACGTCGCCATCACCGCGGTCTCGAGCCGCGCCGGCGGGTTCTTCAGCACGAACTTCCGCAGGCCGAGGATGCCGTCGGAGACCATGAACAGCACGGCCCCGGCAAGCGTGAGCCGGCGAGCCGAGGCAGGCAGCTCCGGGTTGAGCCGCGACGACGTTGCGGCCATCGCTGCCAGCAGCCCGGTGTAGCCGATCACCGCGCCGCCGAGGCGAGGATCCTGGCGCAGTGCCCCGACCGCGACCGGCGGCGTCAGGGCCGCCCAGAGGCCGGCAATGATCCGCGGCGTCGTGGCGCCGAGGAGGGACCCGGCCGGGGCCCGGTGCCGGGCGAAGCCGGAGATGTACGCCGCGTGCCCGACGCCGAACGATCCGGTGCCGGCAGCGAAGGCTGATGTGCCGTGCCGCAGCAGGGCGACGTCGCCGCCCCACCCGAAGGCCTGGGCGACCAGGGTGCTCGTGCGCAGCGGCGAGCCGGCTGCCCGGGGAGAGGTCGCGAGCGAGCCGGCGAGCGCGGGCATCAGCAGTGGCTTCGTCAGCACGCGCACCCGGTGCGCCATCGGTCGGGACGAGCCTGCCAGCGCGGCATCGGTTGCGGCGATGGCGAGGTAGGCGAGTTTCAGCTTCGTGGAGGTGCGGAACGCTCGTGGCATGTCCGGAATGTAGTCGAGCAGGCACGCTTCGTTAAGGCGCGCCTCCGAGGAAGCAAGCGCGATCTTTGCTAGAAACGTGGAGGACGAGTGTCTGCATCGCGCGGACGGCCAACCAGGTAAGGACTCTTTGATGCGGCAAAGGCAGGGACGATGACAGCCACACTCAGGAAGGGTCTGGTCCTTCTCGTGATCGTCTTTGCCGGCTACTACATCTTCAATGACCCGAGTGGCGCGGCGTCCTTCTCCAAGCAGGCGTCGAGCCACATCTGGGACGGACTCGTCCAGCTCTTCCAGTCGCTGATCGACTTCCTCAACGCGCTGTTCTCCTAGGACGCTGCGACCTTGGGGTGGCTACGCCGTACCCTCACCGATCCGGACATCGGCCGGCACCTTCTGCGCGACGAGGGTGAGGTCATCGTGGACGAGGTACGCCGGCACTGGGTGGTCTACATCCCGTCCGTCCTGATCGCGGCCGTCGGGCTGGCGTTCCTCTGGGTGTTCCTGTTCTCCAGCGTCCAGCTGGCCTGGTTCCCGTTGTTGCTCGCGGCCGCGCTGATCGGCTACGCCCTGTGGCGGGCGCTCGCCCACAACATGGACCGGTTCGTGATCACCAACATGCGGGTCTTCCGGGTCAAGGGCCTGCTGGCCCGCTCGCTGGCGACCATGCCGCTGGGCCGGATCGTCGACATGACCGTGGTCAAGCCACTGCACGGCCGGATCCTCGGGTTCGGCCACTTCACCTTCGAGTCTGCCGCCCAGGACCAGGGCCTGCGCGACATCCGGTACGTCGGCCGGCCCGATGAGCGCGATCTGGCGATCCAGCGAGTCGTCCAGCGCTCCGGCCTGCGCGGGCCGAGGGTGATCAACTAAGCCATGGCCCTGCCCTTCGACCCGATCGACGAGGCTGCCCGCCAATGGGGGCAGCGCTGGGACGGCGTACCCCAGATGCACGCGGTGACGACGCTGATGCGCACCCACCAGATCGTGCTCAGACACCTCGACGAGCTGTTGAAGCCGCATGGGCTGACCTTCGCGCGCTACGAGGCGCTGGTGCTGTTGACGTTCTCCTCGCAGGGCTCGCTGCCACTCGGGAAGATGGGGGAGCGGCTCCAGGTGCACCCGACCTCGGTCACCTCGATCGTGCAGCGACTCGACGCCGCCGGGCTCGTCGTACGCCGCAAGCACCCCCAGGACGGTCGAACCGTGCTCGCCGAGATCACCCCGGCGGGCCGAGCCGTGGTCGAAGCGGCCACCAAGGACCTGGTCGGAGCGGACTTCGGGCTGGGCTCCCTGGAGCCGTCGAAGCTGCGTGAGATCTCCGAGCTGATGCGCCCGATCCGGAAGGCAGCCGGGGACTTCTGATTTGGAATGGATAGTAGGACGTCCTACTATTTACCCATGGACCAGGTTCCGACGAGCTCAGCCACAGATGACCGCGCGCGCTGGCAGGCACGCTACGACAAGTCCCGCGTCCGCGAGGCCGACTTCACCACGCTCTCGGGCGTCGAGGTCGAGCCGGCCTACGGACCCGACAACGGTGAGTGGCCCGGCGAGTTCCCCTTCACCCGCGGCCTCTACCCGACCGGCTACCGCGGCCGCACCTGGACCATCCGTCAGTTCGCCGGCTTCGGCAACGCGCAACAGACCAACGAGCGCTACAAGATGATCCTCGGCCGGGGCGGCGGCGGCCTCTCCGTCGCCTTCGACATGCCAACCCTGATGGGCCGCGACTCCGATGACCCGCGCGCGCTCGGTGAGGTCGGCCACTGTGGCGTGGCGATCGACTCGGCGGCCGACATGGAGGTCCTGTTCGACGGGATCGACCTGGGCGACGTGACGACGAGCATGACGATCAGCGGTCCCGCCGTACCCATCTTCTGCATGATGCTCGTCGCCGCGGAGCGCGCGGGGGTCGACACCAGCAAGCTCAACGGCACCCTCCAGACCGACATCTTCAAGGAGTACATCGCCCAGAAGGAGTGGCTCTTCGGTCCCGAGCCGCACCTGCGCCTGATCGGCGACCTGATGGAGTACTGCAACGAGGAGATTCCCGACTACAAGCCGCTCTCGGTCTCCGGGTACCACATCCGCGAGGCCGGCTCGACGGCTGCGCAGGAGCTCGCCTTCACGCTCGCCGACGGTTTCGGGTACGTCGAGCTCGGGCTGTCGCGCGGCATGGACGTGGACGCGTTCGCTCCGGGCCTGAGCTTCTTCTTCGACAGCCACCTCGACTTCTTCGAGGAGATCGCGAAGTTCCGTGCCGCCCGCCGGATCTGGGCCCGCTGGTTGCGCGACGTGTACGGCGCCAAGACCGAGAAGGCCCAGTGGCTGCGCTTCCACACGCAGACCGCCGGTGTCTCCCTGACGGCCCAGCAGCCCTACAACAACGTCGTACGCACCGGCGTCGAGGCGCTGGCCGCGGTCCTCGGTGGCACCAACTCGCTGCACACCAACGCCCTCGACGAGACCCTGGCGCTGCCGAGTGAGCAGGCCGCGGAGATCGCGCTGCGCACCCAGCAGGTGATCATGGAGGAGACCGGCGTGGTCAACGTCGCGGACCCGCTCGGCGGCTCGTGGTACGTCGAGGCGCTGACCGACAAGATCGAGGCCGAGGCGAACGCGATCTTCGACAAGATCCTCGAGATGGGCGGCTCGCCACTCCGGAGCGACAACTTCGAAGGCCTTGCCAAGGCCGCCACAGCGGGCGAGAACCCGATCACCAAGGGGCTGCTGCGCGGCATCGAGGACGGCTGGTTCATGTCCGAGATCGCTGACGCGGCGTTCCAGTACCAGGTCGCGCTGGAGAAGGGTGAGAAGAAGGTCGTCGGCGTCAACTGCCACCTCGACTCGGTGACCCATGACCTGGAGATCCTCCGGGTCTCCCACGAGGTCGAGGTCGAGCAGGTCAAGGAGCTCGCCAGGCGCAAGGCTGCCCGCGACGAGGTCGCCGTCACCACCGCGATCGAGGCGATGCTGACCGCCGCCCGCGATGGCACCAACATGATCCCGGCGATGCTCGACGCCTGCCGTGTCGAGGCGTCGCTGAGCGACATCTGCGACGCGCTGCGCAAGGAGTGGGGCGAGTACCGCGAGCCGGCTCGTTTCTAGACCTGAGCATTGATGGCGCCCGGACGTGGGCAACAATGGGCCGCATGACGCAGCAGCCCTTCTCACGTCCCGGCGCCATCGATCTTTCCGGCCTCCAGCAGCCGGCGGCCGGTGCGGCAGGTGCGGGTCCCGGCACCAGTGGCGCCTATGTCGTCGACGTGGACGAGCAGAACTTCCAGTCGGTGCTCGAGAGCTCGATGAACGCAGCCGTGCTGCTGTCCTTCTACAGCGCCCGCTCACCGGAGAGCGGCACCCTGACCGACGACCTGCAGACGCTGTCCAACGAGTTCGAGGGCAAGTTCCTGCTCGGCCGGGTCGACATCGATGCCTCGCCGCAGATCGCGCAGGCGATGCAGATTCCCTCGGTGCCACTGGTCGTGCTCGTCGCCCAGGGCCGCCCGATGCCGTTGCTGCAGAACGCTGCTCCCCTTACCGAGCTGCGCGCTGCGATCACCCAGGTTCTCCAGCAGCTGACGACCGGCGGCTTCGCCGGCCGGCATGCGCCGCGCGCCGGCTCGGTGGTCGATGAGGAGACCGGTGAGGAGGTCATCGACCCGCGGTATGTGCCCGCCCAGGACGCGCTCGAGCGAGGGGACGTCGACGCTGCGGTCGCGGAGTACCAGAAGCTCGTCGAGGCCAACGCCGGAGACACTGAGGCCGTGGCCGGCCTGGCGATGGCCAAGCTCCTTCAGCGGACCCAGGGCGTCGACCTCAACGAGGCCCGGGCAGCCGCGGCCGCGAGTCCCGACGACGTGGACGCGCAGACGCTGGTTGCCGACCTGGATCTGCTGGGCGGCCATGTCGAGGACTCGTTCGACCGGTTGATCAACCTGGTCCGGCGTACCTCGGAAGGCGACCGCGACAAGGCCCGGACGCACCTGATCTCGCTCTTCGGCGCGGTCGGCAACGAGGATCCCCGAGTCCAGCGGGCTCGTCGCGACCTCACCTCCGCACTGTTCTGACCGGTGTTGCACGCTCGTAACAAAAGTGACCTCGGCTGAAACCTGGGCTTCCTAAGGTCTGAGGATGACCAGTCGTCCTCCGTCGCTGGCCAGCCAACGGTCCGTGCTCGCCGGGACCCGCATCCTGGTGACCGCACAACGGCACGCCGACGACCTCGCCGGAGCGCTGAGCCGTCGTGGTGCGTCGGTCACGTGTGCACCCACCGAGACGGTGCTGCGGGTCGCGGCGTCGTCGTACGACGCGGTGGTGTTCACCGCGGCGCCCGCAGCCCTTGCCTGGCTGGAAGAACTCGCCGCCGAGGGCGTGACCGAGATCGTCCAGGAGCTGGTCGCGTCGGGCCGTCTCCTACTTGCCGCGGTCGGGCCGATGACCGCGGGTCCGCTCGTCAAGGCCGGGATGGCGCCGGTCTTCCCGGCCCGGTCGCAGATGGGGGCGCTGGTCCGGCTGGTCATCATGACGCTCGGCGACTCCGCCCACAGCATCGCGACGCCTGCCGGCGTACTCCGGGTCCGGGCCTCCGCCGCCACGCTCGACGACGCGGTGCTGCCGCTGTCGCCGAACGGGCTGACCGTGTTGCGGCGGCTGGCCCAGACCCCGGGCCAGGTGGTCAGCCGCGATGCCCTGCTGCGCGCCCTGCCCGGAGAGTCCCACGATCCGCACACCGCAGAGGTTGCCATCGCCCGGCTGCGCGACGCCCTCGGGTCGCGGCAGCTCGTGCGGACGGTCATCAAGCGCGGCTACGTGCTCCAGGTGGTCGCATGAATCTGGTGCTCTGCTCCCACGGCACCGCGTCCCCAGCCGGTCAGGCAGCCGTTGCCTCCCTGGTCTCAGCGGTGGCCTGCCGGTCGTCCGACGAGGTCGTCCCCGCCTTCGTCGACGTGCACGGTCCGTACGTCGGAGACGTGGTCACGTCCGACTCGGTCGTCGTACCTCTTCTGCTCGGCGACGGGTACCACGTGAACGTCGACATCGCCGCTGCGGTCGCGGCGTCGCCAGGTGCGATTGGGACACGCGCCCTCGGGCCCGACACGCGGATCACCCGCTTGCTGCTCGAGCGGCTGCGCGCCGTGGGTGCGACGAGGAAGGATCTGCTGTTCCTCGCTGCGGCTGGTTCGTCGGAGGAGGCGGCGGACGCCGCCGTGCGGCGTACCGCACGTGAGCTCTCGATCCGGTGTGGCTCACCCGTGACCGTGGCGTACGGCGCGTCCCGATCGCCTTCCCTTGCTGACGAAGTGGTCCGACTGCGAGCGGCGGCTCCGCATCGGCGGATCGTCGCGGTCTCGTACCTGCTCGCCAGCGGGCACTTCCACCAGAAGGTGCTCGACTGCGGCGCCGACCTCGTCACCGAGCCGTTGCTGACCACGCATCGTCCGGTCGACGAACGACTGGTCGAGCTGGTGCTGTCCCGCGCGTCGGTGGCTGGTGGTCAGGTTTGGCGAGGCGTGAGGGGTCTTCGAGACGCCACCGTCACGGTGAACTGTTCGGCGTTCGGACCGGTCCAAACGTAGCGACCATCGTCGAGTCGTTTGTAGGACCAGTGGCCGTGGGTCTTCGCGCGATGGTGACCTCGACAGAGCGGCGCGAGGTTGTCTGGCCGAGTCTGGCCGGGTGGTCCGCCGTCGGCCAACGAGAGGTACTCGGTGAGGTGGTCGAGGTCGCAGCCCCGGGAGTCTCGTCGGCAGCCCGGGAAGACGCAGTGTTCGTCGCGGAGCAGCACCAGCTCACGCATCCACTCAGGCGGATCGTGGCGGTCCACGGCGTCTCGACGGGACATGTCGAGGACCGGGCGGATCGTGACGTCGGTGCGGCAGAGCCAGCCGCGGATCAGCTGCATCGTCGCGGCCCCGACCTTCTCGAAGATGCCGGCGCCGTCGTCGTTGGCGAGATCGTCCCTGCCGAGGTGCAGGTGGAGAACTGTCTTTCCCTCCCGGGTGCCGCCAGACATCTCGCCAGCAAGGAGGCTGAGCGCCTGCTGGGGATCGGCGAGGACACCAACCGCCTTGGCGCGTCGTACGTCGAGACTGTCGTTGTCGCCGAGCTTCTTGAGCTGGCAGGCCAGATCGGACAGGGTCTCGTCGAGCTTCGCGGCGTGCAGGGCGTCAAGGCTCAGCTGTACGTCGGTCACGCCAGGGGTCCTGCCGCGGCGGAACCACGCCCCGCGACGGGCCAGCGACTCTTCCTCGTCGGCCGCCGCACGGTCCGGGTCGAACCGGAGCCGTGCCTCGTCGACGAGCTTGGCCGCGCGCACCTGGTTGATCCGGGCGGGATCCGCGGAGACGAGCTTGTCGGCGAAGGTCGCGGCGTCTCGGGAGAGGTCCGTCGTGAGCCGGGCGACCTGCCGGGCGCGCCAGGCCGGGACAGCGCCGCTGTGCACGAGATCCCAGAGTCGGGGGAGTCGGTGCCGGAGCTCGAGCGCGTCGCCCATCAGCTGCTTGCCGACCGTGTGGCTGACACCGAGCGTGGCCGCCAGCTCCATCGGGGCGAACTCGGCAACATGCGGAGCACCCATTCCGGCAAGCGGGACCACGCCTTCGCCATGAAGATCGGCATTGCCCCAGCCGGCGGGAGTCTCACCCTCGGGCACCGGGTGCAGCTCAGCCCAGCGAGCGGCGAGGGCGAGCTGACTGGCCGCGGCGGCTGCTTCGGCGACGCGAGCCGCGCGGACATGCTCGAGGACCTCACCACGGGTGAGATCGGCGACTCCGAATGACTCGAACATACAAACTAATATACAGGAATTGTCAAGCAGATCGAGGGGTCGGAACGAATCTGTGGACAAGTTTTTTGCGAATCGTTACCGGCAGCGGACCGACTGGTTGATGACACCGGTCAACCTGGGGAAGTCACTGGATAGAACATGTCGCAGTAGACATTCGCAGTCACGGACACTCCTGCACTGGCCGCGATCTTCTTCGCTATCGGCCCGTTCGCGACGACAGTTCCCTTGGTGGGGTGGGCATAGCCCGGTGCTGGGTCGCCGACAGTCTCGAGCGTCCCAACGACGGTGCCGGATGTGGTCGATGGGCAACCACTCATGAGGGCTGTGGCGGCGAGCGCTGCGACGGCTCCGAGCGCGAACTTCCCCCAAGGACTTATGGTCCTCTGACGAGTCTCGTCCGCTGCGGTTCCCTGGCTGCTCAGGGTGTCTGGGACAGCTCGTCGGGCACCTCGGGAAGGACCCGTTCGAAGTAGTCCCGGGCGGCCTTCGTCGTACCGATGTCCTGGTTGCTCTGCTCGGACATGAACCACCGATGCTCGAGCACTTCGTGGAAGATCTCCGCCTCGTCGAGCTTGTCGCGCAGGTGCTTCGGGATCGCGTTGATGACGGGGTCGTAGACCTCGGCCAGCCATCTGTTCGCCGCGACCGTCTCGGGGACCGAGTGGCCGGCCCGTTGCTCGAGCCAGGCGCGGAAGCCGGCGATGTCGTTGAGCATCCGCCGGGCCTGGTTCTCCTGCACGTGCAGACCGGTGCGCGCCAGCAGCTTGCGACGGTTGTGGCCGGGCTCGGCGACTCGTGTCTTCAGCCGCAGCTTGTTGCCCCCGTCCACGGCGACCAGCTCGACCTCGTCGATGTCGAAGCCGAGCTCGTTGAGGCGGCGCATCCGTTCGGCGATCTTGTAGCGCTGCTCGTCGGTGGAGATCACGTCCTCGCGGGTCAGCTCGGTCCACAGCGCGGTGTAGCGGAGCTCGATCTGGTCAGCCATCTCGATCGGGTCGACACTGTCGACGAGCAGGTTGCCGGCCTGCAGGTCCATCAGCTCGCCCGCCACCCGTTCCTGGGCGATCTGGACGTCGTACTCGCGTTGCCCGTCCGAGAGCGACGAATGCTTCTCGCTGGTCTCGGCATCCACGAGGTACGCCGCCACCTCGCCCGCGTCGGCCATGAACAACGTGTTCGACAGCGAGCAGTCACCCCACATGAAACCGGCGAGGTGCAGCCGGACCAGCAGCTCGACCATCCCGTCGAGCAGCTCGTCGAGCGGAAGCGCGCCGCGGGGGTTCGACAGCAGGCTGCGATAGGTGGTCGAGTGCTCCAGGAAGCGGGTCACCAGGATCGCGTCCATGCTGTCCGGGCGGTCGATGGAGATGCCGAGCACCTCGACGGACGGGATCTCCAGCTGCTTGAGCTCGCGGAGCAACGCGTACTCGCGCCGGGCGAACCGCTCGGGCAGCTCCTTGAGGACGTAGACCACATCGCCCTCGCTCACGAACCGGACGATGTGGCGATGCAGGCCGCGCTGGCGCACCTCGATCATGCGTTCGTCCTGCCAGCGCGCGAGCGGCTGCGACCACGGCAGCGTCAGAAGGCCCGCCGCCTGCTCCGCTGGGGGGCTGAACAGAAACCGCATCCGACTCAGGATAGGTCCGAAATGCCCTTCGGGCGGTGCTGGCTCCCGAGTGCCTCGATGATCGCGCGTACGGCGGGCGAGCGGTCCTGGGTACGGCGCCAGACCGCGATGATCTCCCGCTCGGGCACGGGATCCTTGATCCGGATCGCACGCGTGTCGGAGGGCAGCTCGCCTCGTCCCAGCCGCGGGATCAGCGCAATGCCGAGCCCAGCGGAGACGAGGGCGAGATGCGACTCGAACTCCAGCGACGTGTGCTCGATCAGGGGAAGCCGCCCGGTCCCGTCGTACATC
The DNA here is from genome assembly GCA_025965195.1 of Marmoricola sp. Lineage (GTDB taxonomy): Bacteria > Actinomycetota > Actinomycetes > Propionibacteriales > Nocardioidaceae > Marmoricola. Next base: position 17,414 of record JAOPXK010000030.1, read on the forward strand.
CTGCCGAGCCACTGCCGGCAGATCGTGCCTTCCGGAGTGGCGATCCAGCGCTCCTCGACGAGGTCCTTGGGAGTGATCACCCGCCGTGCGGCGAGCCGGTGGCTGGCCGGGACGATGACGTCGGCGAGATCGCGATGAACCGTACGCCGGTCCAGGTGGTCCGGGATCCCGATCGGCACGTCGCCCCAGCGGTGCACGATCGCAACATCGGCCTGGCCTGCGGCGATCTGCTCGACCGCGGCCCAGGGCTCCACCTCCTGGAGCCGGATCCGCAACGACGGATGCAGCGCCATCAGCGAACTGGTGACCGGACCGATCAACCCGCGCATCGCGGTCGAGAAGCCGATCACCGACAGCTCGCCGCTCACCAGGCCCGCCTGGGCGTGCAAGGCGGTCTCGATCCGCTCCAGCTCCGCGATCACCCGGGCGCCCTCCTCGACCAGGGTCCGGCCCTGCTCGGTGAGGATCACGCCGCGGCCGACGCGTTCGAGCAGGCCGACGCCGGACTGCTGCTCGAGACGCTTGATCTGCTGGGAGATCGCGGACGGGGTGAACCCGAGTGCGGAAGCAGCGCCGATCACGGACCCGTGCGCGTGGACGGCCTCGAGCGAGCGGATGGCAGCAAGATCAATCATGTAGGCAGATTACATGGTTTAGCGAAAAACAAATCGCTGGTGCTTAACGATCCGAGCACCCAGACTTGGCGCATGACGCTGCGCCACTCCCTCCTGGCCACCCTCGTCGCGACGATCTGGGGCTTCAACTTCGTGGTCATCGAGTGGGGCATGCACGACGTGCCCCCGTTGCTGTTCGTGTCGCTGCGCTTCGCCGCCGTACTCGTCCCGGCGATCTTCTTCGTGCCGCGTCCCGTCGCGCCGTGGCGGACGATCGCGGCCGTCGGGGTGTTCATGTCGCTCGGCCAGTTCGGCTTCCTCTACACCGCGATGAACCTCGGCCTCCCGCCGGGCATCGCCGCACTCGTCCTGCAGGCACAGGTGATGTTCACGGTCGTGATCGCGGCGTTCGTGCTCAGCGAACGCCCGACGCGGAACCAGGCCATCGGCACCGTCGTCGGAGCGGCGGGCCTCGCCGTCGTCGGCATCGGTCGCGGAGGCCACATCCCGCTGCTGGCCCTGGTGCTGTGCCTCGCCGGCGCGCTCTCCTGGGGCATCGGCAATGTCGTGTCGAGGAAGTCCGGAGTGCGCTCGGGCCTGTCGATGTCGGTTTGGTCCTCGGTCGTCGTCCCGGTCCCGCTGTTCCTGCTCAGCCTCACCGTCGACGGCCCGCACGCAGTCGGGGTGGCACTGAGCGGGCTCGGCTGGGAGGCGATCGTCTCGACGCTCTACACCGCCGCCTTGTCCTCCCTGGTCGGCTACTCGATCTTCAACGGCCTGCTCGCGCGCTACCACACCTCATCGGTCGTGCCGTTCGTGCTCCTCGCGCCGCCCGTCGCCATGGTCAGCGCCTGGTTGCTCCTCGGCGAGACCCTCAACAGCGCCGAGGCGATCGGCGGGCTGGTCGTCCTGGGTGGCGTGCTGCTGACGGTCTGGCGCTCAGAGCGCGCGGCCACTCTCGGTGTACGCCGGGCCCGCACCGTCGACGTTGGCGAGCGCGGCAACGACCCTGCGAGCGGTGAAGTCGGCACTGCGCTCGTGGACCTCCTCGATCGTGCAGAAGCTGGCCGAGCGAATCTCGCGAAGCTGGCGGACGATGTCCTCGGCGATCGAGGCGTCGTGCACGCCACCGTCGAACACCAGGCAGACCGCGTCGTCCCAGCCGCCCCACGGGGGCAGCCAATCGGTCAGCAGCAGCGGGCCCGGGGCGATCTCGAGGCTGAGCTCCTCCTCGACCTCCCGGCCGACGGCCAGGTGCGGTGACTCGCCGACCTCCACCACCCCACCGGGCAGGTCCCAGTCCTTCTTGTAGGTCAGCTGGCACATCAGCACCCGCCCATCGCGGTCGCGGATGAGCATCTGGCTGATCGCCCGCTTTCGGGGGAGGAAGGAGTTCAGCAGCGCGCGAAAGCCCATCGGTTCCTCCAGCGGGGTGTCATCGACGAGACGGGCGTAGACGACCCGGTCGGCGCCATCCGCGACACCTCGGGCGATGCCCTCGCGCATCAGGCCGCTGAAGGTCGCAATTCGCTGCGCGGTCTGGTCATCGGGGTCGATGTGCGTCTCGACCCGGACCGAACCGGTTTCGAAGGAGCTCACCACGATCCGGCGGACCTCCTCGGAGGCGGGACCGACCCCGGACTCCTGAAGTGCCGGGGTCCACGACACGCGTACGACGCCGGGGGAGACGGAGGTCAGGTCGGCAGTCACCGGGTCAGCCTAGGCGAGATCCCGTCATGGGACGGAACCAGAGCGATCCGAGCGGTGGCAGCCGGATCACCGAGGACGCGGGCTGGCGCTGGTGCGGTTTGTCGATCCCGGTGATCGTTCCCATGTTGCCGACGCCGGAGCCGCCGTACGCCTCGGAGTCGGTGTTGATCACCTCGGCCCATTCGCCGGGGTGGGGAAGACCGAGGCGATACCCCTCGTGGGGTACGTCGGAGAAGTTGACGACGCAGACCAGCGGTTGACCGGCGGAGTCCCAACGCACGAACGCGTAGACGTTGTGATCGGCGTCGTCCGCGTCGAGCCAGTTGAAGCCCTCGGGCACGTGGTCCTGCGACCACAGCGCCGGGGTGGCCAGGTAGACCGTGTTGAGGTCGCGCACCAGCTTCTGGACACCGAGGTGCTCCGGGTTCTCCAGCAGCCCCCAGTCGAGCTCGCGGGACTCGGCCCACTCGTTGTCCTGGGCGAACTCCGAGCCCATGAACAGCAGCTGCTTGCCCGGATGGGCCCACTGGAAGGACAGGAACGCCCGCAGGTTCGCGAGCTGACGCCAGCGGTCGCCGGGCATCTTGCGCAACAGTGAGCCCTTGCCGTGCACGACTTCGTCATGGCTGATCGGGAGCAGGAAGTTCTCGGCGTACGCGTAGGCCATCGCGAACGTCAGCTGGTTGTGGTGATAGCGCCGGTGGACCGGCTCCTGCTGCACGTAACCGAGGGCGTCGTGCATCCAGCCCATGTTCCACTTGAACCCGAAGCCCAGCCCGCCCTTGTCGGTCGGATGGGTGACGCCCGGCCAGGCAGTCGACTCCTCGGCAATGGTCATCGCCCCGGGGACGCGACGGTAGACGGTCGCGTTCATCTCCTGGACGAACTGCACGGCCTCGAGGTTCTCCCGGCCACCATGGACATTGGGCGTCCACTCACCGGGCTCGCGGGAGTAGTCGAGGTAGATCATCGAGGCGACCGCGTCGACCCGGAGCCCGTCGATGTGGAACTCCTCGAGCCAGTAGAGCGCGTTGGCGACCAGGAAGTTGCGGACCTCGGCGCGGCCGAAGTCGAAGACATAGGTGCCCCAGTCGGGGTGCTCGCCGAGCGCCGGGTCCGGGTTCTCGTAGAGCGGCTGGCCATCGAAGCGGGCCAGCGCGAAGGCGTCCTTCGGGAAGTGCGCCGGCACCCAGTCCATGATCACGCCGATGCCGGCGTTGTGCAGGCGGTCGACCAGTCTGCGGAAGCCGTCGGGATCGCCGTACCTCGCGGTCGGGGCGTAGTACGACGTCACCTGGTAGCCCCACGAACCGCCGTACGGGTGCTCCATGACGGGCAGGAACTCCACGTGCGTGAACCCCAGGTCCGTGACGTACGCCGCCAGCTGTTCGGCGAGCTCGTCGTAGGTCAGCACGTCCCCGCCGCCGTGCTTTCGCCAGGAGCCGAGGTGCACCTCGTAGATGGACACCGGCTGCTCGTCCGTCCGGGGGTTCGCCGCGCGGGCAGTCATCCAGTCGTCGTCGGTCCAGGTGTGCGTGCTCTCGAAGATCACCGACGACGTGGCCGGCGGGATCTCGGTGTGGAAGGCCATCGGGTCGGCCTTCTCGTGCCAGGTGCCGTCCTGGCCCAGCAGTGCGAACTTGTACGGGGAGCCGGCCCCGACGTCGGGGACGAACAGCTCCCACACGCCGGACGCGCCGATCTGGCGCATCGGGTGCTCGCGGCCGTCCCAGCTGTTGAAGTCGCCCTTGAGCCGGACCCCGCGGGCGTTGGGGGCCCAGACCGCGAACGACGTGCCAGTGATGTTGCCGGGGTAGTGCTGGACGTGCGCGCCGAGCACGTCCCAGAGCTGCTCGTGGCGGCCCTCGTTGATCAGGTGTACGTCGACCGGGCCGAGCGTGGGGAGGAAGCGATACGGGTCGTCGGCCTGGTGCAGGTGGCCGCCGGCGTAGCCGACCTCGAGGCGGTAGTCGGGAACGTCCTGGCCGGTGGCGACAACCCCTTCCCAGACGCCGTTGTGGACATGCGCGAGAGCGGTCCGGGTGCCGTCATGCACCACGGTGACGGTCTCCGCGAGCGGACGCAGCACGCGTACCACGACCTTGCCGCCGATGACGTGTGGCCCGAGGATGCGATGCGGCTCCGGGTGCTCTCCTGCGGCGAGCAGGTCGATCTCGGCCTTGTCCGTCACGCGTGGCCCTCGACCCTGGCGGCGGTGAGCCGCTCGAGCGCACCGATCGGGATCGGCAGCCAGGTCGGGCGGTTGCGGGCCTCGTAGCCGACCTCGTAGACCGCCTTGTCGGCCTGGTAGGCATCGACGATCAGCCGCTCCTCGGCGGTGAGCTCGCCGGGCTCGCCGGTGCGGCCCTCCAGGTAGCCCGCGAGGAAGGCGTCGCTGTTGCGGGTCACCCACTCATCGGCGCGATAGGCCAGCTGGGCAGCACTCGCGTCGTCGTTGAAGATGTCGTCCTCGACCGAGCGGGCGGCGTAGTCGAACGACCGCAGCATGCCTGCGACATCGCGCCACGGGGAGTCGAGCTGGGCCCGCTCGTCGAGTGGCTTGGCCGGCTCTCCCTCGAAGTCGACGAGCTTCCAGCCCTTGCTGGTGCGGAGGGTCTGGCCGAGGTGCAGGTCGCCGTGAACCCGTTGTCCGACAAGGGATTCCGGGATCTCGGCCAGACGGTCGAAGACCGCCCGCACCGCATCGGCGTACGGCTCCAGCTCGGGTACGTCGGACACGGCGGCATCGAGCCGTGCCCGCATGGAGGCAGCGACCGCCGAGGTGTCGATCGTGGTGGTCGGGAACAGCTCTCGCAGGGCCTCGTGCACCTCTGCCACGGCCATCCCCAGCCGGTGCGACTCTCCAGCGAAGTCGCCACCGACCTCCTCGGCATGCAGATCGGCCTCCGCGAACAGGTTGCGCACGCTGGCGAGGGCTTGCTCCCAGCCGTCGCTCGCGGTGCGGAGGAACTGCTGCAGCATCGCGACCTGGAGGTCGCCGGCCTCGAGCCAGCCATAGAGGGCGGCGACGTTCTCGTTGCCTGCCACAGTGAGGGCCTCGAGGATCTCGATGTCGGGGTTGCGGCCCGGGGTCAGTCGGCGGAACACCTTCATCATGCTGTCGTCGCCGAACGCCACCGAGGAGTTGCTCTGCTCGGCCGACAACATCGTCGAGTGGACCTCGACATCGAGATCGTGACCGGGGAGGCGGTGGAAGGTCAGGGTCTCGACAGGCTCGAGCGTCGGTGCGGCCCGGTTGAACGCGAGCAGCCAGGCCTTGGTGGCCTCGCGATCGTGCAGTGCGTCGTACGCCACGACCGTGCCGAAGTCGGGGTCGTCCCAGCTCCCGACGTAGGCGTGCCCGATCCGGTCGACCGGCTCGGAGTAGTAGGCGAGCGGCACCTGGTAGAGGTCGGTCCCGCCGTCGTCGTAGGCGACCGTGACCAGCTCGATGGCGACCGCGGGGGTCCCGGCTTCGCCCGGGCTGGGGGACTGCAGCGGGATCCGGCGTACGCCGGCAACCGTGAACGCGCGCCCCTTCCCGCCGAACCAGCGTGCCGAGCCGATGAACTCGGCCAGCAGGTCCTTCATGGGTTGCTCCGGGACAGCACCGGTCACGGGCGCTCCTCGCTGGGGGCTTCGGGGGCGGGCAGCCGGATCCAGTAGAAACCGTAGCCACCAAGGGTGAGCAGGTAGGGGAGCTCGCCGACCTGCGGGAAGCGCACGCCACCGAGAAGCTCGACGGGCACGACGCCTTCCCAGCGGCGCAGGTCGAGCTCGACGGGCTGCGGGAAGCGGGACAGGTTGTTGATGCACAGCACGCTGTCGATGTTTCCTTCCTCGTCGGTGTACTGCCGGACGTAGGAGAGCACCGACGGGTTCGAGCCGCCCAGGTCGATGAACTCACCCAGTCCGAAACACGGGTGCTGCTTGCGAGCCAGGATCATGCTGCGCGTCCAGTGCAGCAGCGACGACGAGTTGTCGAGCTCGGTTTCCACATTGACCCTCTGGTACCCGAAGACCGGATCCTGAATCACCGGGAGGTGCAGCCTGCCGGGCGTCGCGATCGAGAACCCGGCGTTGCGATCGGGCGTCCACTGCATCGGGGTTCGGACCCCGTCGCGGTCGCCGAGCCAGATGTTGTCGCCCATCCCGATCTCGTCGCCGTAGTAGAGGACCGGCGAGCCGGGGAGCGAGAACAGCAGAGCGGTGAAGAGCTCCATCCGGTTGACGTCGTTGTCGAGCAGCGGAGCGAGTCGGCGGCGGATGCCGATGTTGGCCTTCATCCGGGGGTCCTTGGCGTACTCGCCCCACATGTAGTCGCGGTCCTCGTCGGTGACCATCTCCAGGGTCAGCTCGTCATGGTTGCGCAGGAAGATGCCCCACTGACAGCCGTCCGGGATCGGCGGCGTCTGCTCGAGGATCTCGGAGATCGGGTAGCGGGACTCGCGGCGTACGGCCATGAAGATGCGGGGCATCACCGGGAAGTGGAAGCACATGTGGCACTCGTCGCCGCCCTTGGCGAAGTCGCCGAAGTAGTCGACGACGTCGGTCGGCCACTGGTTGGCCTCGGCGAGCAGCACCCGTCCGGGGTACATCGCGTCGAGCCAGGTGCGCACCTTGCGGAGGAACTCGTGGGTCTCGGGCAGGTTCTCCCCGTTGGTGCCCGGGCGTTCGTAGAGGTAGGGCACCGCGTCGAGGCGGAAGCCGTCGAGTCCCATGTCGAGCCAGAACGCCATCCCGTCGAACATCGCCTCCTGGACCTTCGGGTTGTCGAAGTTCAGGTCGGGCTGGTGGCTGAAGAACCGGTGCCAGTAGTACTGCTGGCGCACGGGATCCCAGGTCCAGTTCGACGGCTCGGTGTCGACGAAGATGATCCGGGCTTCCTCGTAGAGCTCGTCGGAGTCGGACCAGACATAGAAGTCGCCGTACTCGCCTTCTGGATCGCTGCGGCTCGCCTGGAACCACGGGTGTGCGTCGCTCGTGTGGTTCATCACGAAGTCGGCGATCACCTTGATGTCGCGCTTGTGGGCCTCGTCGAGGAACTCCTGGAAGTCCTGGACGCTCCCGCACTCGGGAAGGATGTTGGTGTAGTCGGCGACGTCGTACCCGCCGTCGCGCAGCGGCGAGGTGAAGAACGGCGGCAGCCACAGGCAGTCGATGCCCAGCCATTGCAGGTAGTCGAGCTTCTCGGTCAGGCCCTTGAAGTCACCGGTGCCGTCACCGTTGGAGTCGTTGAAGGACCGGACGAGGACCTCGTAGAAGACCGCGGTCTTGAACCAGTCGGGGGTCATGCGGGCCTCCGGATCGTGAGCACGTGCGCGACCTCGACGGCGGGGTCGAGCCGGACGTAGTTGTGGGCTCCCCAGCGCCAGGTCTGGTCGCTGAGCTCGTCGTGCACGGCGAAGGTCTCATCCTCGCCGAGACCGAGCGCGTTCAGGTCGAGGTGCACGACGGTTTCGTGGAGGTGCTGCGGATCGAGGTTCACCACGACAACCACGTTCCCCTTGCTGAACACCAGAACCGAGTCGTCGTCCGCTCCGTGCACGACCACATTCCTCAGCTGCTGAAGGGCAGGATGCTCGCGACGGATCGCGTTGAGGCGAGTCAGGTACGGCGCCAGCGAGCGGCCCTCGGCCTCTGCGGCAGCCCAGTCGCGGTGCCGGATCTGGTACTTCTCCGAGTCGAGGTACTCCTCGCTGCCGGGCCGCACCGCGAGGTACTCGCACAGCTCGAAGCCCGAGTAGACGCCCCACGACGGTGATCCGGTCGCGGCGAGGACCGCCCGGATCTTGAACGCCGCCGGCAGGCCGCACTGCAGGAACTCATGAAGGATGTCCGGGGTGTTGACGAAGAAGTTCGGCCGCAGCACGTGGCTGGTCACCTGCGAGACCTCGAGAAGGTACTCCTCGAGCTCGGACCGGGTGGTGCGCCAGGTGAAGTAGGTGTAGCTCTGGTGGAACCCGACGGCGGCCAGCGCCTGCATCATCGGCGGCAGCGTGAACGCCTCGGAGAGGAACAGCACGTCGGGATCGGTGGCCCGGATCCGGCCCAGGAGCCACTCCCAGAACTGCAGCGGCTTGGTGTGCGGGTTGTCGACCCGGAAGATCCGGACCCCGTGGGCCATCCAGTGCCGGACGATGCGCTCGACCTCGGCGTAGATCCCGTCCGGGTCGTTGTCGAAGTTGACCGGGTAGATGTCCTGGTACTTCTTCGGTGGGTTCTCGGCATACGCGATGGTGCCGTCGGCACGCGTCGTGAACCACTCCGGATGGGCCGTCACCCATGGGTGGTCCGGCGCTGCCTGCAGGGCAAGGTCGATGGCGACCTCGAGGCCCTCGGCGTGGGCTCGCGCGACGAACGCGTCGAAGTCGGCCAGCGTCCCGAGCTCGGGGTGTACGGCGTCATGGCCGCCGGCCTTCGAGCCGATCGCCCACGGGGAGCCGGGGTCGTCGGGGCCGGGGGTGAGGGTGTTGTTCGGGCCCTTGCGGTTGACCTCGCCGATCGGATGGATCGGCGGCAGGTAGACGATGTCGAAACCCATCGCTGCGACCGCGGGCAGCCGCTCCTGAGCCGCCTTGAACGTGCCGCCCTCGGAGCGCGGGAAGAACTCGTACCAGCTGCCGAAGAGAGCCCGCGACCGGTCGGCGAAGAACGGGTAGCGCTCCGACTCCGAGAGCAGGTCGCGCAACGGGTGGGCAGCAAAGATCTCCGCGAGGTCGTCGGACTCCACGATGGCGAGCCGGGCCTCGACGGGACGCGTCCGGTCCTGGAGCGCGGTGATCGCATCGGCGATGACCTGGCCCGGGCGGTCGAGCGCAGCCGAGACCCTCTCCAGCAGCAGCACGCCCTCGGCGAACATCAGGTCGACGTCGACGCCGGCCCGAACCTTGATGCCGGTGTCGTGCACCCAGGTCCCGAGCGAGTCGCTCCACGACTCGATGTGGAACGTCCAGGCGCCCTCGGCGTCGGCAGCAACGGTCGCCGCCAATCGCGAGACCTGCTTGGGATCTGCGACCGGCCGCATGCGTACCGGATCCCGGCGTACGCCGTCAGGGCCGGTGAGAACCACCTCGGCAGCAAGGAGGTCGTGACCTTCGCGGAACACCAGCGCGGTCACGTCGAACGGCTCTCCCGGCACAGCCTTGGTCGGGTACCGACCGTGCTCCACCAGGGGGGTGACGTCCATCACCGGGATCCGACCGACCATCTGTCCAGACTCCCGAATCCCAACCGACAACGCAAACGAGGTGGTCACGCACTCAGCCGACTGGCTGGATCAGGCCCCGGTCGAGGAGCTGGTTGAGGAACGCCAGGTTGTCGGCACGGCACTCGGCGGGTGTGACGTCGTACTCCTCGGCGACGAGACCACACAGGTCATCGAGCGTGCGCGGCTCGGCGAGGTGCTCCCAGAGTGAGGCGGCGACGTCGCGAAGGCCGTAGTACTCGCCCTGCTCGTGGCCCATCATCACCAGCTCGCCGTCCATCCGGACGGCGTTCAGGTCGGGTTTGCGGACGTAGGCCGTGGCCTGGTCGACGTCGCTGCTGTTCACACGCGCTCCTTGTACGGCTGGTTCCTGGACGGCTCGGGCTGCTGTCCGGGCTGGTCGGCATTGATGTCGGCGAGGATCGCGTCGGCGGTGGCCTCGGCCGACATGGTCAGCTCCGGGCGGAGTACTCGGCTCAATCGTGCACCTTCGGCGAGGGCTGCGCACCGGACCAGGTGCTGCTGGGCGGCTGCGGCGTCGTGCACGAGCTCGCGGCGGTAGGTGTAGGTGTTCAGCAGGTCGAACGCCTGCAGGCCCACGACGTTCTCGATCCGCAAGGTGGTGTCGGCGTCCTTCTCGAGGGAGTAGATCCATCGCAGGGGCAGTGGTCCGAAGTCGCCTCGCGTGATCGGCAGGTTGAACTTCGCGGCCGAGCCGTCGACCCGCTCCAGGTCATCGGTGGAGAGCCCGAGCCGGGTGATGGCGTCCTCCCAGAGCTTGATCCGGGGGTAACCGGGCAGGGCACGGCCGGCGGTGTCGACCGGGACGACGTCGTCGGAGAGTACGTCGAGACCGCGGCGGTGCAGCTCGGCCGCCAGGGTCGACTTTCCCGCGCCCGAGTGACCGACCACCACCGCAGAGGCGTCACCGACGCGGAAGGCGTTGCCGTGCAGGACGAGGTGTCCTCGCTGCATCATCACCGCGCCCATCACCGTGCCGAGGAGGTAGAGGCGTACGGCGCGAGCGTCGACTCCAGGTGACGGGTCGACGATGACCTCATTGCCGCCGCGCGCCTCGTAGCGAGCGACGTCCGGGACCTCGACGCCGCACGACGCGTGGTCGCGCCACAACCCGAGGGGGAGCTGGCTGGCGGTCGGAGGAGGCCCAGCGAGGGTTCCGAGCCCGATCGTGACGTCGGCACGTGTGTCGTCAGCGAGCTGGGGCCCGCTGGTCAGCTCAGGAAGCTCGATCTCGCTCCGGAGCGTCAGGCCGTAGACGACGTACGTGGGCACGGTTCCTCCATCGATGCGGCCCGGCGGGTACCCAGGTGAACGATGCGACCTCGGTGTAGTCACGTGGAATGCCACCGGTGATCGGGGTGCCGTCGGTGTGCACCCACGCGTGGGCGACGAGCTGGTTGTTCTCCCGGCGTACGCCGAAGGATACGACGTGCGGAACCCGGGCGGCGACCAGGAAGACCCTGGCCGTCAGGGCCTGCGGATAGCACTCCGACTTCCACGGGGTGTGGCGCGCCGCCAGCCTGACGATGCCCCCGATGCGCGCAGCGATGTGCCGTTCGGCAGGGAGGACCGGGTTGCCGGGCGAGTCGGCGTTGTGTTCGCCGAGCAGCACCCGCAGGACTGGAAACGGGAGCACGATGATCAGCAGGCGGGTGATCCCGAGCAGCACCCAAGCCGCCAGCAGGCGCACCTGGTCCTTGGGACCCAGGCGCGCAAAACCCCGCGTCAGTCGAATCAGTTGCATTGGACCGGCGGGGTGCGGCACCCGTCTCGGGTGCAGGTGAGGCGGTCGAACCGCGTCAGCTACCGAGCCCCAGGCCGATACCGACGCTGATGTCGATGTCGCGGGTCTGGCGGACGCTGAGGACCTCGAGCACGGGTGCGCTGTAGGTCTTGGTCGGAACTGTCATTTTGATGCTCCTGTCTGATGCCTCGTACGCAGAATAACGAAGCGCCACCGCCGACGTCACGGCCGCGCGAAATAATAGTCAATTGGGACTAGTCGCAGGCGGCGGAACGACTCCGAAGCGACCGCAGGAAGGGGAGCGATCTGGGTAGGCTGCGCGCGTGCATCCCACCCCTGGCGCCACCCAGCGTGTCCGTGACTGGGCGCGGGCCGCACTCCGCGTCGAGGCCGGACTTCCTCCGGTTGACCAGTCGGGCCGGGGTGGTGTGCAGACCGGTGCCGACCTCGTCGCCGCCGTACGACGTCATCGGCTGGTCGACCTGCTCGACTCGCACGCACGCGACCTGGACCTGCCCGCAGAGGTCTCCGATGCGCTCAGTGAGCTCAGGGCATCGACGAAGCGCGGGCTGATGGTGCAGGCGCTGGAGATCGCCCAGGTCCGCGACCTCCTCTATGCGTCGGGCGTGCCATCCCTGGTCGTCAAGGGGTCGGCGCTGGCCGTGCAGAGCGCCGGTGACCCGGTTGCCCGCGGCCTGGGTGACATCGACCTGCTGGTGCCCGTCGAGTTCGTCGAGGTGGTCCATTCAGTGCTCAACGAACACGGCTGGAAGGTCGACCCGAGCTGGGCGGCGGCGCCCGGGACGTGGGCATGGCGTCAGCTGCTCTGGTCCTACAACGAGATGAAGTTCGAGGGGCCTGCCACCACCGTCGACCTGCATTGGCGCCTCGACCCGACGCTGGACGCGTTGCCCGGGTTCGCCGAGGTCTGGTCCCGTCGCGAGACGGTCGACGTCGGGGGTGTCCGGATGCCGACACTGTCTCGACGCGACGCGCTGGCCCACACCTGCCTGCACTCCGCGAAGGACCAGTGGCGCTGGCTCCGAAGTCTGGTCGACGTTCATCGTCTGGCGCGCGACCCGCTGCTGTGGGAGGACCGGCCCCTGCTTCGTCTCGAGGCCGAGACGCTGGCGATCACCCGCGAGCTGCTCGACCTGCCGGCGGAGGTGCCTGACCGGGTCCGGCGGCGCCTCGACGCTGTGCCTGCACGGGTGCTCCGCCGGGCGACGCGGACCCAGGAGGCGCCTGCCATGGAGGCGGATGCGTTTCCCGGGCTGGAGAGCCTGCGCAACGTCCGCTACCTGGTCGCGGCCAGCGCCACCCCCCGGGACATCACCCACAGCCTGGTTGGCATCGCGCTCCCGGTCCAGGCGGTTGCCGGGATCGAGGCTCGCACTGCGTGGGCCGGGATCTCGCTGACCCTGTGGCGCCGCATCGGGACGCTCTGGCGCCGTACCTTCGGCTGGGCGCGCCGCGATCGTGGATCCGAGCCCGCCAAGAGCCTGACGAGGGTCCCGTGATCGCGGAGGCGCGCGCGTGTCTGAGGCTGATGTCGGACACCGTGGGTCGGCTGGCCGTGGCCCGGCTGATCGCGCTCCAGGTGCTGGTCGCCCTGATGGAGGGGCTCGGGCTCGTCCTGCTGGTGCCGGTCCTGCAGGCGCTGGGCGGCAGCAACCGGCTCAAGCTCCCTGGCGTCAGCCTGCACGTCTCGCTCACCCAGGCGTTCGCGATGGTCATTGCGGTGGTCTGCCTTCGTGCGCTGGGACAGTGGCGCGCCGCCGTACTCGCGGTGGACATCCGGCTGACCACGATCGACACGATGCGGCTGCGGCTGATCGACGACCTCTACGCCTCGGACTGGTCCTACCTCGCCGACCAGCGGCGCAGCCACGTCGTGCAACGGCTCACCACCGACGTCGAGCGGGCACACAGTGCGCTCGCGACCCTCGTCCGGCTCGTCGTCGGCACCCTCGTCCTGCTCGCGACCATCGCGGTCGCGCTGCTGATTGCGCCCGCGATCGGCGGTCTGGCGGTTGCCGTCCTCGTCCTGGTCACGGTGCTGGCCGGTCGCTCGACGCGAGGTGCGGCCGTGCTCGGACGCACCATGACGACCCGGATGGCCGGCTTCGGCGCGGCTCTGAGCGACTCGCTGGCCTCGATGCGGGTGATGCGTGCGCACGGCGCGGCGGCGGCCTGGTCGGACCTCGTTGCCGGTGAGGCGACCCGGGTGCGCCAGGTACGGCGGTCGTTCGTCGACCGTTCCGCCGGCATCGGTGCCGCGCTCGGCGTCGTGGCCGTCCTCGCCGTGCTGGCCGTGATCCTGGTCGGCCGCAAGGCAGGCATGTCCGTGGCCGAGCTCGCCACCCTGGCCGTGGTCGCGACCCGGTTGCTCACCTCGGCCCAGAACCTGCTGACCTCGGCACAGACCTTCGCCAACGACGCACCAGCACTGACGAACCTGACGGCCTTCGGAGCCGAGGCCCGGGCCCATCGCGAGCAGACCGGGTCCGCGCCGGCCACGGTGCCGGCTGACCTGTCCGCACCGCTTGTCTCGTTGCGGGGCATCGGAATTTCCTACGCCTCGGACCCGAATCCGGTGCTCGAAGGAGTTGACCTCGATGTGCCACGGCATGGCCTGGTCGCCGTGACGGGCCCGAGCGGTTCCGGCAAGAGCACCCTGCTCGACATCGTCCTCGGGCTGCTGCCACCCGACACCGGCCAGGTGCTCGTCGACGGCGCACCACTGCAGGATCTCGTCGGCTGGCGTGCCCGGGTGGGCTATGCCCCACAGCAAACCGTGCTGGTGCCCGGAACCGTGCTGCAGAACCTGGCCTGGTCGGCGCAGCCGGGCAAGGTCGTCACCCGGGACGTCGCCTGGAATGCGCTGTGGATTGCCTGCCTCGATGAGGTCGTCGCGGCGCTTCCCGGTGGGCTGCTGGCACCCCTTCACGACATGGCGGAGCTCTCGGGAGGGGAGCAGCAGAGGCTGAGCATCGCCCGGGCCCTGGTCCGCGACCCCGAGCTGCTGGTCATCGACGAGGCCACCAGCGGGCTGGACCACGAGACGGAGATGCGCGTCCTGGACCGGCTGCTCGACGGGAGCCGCACCGTGTTGCTCGTCACCCACCGGACCGCGACCGCCTCCCGCGCGGACGCCACCTTGCGCCTGGAGGACGGCCGCGTCGTACCCCGATGATTGGAACGTTCCAACATTGTGGGCTACGGTCTTCGCGTGCGAGCGATCAGACGATTCACCGTCCGTCCTGTCCTTCCTGAGCCCCTGCGCCAGCTCGGCGACCTGGCCATGAACCTGCACTGGTCCTGGCACCCGGAGACCCAGGACGTCTTCGCCGCCATGGACCCAGAGGCGTGGGTCGCGAGTGGCCATGACCCGGTCAAGCTGCTCGGCGCCATCCCGGTCGCCCGCCTTCAGGAGCTCGCGGTCGACAAGAAGTTCCTGCGCCGCCTGGACCTGGCGTACTCCGACCTCGACGAGTACCTGACCGGCGACCGCTGGTTCCAGAAGCGGGTCTCGACAAGCTCGACCACAAGCTCGATCGCCGACAGCGCCCCCAAGGCGATCGCCTACTTCTCTCCGGAGTACGGCATCAGCACCGTCTTGCCGCAGTACTCCGGCGGCCTGGGCATCCTCGCCGGCGACCACCTCAAGACAGCCAGCGATCTCGGCGTACCCCTTGTGGGGGTTGGGCTTCTCTACCGACACGGCTACTTCCGGCAGTCGCTCTCGCGTGAGGGCTGGCAGCAGGAGACCTACCCGGTCCTCGACCCCGACGGGCTGCCGCTGACGTTGTTGCGCGAGGAGGATGGCACCGCCGCGCGGATCTCGATCGACATCCCCGGTGACCACCCGCTGGTCGCCCGGATCTGGATCGCCCAGGTCGGCCGGGTTCCGCTGCTGCTGCTCGACTCCGATGTCGAGGAGAACCCCGACTCACTGACCGAGGTCACCGACCGGTTGTACGGCGGGACCACCGAGCACCGTCTCCTCCAGGAGCTCCTCCTCGGCATCGGTGGCGTCCGGGCCCTGCGGACCTACTCGCGGATCACGGGTGCTCCCGCTCCTGAGGTCTTCCACACCAACGAGGGCCACGCCGGTTTCCTCGGTCTCGAACGGATCCGCGAGCTCTCGGTCGAGGACGGTGGGCCGAAGCTCGACTTCGCCACCGCTCTCGAGGTGACCCGCGCGGGCACCGTCTTCACCACCCACACTCCCGTCCCGGCTGGCATCGACCGGTTCCCGGTTGCCTTGATGTCGCAGTACTTCGGTCCGCAGAGCCCTGTTGCCGGCGTACCGGTAGAGCAGATCCTCACCCTCGGCGCCGAGGACTTCGAGGGCGGCGACCTGGACGTCTTCAACATGGCCGTGATGGGTTTTCGCCTTGCCCAGCGGGCGAATGGCGTCTCGCTGCTGCATGGCGAGGTCAGCCGCGGGATGTTCAACGGACTGTGGCCGGCGTTCGACGAAGCCGAGGTGCCGATCACCTCGATCACCAACGGCGTGCATGCGCCGACCTGGGTCGCCCGCGAGGTCTTCGAGCTCGCTGAGAGACATGGCGCCGACTCGACGTTCTCGGGCTCGGACGATCCCGACGTCTGGTCCGTCGTCGACAAGATCGCCTCGGCAGACCTGTGGTCGACCAAGCGCGAGCTTCGGCGACGGCTCGTCGAGGACGCCCGGTCCCGGCTCCGCAAGTCCTGGGCGCAGCGGGGTGCTGCCCCGGCCGAGCTGGGCTGGATCGACTCGGTACTCGACCCCGACGTGCTGACGATCGGGTTCGCCCGGCGGGTGCCGTCGTACAAGCGACTGACCCTGATGCTGCGCGATCCCGAACGCCTCAAGGCGTTGCTGCTCGACCCGGAGCGTCCGGTGCAGATGGTGATCGCCGGCAAGTCGCACCCGGCCGACGACGGCGGCAAGAAGCTGATCCAGGAGATCGTCCGGTTCGCCGACGATCCCGAGGTCCGGCACCGGATCGTGTTCCTGCCGAACTACGACATCGCGATGGCGCAGCCGCTCTACCCCGGCTGCGACGTCTGGCTGAACAACCCGCTGCGGCCCTACGAAGCCTGCGGTACGTCGGGAATGAAGGCGGCGCTCAACGGTGGCCTGAACCTGTCGATCCTCGACGGCTGGTGGGACGAGTGGTTCGACGGCGACAACGGCTGGGCGATCCCGTCCGCCGATGGCGTCGACGACCCCGACAAGCGCGATGACATCGAGGGCAGCGCGCTCTACGACCTGATCGAGAACGAGGTCGCGGCCCGGTTCTACGACCTCGACCACGACGGCCTGCCGATCCGCTGGATCGAGATGGTCCGGCACACGCTGAAGTCGCTCGGCCCCAAGGTGCTGTCGACCCGGATGGTGCGCGAGTACGTCGAGCGCCTCTACGAGCCGGCGACGCTGTCGTCCCGCTCGATCAACGACACCTACACCGGCGCGGCGGAGCTCGCCGTCTGGAAGGAAAAGGTGCTGACCGGCTGGACCGACGTACGCATCGACCATGTCGAGTCTGCCGGCGTCGCCGATGCGCCAGAGCTCGGCGGGGCGCTCGACCTGCGGGTGTTCGTCTCGCTCGGTTCGCTGTCGCCGGACGACGTGACCGTCGAGGTGGTGCACGGCCGGGTCAAGGGCGAGGACAACATCGTCGACGGCATCGCCGAGCCGCTCGAGCTCGGCGAGTCCTACGAGGCGGGTCGCCATCGCTTCGACGGGCACCTCAAGCTCGACCGCACGGGCCCGTTCGGGTACACCGTCCGGGTGCTTCCCAAGCACGAGCGGCTGGCCTCGCCTGCCGAGCTCGGTCTGGTCACCCTCCCCTCCTGACCGTTGAGTTGGGCCCTAGTTACGGTCGAGTTGTCCGTGCGTTACGAGCTGTGCGTAATCAAGGCCGATTTCAAGGGTGACCAAGACCCAACTCAACGGAGTGGTCAGTCCTGCTGGAACAGCACGAGGGAGCGGGCACAGAGCTGGATGGTCTCGCCGGCCTTGACCCGGGTGCCGACGGCGATGTCCGGGTCCGTGGAGAGTACGGCGACCCCGGAATGCACCCAGTCGTTCTCGGGGAGGCAGACGTCGCACTCCAGCTCGGAGCCGTTCATCCACATCAGGAACGACGTGTCGCGCAGCACCTCTCCTCGCGGACCGGGGGAGCGGAGCGGCGCTCCGGAGACGAACATCCCGAGCACGCGCAGGCCCGCGTCGTGCCAGTCGTCGCCCGACATCTCGCGGCCCTCGGGGTGGATCCAGGCCAGGTCCTTGGGCCCGCCGCTGACGGTGGGCCGGCCCTCGAACCAGTGCCGCTGACGCAGCGCCGGGTGCTCGCGCCGGATACGCAGCGCGGTCCTGGTGGCGTCGTACAGGTCGAACCAGGCGTCGTCGGGGCGCCAGTCCAGCCAGGAGAGGTCGTTGTCCTGGCAGTAGGAGTTGTTGTTGCCGCCCTGGGTGCGACCGCGCTCGTCGCCGGCCGTGATCATCGGCACCCCGTTGGAGAAGCAGAGCGACACCATCAGGTTCGCGGCCTGTCGCTTGCGCAGCGCGATGATGCCGGGGTCGTCCGTCTCACCCTCCGCGCCGCAGTTCCAGGACCGGTTGTTGTCGGTGCCGTCATGGTTGTTCTCGCCATTGGCTTCGTTGTGCTTCTCGTCGTACGACACCAGGTCGCGCAGCGTGAAGCCGTCGTGGGCCGTCACGAAGTTCACCGAGGCGTACGGCGAACGGCCGTCGTCCGCGTACAGGTCGGATGAGCCCGCGAGCCTGGTGGCAACGGTGCGGATGCCGTCCGATCGACCACGCCAGAAGTCGCGCATGGTGTCCCGGAACTGGGCGTTCCACTCCACCCACGGCGGCGGGTACTCACCGACCCGATAGCCGTCCATCGAGGCGTCCCACGGCTCCGCGATCAGCTTCACATGGCGCAGCGTCGGGTCCTGGCCGATGGTGGTGAGCAGGTGGCCGTGCATGTCGACGTCGAGCTCGGTCCGGGTCAGCGCGGAGAGCAGGTCGAAGCGGAAGCCGTCGACGTGCATCTCGGTCACCCAGTAGCGCAGCGAGTCGAGAATCATCCGCAGGGCTTGGGGATTCGCCGCAGCAACCGTGTTGCCGCAACCGGTGACATCCCAGTAGGTGTCGTCGTAACCGGCCGCCCCGTGGAGCTCGGGGTCCGCGGGCTTGACCCGGTGGTAGTAGCCGCGGTCGTCGAGCCCGCGGAAGGACAGGGTCGGACCGAGCGGGCCGGCCTCGGCGGTGTGGTTGTAGACGACATCGAGGATCACCTCGATGCCCGCGTCGTGGAAGTTCTTCACCATCTGCTTGAACTCGCGGACCTGCTGGCCGCGGTCGCCGGACGACGAGTACTCCGAGTGGGGGGCGAAGAAGCCGATCGAGTTGTAGCCCCAGTAGTTGGTCAGCCCGCGTTCGACCAGCTGCGGTTCGGACACGAACTGATGGACCGGCAACAGCTCGACGGCCGTCACGCCGAGGTCGTTGAGATATTGCGTCACGGTGGGGGACCCGAGGCCGGCGTACGTCCCACGGAGCTCTTCGGGGATCTCGCTGTGCAGCTTGGTGAAACCCTTCACGTGCAGCTCATAGATCACGCTGTCGCGCCAGCGGCGCAGCAACGGCTGGTCGCCCTGCCAGTCGAAGTCGTCATGGACCACAACGCTGCGGGAGACGTACGGCGCCGAGTCGTGCTCGCTCGGCTTGGTGTTGTCCCAGGTGTCGTAGCCGAAGATCGCCGGATCGGGCGTGACGGACCCGCTGATTGCGCGCGCGTACGGGTCGAGCAGCAGCTTGTTGACGTTGAACCGGCAGCCGAGCTCGGGGTGCCACGGACCGTCGGCGCGGTAGCCGTAGCGCGCACCGACCGCGACTCCCGGGATCGCCCCGTGCCAGATGCCGAGTGAGTACTCACTGAGCTGGAAACGGGTCTCGGTGCCGTCCTCGGCGAAGAGGCAGACCCAGATGGTTGTCGCGTCGGGCGCGTGCACGGCGAAGTTGGTGGAGTCCTCGCGCCACGTCGCCCCGAGGGGCCAGGTGCGCCCCGGCCACACCGGGGAGGGCTCGTCGGGCGCAGTCGCGTCGATCTGGGTCACCTCGGTCCTCATCCGAGCCATTGTGCCGGGTCGTGCCACGCTGGCCCGGTGGACACCCTTGCTGCCGATTTCGCCGACCGCTTCGGCTCCGACCCCGACGGCATCTGGGCAGCCCCGGGGCGGGTGAACCTGATCGGCGAACACACCGACTACAACGACGGGTTCGTGCTGCCGATCGCCCTGCCGCATCTCACCCGAGCCGCGGTGGCGCTCCGGCCGGATGGCCGGATCCGGCTCGCCTCGTTGCAGGCGCCCGATGGTTTCGACGGCGCCGCACCCACTCCGGGCTCGGTGCCGGGCTGGTCGAGGTACGTCGCCGGCGTCGGCTGGGCGTTCGGCGAGGCGGGTCATCGGGTGCCGGGTCTCGACGTACTCATCGACAGCAATGTCCCGGTCGGCGCCGGGCTCTCCTCATCGGCGGCGCTGGAGTGTTCGGTCGCGCTGGCACTGTCCGACGGGCTGGGCCTGGCGTTGTCGCGGGCCGAGCTGGCTCACCTCGCGCAGCGAGCAGAGAACGACTTCGCCGGAGTGCCCACCGGGCTGCTCGACCAGACCGCGAGCCTGGGCTGCACCGCAGAGCATGCGTTGTTCCTCGATGTCAGGTCGGGTGCGGTCGAGCAGGTGCCCTTCGACGTACGCCGAAACGGGCTGGCGCTCCTGGTCATCAACACGCTGGCGCACCATGACCTCGCCGATGGCCAGTACGCCGCCCGCCGGAAGTCCTGCGAGGAAGCCGCCCGGCGACTCGGCGTCCCGTTCCTGCGCGACGCGACGCTCGATGACCTCGGCCGCCTCGACGGTGAGCTGCTGCAGCGGGCCCGGCACATCGTCACCGAGAACCAGCGCGTCCTCGACGTGGTCGACCTGCTTCACCAGGGTGCGGTCGCCGGGATCGGGCCACTCCTCACCGCTTCGCACGCCTCCCTCCGCGACGACTACGAGGTCAGCTGTGCGGAGCTCGACGCCGCCGTCGATGCCGCGCTCAGAGCCGGTGCACTCGGCGCCCGGATGACCGGAGGCGGCTTCGGCGGCAGCGCCATCGCCCTCGTCCCGGTCGGGTCGGTCTCGCTCGTCGAAGACGCTGTCGCGGACGCCTTCTCGAAGAAAGGCTTCCGGGCCCCGGAGTGCTTCACGGTCGAGGCCGGCCCGGGCGCACACCGTCAACACGTGTGATCCAACTGGCCTGGTGAGTCAGATCAAACGCGAAGTCGGCATTCGGGCCCGCAAGGGCGAGGAGCTCCGCGCCAACCCCTCGCCTGCAAGAGCCGGCTGATCCGACCTGCCGTCCAGCACGGCCGGTCGAACACCTGCCCCCACGAGAGCCGGACCGTGTTGCGCCCGTCGACGGCAGCGTCGAGGTCACGATCGAAGTCGCGGTCGCGGTGAGCGGCGCTGTCGTGGAACAGCCTGCCGTCGAGCTCCACGACCAGTCCGCCGGCGTACTCCACGTCCCGATAGATCGTTCCGTCGGAAGACGTCGCGGGCGCCTGCCGTTTCGGACGGCACAGACCGTGGGCCCGTTCGACCTTGATGAGGTACCCGTGTTCCAGGACGGAGCACGAGCCGTCGGCCACATCGCGAAGCACCGAGATCATCCAGTCGCGGCGGGCCACGCGCGGTCGTGCGGTGATCGACTGGGCGATCCGGAGCGCCGTCGTCCGTCTCGACTGGCACGCCTCAGCGAGCAGACCGAGTGCCTGGAAGTCGGTGGCGACCTCCGTTGCAACATCGACGGCAGCGTCCTCGTAGCGAACGCGCGGTGGACCAAGATTCCACAGCACCCGATCATCCAGGCCTCTCATCCGGTGGATGCGCACGCCCTCGGGTGCGACGAGACTCCTGTTCACTCCAACGGCCACGTGGATGAGGGCATCGTCTCGACGCTTGCCCGGCCCCTCAGCGGCACGGAGCGCGGATTCGTGGCTCAGGGCGGCGGGCCAGGAGAACAGCACGCCCGACCAGGCACGCTGCAACCAGGTGAGCGGGCCGGTGTGGTTGACGTAGACGCCCGGGTGGACCGCGGCCCACTCGTTGCGGCGCAGCCGACGCGCGACATCGTGTGGTGCGAGTCCGCGAGCGATCGTCTGCCGGCGCGAGACGACGCCAGCCTGGTCGAGCAAGAGCTGATCCATCCGGGGGTCCATGCTCACGATCGTTCCGGGCGCCGGCATCGGCGACCAGCGGGGACGTCGCACCTGTGGACGGCGAGTCAGTGACTGCGTTGGATCCGATCCAGCAGGCGAATCGGATCGGACGCGTTGAGCCGCTAGGTTTGGCGGGAATCAGCGCACGTTCCGCAACGGAGGTCGTCATGGGTGAGTTCGTCCGGCTCGAGGTCAAGGACGGCGTCGGCACGATCCGGCTGGACCGGCCGAAGATGAACGCTCTCGACGTACAGATGCAGGAAGAGATCCGGGAGGCGGCGGCGGAGGCCACGGCCAGCGACGAGGTCAAGGCGGTCGTGATCTACGGCGGCGAGCGGGTCTTCGCGGCGGGTGCGGACGTCAAGGAAATGGCCGAGATGTCCTACGTCGACATGATCAAGCGGTCATCGGGTCTCACGACCGCGTTCACCGCGGTGGCGAAGATCCCCAAGCCCGTGGTCGCTGCGATCACCGGCTACGCCCTCGGCGGAGGCTGCGAGCTCGCCCTCTGTGCCGACATCCGGATCGCTGCCGACAACGCGACCCTGGGTCAGCCCGAAGTGCTGCTCGGCATCATCCCGGGCGCCGGTGGCACCCAGCGGCTCAGCCGGCTGGTCGGCCCGAGCCGCGCCAAGGACATCATCTTCACCGGCCGGTTCGTGAAGGCCGACGAGGCGCTCGCGATCGGGATGGTCGACAAGCTCGTTCCCGCCGACCAGGTGTACGACGAGGCTGTGCAGTGGGCGAGCCAGTTCACCGGCGCCGCGTCGTACGCCGTGCGCGCTGCCAAGGAAGCCATCGACAAGGGTCTCGAGGTCGACCTCGAGACGGGACTTGAGATCGAGCGCCAGCAGTTCGCCGCCCTGTTCGGCACCGAGGACCGCACGATCGGGATGCGGTCGTTCGTCGAGAACGGCCCCGGCAAGGCGAAGTTTGAGGGACGCTGACCGCGACCATGGAGGAGTGGGGATGACAACCGACGATGCGACGGGCGACGAGGCCTTTCCTGACCGCAAGAAGCAGAAGGAAGCCGAGGTCAACGCAATCCGCGAACGGATCGCCAAGGTCATCCGGATCGTCTTCGTGACGTTTGCGGCCGTTCTCGCGCTCGCTGCGCTGCTGGTCGCGATCCGCAACAACGTCAGCGAGACCAACGGCCTGGTGAAGTTCGTGAAGGGCTTCGCCGACAAGATCGACGGCCCGTTCAGCCGCGACAACGGCATCTTCGCGTTCACCGGCTCGAACGCCGAGACCAAGGACGCGGTCACCAACTGGGGCCTCGCAGCCGTGGTCTACATCGTGATCGGCCGGGTGCTGGATCGCCTCGTCTCGCCGAAATCGAAGTGACGACAGCTTCGTGTAACTCCGTGTGACAAGACCCACGCCGGCGGGAGTTCCGGGGCCTCGGCCCCGCTAGTAGCCTGCAACCACCCATCTCTACTTCAGGAGGGGCCCACCGGGCCAGACCACCATGAACATTGTCGTCTGTGTGAAGTACGTACCCGACGCGACTGCCGACAGGCACTTCGAGTCCGACAACACCGTGGACCGCGACGGCGTCCCGGGCCTGCTCTCCGAGCTCGACGAGTACGCCGTCGAGCAGGCGCTCCAGGTCAAGGAAAAAGCTGGCGAGGCTGGCGAATCAGTCGTGACCGCGCTCTGCGTCGGTCCCGCCGCCGCAGCCGACGCCGTCCGCAAGGCGCTCCAGATGGGGGCCGACAAGGGCGTCCACGTCGTCGACGACGCGATCGCCGGCTCCGATGCCCTCGCCACCTCCAAGGTGCTCGCCGAGGCGATCAAGAAGATCGGTGACGCCGATCTGGTGGTCTGCGGGATGTCCTCGACCGATGGCGGCATGTCCGTCGTCCCCGCGATGCTGGCCGAGCGCCTCGACCTCCCGCAGGTCACGATGGGCTCGGTCGTGGAGTTCCAGGGCGACCAGTTCCGGATCAAGCGTGACGGTGACAGCGCGACCGAGGTCATCGGCGCGACCGCCCCGCTCGTGCTGTCGGTGACCGACCAGTCGGGCGAGGCCCGTTACCCGTCCTTCAAGGGCATCATGGCCGCCAAGAAGAAGCCTTTCGACACCTGGTCGCTGAGCGACCTGGGCGTCGACGCCAGCGAGGTCGGCTTGTCCTCCGCGTGGACCGCGGTCGAGGGCACCGAGGCGCGCCCGCCGCGCACTGCCGGCGAGATCGTCAAGGACGAGGACGGCTCGGGCGCCAAGGCGCTGGTCGAGTTCCTCGCGTCGAAGAAATTCATCTGAGGAGCCTGAACATGTCTGAAGTTCTCGTACTCGTCGACCACGTCGACGGAGCCGTTCGCAAGCCGACCTACGAACTCCTCACCATCGCCAAGCGTCTCGGTGAGCCCTCCGCTGTCTTCATCGGCGGTCCCGACAAGGCCGAGGCCGTTGCCGAGGCCGTCAAGAAGTACGGCGCCGAGAAGGTCTACGCCGTCGACGACGCCGACATCAAGGGCTTCCTGGTTGCGCCGAAGGCCGAGGTGCTCCAGCAGCTCGTCGAGAAGGTCAGCCCGGCCGCGGTTCTGCTCACGGCTTCGGCCGAGGGCAAGGAGATCGCCGGCCGGCTCGCGGTCAAGATCGACTCCGGCCTGATCACCGACGCTGTCGACGTACAAGCCGGTCCGGTGACGACCCAGTCGGTCTTCGCGGGCAACTACACCGTGCAGGCGAAGGTCACCAAGGGCACCCCGATCATCGCGGTCAAGCCCAACGCTGCCGCTCCGGAGGAGTCGGCCGGTGCCGGCGCCGTCGAGCAGTTCGCGGCGACCATCTCCGACTCGGCCAAGAAGGCCCAGATCGTGGCGTCACAGCCCCGTGAGGCCACTGGTCGTCCGGAGCTGACCGAGGCCGCGATCGTGGTCGCCGGTGGTCGTGGCACGGGTGGCAACTTCGATGAGGTCGAGAACTTCGCCGACTCGCTCGGCGCCGCGGTTGGCGCCTCGCGTGCCGCCGTCGACTCGGGCTGGAAGCCGCACGCGTTCCAGATCGGCCAGACCGGCAAGACGGTCTCGCCGCAGCTCTACGTCGCGAACGGCATCTCCGGTGCGATCCAGCACCGCGCCGGCATGCAGACCTCGAAGACGATCATCGCGGTCAACAAGGACGAAGAGGCCCCGATGTTCGAGCTGGTCGACTTCGGTGTCGTGGGAGACCTGCACACGGTCCTCCCGACCGCCACCGAGGAGATCAACAAGCGCAAGGGCTGATCCTCGGCTCGACAGGCCCCGGGACTTCGGTCCCGGGGCCCTTGTTCTTTCCGCCGGCGGTTACGTTGGCGCCCATGAAGATCGTGCGCATGCTGATGGCCGCTGTTGCCGTGATCCTGCTGGCAGGGTCGCTGGTGCTGACCTACGCGCACATCAGCACCCCCGAGTCGAAGCTCTGGGTGCTGGCCACCTCGTTCTCGCCGTACGCCCTGGTCGGGTTCGTCGTCGCGCTGCTCCTGCTGCTGGTGGCCCGGCTCGGCGCCGGCGTCGCGATCCGCCGGCTGGCGCTCTACGGCGGGGTGGTGGCGCTGGTCGGTGCCGTCGCGCACGCGGTCTGGCTCGCGCCGCTGTACGCCGGGAAGCACCCCACCGGCAAGCCCGACCTGACCGTGATGACGCTCAACCTGAGGTTCGGGCTGGGCGACGCGGACAAGACCGTCGAGCTTGCGACCGCCCGCAAGGTCGACGTACTCGTGCTCGAGGAGGTCACCCCCGAGGAGCTGGTCAAGCTCGATGCCGACGGTCTCAACGTGCTGCTGCCGAACCGCTACGGCACGGCCGACCCCGGAGTCGCCGGCACGGTGATCTCGTCCGCCTACCCGCTCGAGCAGGGCAAGCAGCTGGCGGTGCACAACGGTGGTTACCAGGTGAGGGTGCTGGCACCGAAACCGTTCTGGCTGGTCGCCGTGCACACCGGGCAGCCACTCACCTCCCTGTCGGTCTGGCGCAGCGACCACGCCGCGATCCACCAGGCAGTCGCAGCGCTGAAGGGCCCGAAGATCGTCGCCGGCGACTTCAACGCGACCCTCAACCATGCCCCGATGAAGGCGTTGCTCGACCTCGGCCTGCACGATGCCGCCGAGCAGGCGAACTCGGGCTGGCAGGCGACCTGGCCGGGGGACACCAAGGCCCGGTCCGGCTTCCCGATCCCGTTCGGGCTGATCGCCATCGACCACGTGCTCTCCAGCTCGCCCTTCGGCGCGATCAGCACCCAGGTGGTCAAGATCGACGGGACCGACCACAAGGCCCTGATCGCCGAGCTCGCCGACCAGGTCAGCTGACGCGAGCCTGAGAACTCGTAGGGCATTCGTCACAGTGGGCCGGTCATCCACGACCGGGGCGCAGGCGTTCGTTACGTTGGCGGCCATGAAGATCGTGCGCCGGCTGCTGGCGTTGCTGGCGTGGGCGACGTTGCTCGTCTCGATCCTGCTCACCCTCGTCCGGCTCACCGCGCCCAGCTCGCTGACGGGCTCGCTGCTCTCGGCCGAGGCGCCGTACGCCGTGATCGGGTACGTCGTGGCCCTGCTGGTGCTCTTGGTCGTGGTGGCAATGTCGCCGTCCGGTCGTCGCAAGATCGCCACGGTCGGGCTGACCCTCGGCGTCGTCGGGCTGGTCCTGCACGCGATCTGGCTCGCACCGATGTTCCTGGGAAGCCAGCAGGCCGCTCCGGCCGGGAGCCATCCGCTGACGGTGCTCACCCTGAACACCAGCCTCGGCCGTGCGGATCCCGCCGAGACGATCAAGCTCGCGACCGACTCGGGTGCCGACCTGCTCGTGCTCGAAGGCGTCACGTCGGATCTGCTGGCAGCCCTGGACGGGGACGGGCTGGCGGACCTGTTGCCGTATCGAGTAGGGATGCCGGCCACGTTCCCGATCGGGACGATGGTGTTCTCGGCCGAGCCGCTCGGCGACCCGACGTACGTCAAGCTCGGGCAGCTCGGCGTCCGGGTCGCTGTCGCCGGGCCGGTTCCCTACACGCTGATCGCTGTGCACAATGCCCGGCCGGGGGACCTCGCCCAGTGGCTGCACGACCTGCGCCTGCTCAGGACGGACGCCAGCACCGAGCTGAAGACGCACCCGGTTCTGCTCGTTGGCGACTTCAACGCCTCACGCGACCACGGTCAGTTCCGCGACGTGGAGAAGGCAGGCCTGCGCGATGCGGCACAGCTGGCCAACTCGGGCTGGCAGCCGACCTGGCCGAGTGACCGGCAGGTGCGCGTCTTCGGCATCCCGATCCCGTCACTGGTCGCGCTGGACCATGTCCTGGTCAGCAAGCAGTACACCGTGCAGAGCACCTCGACGTTCACGATCAAGGGGACCGATCACAAGGCCCTGCTGGCGAAACTCGCTCTGTCCTGTCTCTGTTCTAGTTCCAGGCCCGGCTGACGACGGCGATCGCATCCGCCTGCGTCAGCCCCAGGTCACGCACCCGTCTGACGAAGTCGCGAGCGGCCTCGCCGGCAGCCTGCGCGACGTCGTCCCCGCTGACGAAGCTGCCGGCTCGTCCACGTGTCTCGATCAGGCCGAGGGCCTCGAGCTCCCGGTAGGCGCGGGCGACGGTGTTCGCGGCCAGGCCGAGGTCCTCCGCGAGCCGTCGTACGGTCGGGAGGCGGGTGCCCGGCGCCAGTTCGCCGCTCCGCACCTGGTCACGGACCTGCAACCGGATCTGCTCGTAGGGCGGCTCCGGCAGGGCATCGTCGATCTCAAGCACCATGGGGGAATCATGCCTCGTCACCGGACCCGGACACGGGCACGTAGGCTTGGCAGGCAATGACCGTCTACCTCGACCACGCGGCTACGACGCCGATCTACCCCGAAGCTGCGGCGGCGATGACCGAACAGCTCTCCCGGGTGGGCAATCCGTCGTCCCTGCACGCGTCCGGCCGGGACGCCAGGCGCATCGTCGAGGAGTCCCGCGAGACGATCGCGCGGGCACTGAACTGCCGCCCCGGCGAGGTCGTCTTCACCTCCGGCGGGACCGAGGCGGACAACCTCGCACTGAAGGGGATGTACTGGTCGCGCCGGGACGACGACCCCCGCCGTACCCGCATCCTCAGCACGACCATCGAGCACCACGCCGTCCTCGACCCGCTGCACTGGCTGGCCGAGGAGGAGGGCGTCCAGGTCGACCTCGTCGGCGTCGACGCAGAGGCACGCATCGACATCGAGGCACTCCGGGCAGCGGTCGACGCCGCCCCGGAGACCATCGCGCTGATCTCGGTGATGTGGGCCAACAACGAGGTCGGCACCGTCCAGCCGATCGCCGAGGTCGTCGAGATCGCGCACGCCCACGGCATCCCGGTGCACACCGATGCGGTGCAGGCGCTGGGGGAGGTCCCGCTCGACTTCGCGGCTGCCGGCGTGGACGCGATGACGGTCACGGGTCACAAGATCGGTGGACCGTACGGCGTCGGCGCACTGATCCTCCGACGCGAGGTCCAGCTGACTGCCCTGCTGCACGGTGGTGGTCAGGAGCGCGACGTCCGCTCGGGCACCATCGACACTCCGGCGATTGCCGGCTTCGCGACCGCCTGCGAACTGGCGGTCAAGCTCCAGCCCGAGGTCGCGGTGCGCGTCTCGGCATTGCGCGACGAGCTCGTTGCCGGCGTACGACGCGTGGTGCCGGATGCGATCTACAACGGCGACCCGGTCTCCGATGTGGCTCACCGCCTTCCCGGCAATGCGCACCTGACGTTTCCCGGCTGCGAGGGCGACTCGCTGCTGATGCTGCTCGACGCCCGCGGGATCGAGTGCTCGACGGGGTCGGCCTGCAACGCCGGGGTGCCCCAGGCCTCGCACGTGCTCCTCGCGATGGGCCACTCGGACGACAGTGCGCGGGCATCGCTGCGTTTCTCCCTCGGGCACACGTCGACGTCGGCGGACGTCGACGCGCTGCTCGAGGCGATCGGGCCTGTCGTCGAACGCGCCCGGGCTGCCGGACTGACCTCGTCAGGACGGGCGGCCGGCTGATGCGGGTCCTGGCCGCGATGTCGGGCGGCGTGGACTCGGCGGTTGCAGCAGCTCGTGCGGCTGAAGCAGGTCACGACGTCACCGGCATCCACCTCGCGCTGTCGCGCAACCCGCAGTCCTACCGGACGGGCGCTCGCGGTTGCTGCACCATCGAGGACAGCAACGATGCCCGGCGAGCAGCCGATGTCATCGGAATCCCCTTCTACGTATGGGATCTGAGCGACCGCTTCCATGAGGACGTGGTCGAGGACTTCCTGGCCGAGTACGCCGAAGGGCGAACCCCGAACCCCTGCCTGCGCTGCAACGAGAAGATCAAGTTCGCCGCCGTACTCGACCGGGCGCTGGCGCTGGGCTTCGATGCCGTCGCCACCGGCCACTACGCGCAGCTGCGCACCGGGCCGGACGGACTGATCGAGATGCATCGCGCGGTCGACATGGGCAAGGACCAGTCCTACGTGCTCGGCGTGCTGACCCAGGACCAGCTGGCGCACTCGATGTTTCCGCTGGGCGACTCACCCAAGGCCCTCGTCAGGGAGGAAGCCGGGCGTCGAGGGCTCTCCGTTGCGGCGAAGCCCGACAGCCACGACATCTGCTTCATCAGCGACGGCGACACGGGCGGCTGGCTCGCCGAGAAGCTGAGCAGTGAAGCTGGTCCTTCGTCGATCAACCACGGTGGCGTGATCGTCGACCACGAGTCCGGTGAGGTGCTCGGCGAGCACCGGGGCTCGTACCGCTTCACGATCGGCCAGCGGAAGGGCCTGCGGATCGGCACCCCGGCCGCCGACGGCAAGCCGCGGTTCGTGCTGGACATCGAGCCGGTCTCCGGCACGGTGACCGTCGGCCCCCGGACCGCGCTCACCGTCGACCGGCTCACCGGGATCAAGCCGCGCTGGTGCGGGTCCGTGCCGGCCGAGCCGCTGCACGGCACGGTCCAGCTGCGGGCGCACGGCTCCGAACACCGGGCGGTGGTGAGAGTCGTCTCGACCAGCGGGGACACCGGAGTCGAGATCGAGCTGCTCGACCCGGCCGAGGGCATCGCGCCCGGCCAGGCCGCCGTCGTGTACGACGGGTCGCGGGTCGTCGGCTCGGCAACGATCTCGGCGACCGCCCGGGTCAACGCGTGAGTGTTGCCACCGGCATCGGATCCCTGCCGGGCGAGGACTTCCACCAGGCCATCCGGCTGGTGCTCGACGAGCTCCCTGACCTGCCGCACCTGCCCGAGCTGCCTGCGCGCGGGGCGATTGCGAACATGACCGGGCGGACGCTCGCGGTCGTCGCCGACCTCGGCTTCGACCTGCAGCCGGCGGGCTGGCGTCTCACCGACGCGGCCGGTATCGACCATCGGCGGGCGAGGTCGCTGCTCTCGCAGGACCTCGACGGTTTCGAGGAGCTGACCCAGTCCTATCGGGGCGAGCTCAAGCTCCAGGTGGCCGGGCCGTGGACCCTCGCGAGCACCGTCGAGAAGCCGCGCGGGGACAAGGTGCTCTCCGACCATGGTGCCCGCCGGGATCTTGCGCAGGCGCTTGCGGAGGGGCTGCGCACCCACGTGGCCGATGTCCGGCGCAGGGTGCCTGATGCCACCCTGATCGTGCAGGTCGACGAACCCGCACTCCCGTTCGTGCTCAACGGCCAGGTGCCGACGGCTTCCGGTTTCGGCCGGCACCGCCGGATCCACCCGCCCGAGGCGTCGGCGGCGCTCGAGGGAGTCTTCGAGGCCATTACGGCCGCGGGTGCGGTCCCGGTGGCCCATTGCTGTGGTGCCGATGCCCCCATCGAGCTGGTGCGTGGCGCGGGCGCGCGCGGCATCTCCCTCGATGCGGACCTGCTCACCACGTCGGCGTACGACGAGGTCGGTGCTCTCCTCGAGGCGGGGGAGCGGCTGTTCCTCGGCGTCGTACCGTCCAGCCAGGAGACGGCGATGCCCGGAGAGCGGGCGGTCACCGAGCGAGTCCTCCGGCTGCTCGACATGCTCGGCTTCGATCCCGAGGCGGTCGGCGCCCAGCTGGTGCTCACGCCCTCATGTGGACTGGCCGGGGCGAGCCCGGAACATGCAAAGAAGGCGCTGGCCCTTGTCAGGACCAGCGCCTCCCAGCTTGCGCAGGGTTGATTCGTCAGATCGCGTGGACGACCTCGGGTGCCGCACCGTCCGTGGCGAGCTCCTGATGCTTGACGTTCAGGAAGATCCACACGATCAGGCTGCCCGTCCAGATCATGAATGCGCCCGCGAGGAACGCGTGCACGCCGCCCTGGGTGAACGCGGCCTGGTTGACGATGACCTGCTGGAGGCGACTCGTCAACGCCGGGTCAGGCGCTCCGCCGCCGGGGACCAGATTGCCCACGGCCGCGAACAGTGACGTGCTGCGGTCGTTGATGAAGTGCACCGCGATCGTGGACAGCGTCGCCAGACCGAGTGCACCACCGATCTGCTGCATGGTGTTCAGTACGCCGGAGCCGATCCCCGAGTCGTTCGCGTCGACGCCGTGGACGGCGGTCAGGGTCATCGGCACGAACGTCAGGCCCATGCCTGTGGCCATCAGGACGATGAACGGGAACAGGTCGGTCCAGTAGTTCACGTTGCCACCGAGGTGGCCGTGCGCCGTTGCCGCCGCAGCCAGGACTGCCTTGGGCGAGTCGTCGATCGACAGCCTCGAGAACATCAGCAACGCGAGGCCGGCCATGGCCGTGCCCGTGCCGGCGATGAACCGCGGGTCGATCTTGCTCATCAGCTTCGACGAGATTGTCGCTCCGAGCACGATGCCGAAACTGAACGGCAGGAAGGAGAAACCGGTCTGCAGCGGTGAGTATCCCATCACGTTCTGGACGAACTGGGAGAGGAAGTAGAACATCGCGAACATCGCAGCCGGGACGATCATCATCGTGATGAACGCCGTCGCGCGGGTCCGGTTCGTCAGGATGCGGAAGGGCAGCAGCGGGTGCTTGACCGACCGCTCGATGAGCACGAACGCGACCAACAGGACGATGCCGATGACCAACGGGATGACGGCATGTGGCGTGGTCCACTGGGTGTGGCCGTGCGGGTCGGGCTGGCCGGCCTTGGTGATGCCGTAGACCAGCGAGCCGAGGCCGAAGGTGCCGGTGACCGCGCCGGGGAGGTCGAGCTGACCCGGTCGCGACGGGCTCTCGCCCAGGACGCGCGGAGCCAGGAAGGCTGCGGCCAGGCCGATCGGCAGGTTGATGAGGAACGTCAGCCGCCAGCCGTCGACCATGGTGCCGAAGATGTGCGGGTGCAGACCAGTGAGCCAGCCGCCGAGGATCAGGCCGACTGCGGCTCCGGCGCCGGACATCGCGGCGTACACCGAGAAGGCGCGGCTGCGCTGCGGACCTGCGGGGAACGTGGTCGCGATCAGGGCAAGTGCGGTCGGCGAGGCGATCGCCGCCCCGAGGCCCTGGAACGCCCGTGAGCTGAGCAGCATGATCTCGCTCTGCGCGAAACCTCCGATGCCGGAGGCGATCGCGAAGATGGTGACGCCGATCATGAACACACGGCGCCGGCCGTAGAGGTCGCCGAGACGTCCGCCGAGCAGGAGCAGGCCACCGAACGCGAGGGCGTAGCCGGTCACCACCCATTGCAGGTTGGCCGGCGTGACATCGAGGTCCTTCTGGATGAACGGCAGCGCGATGTTGGCGATGGTGCTGTCGAGCACCACCATCAGCTGCGCCACGCAGATGAGCACGAGGGCCCATCCGAGATGGGCATGTCCGTGACTCGTCCCCGTGGGCTCCGCCACCGACTCCTTGATGTCGGTCATGTTGTTTTCCTTGTCCTGGTTGGTTTTTTCGAGCTTGTCTTGGTCGCGCCGTCCGGGCGACTTGCCCCGGGATGGAGTACGGCGGGAAGGATCACGTTGTCGACGACGCGTTCGACAGTGGCGTCGTCCGGTGGAATGCCGAGGATGAACGTTCGGTGCAGGAGGATGCCGGCGAGAGCAGGGCCGATGATCTCGAGGTCCACGTCGCCCGCGATCTCGCCGCGTTCACGGGCCCGCTCGTAGATGCGCGCGGTGACGGCGATCTTCGGGGCGATGAACATCTCGCGGAACAGCTCGGCGAACTCGGGATCGGTGCTCAACGCGGTCACGACGGCGCCGAGGACCTTGGTGCCCTGGGTGCTCAGGCCGTGGTTGCCGCAGAAGGTCGCGATCAGGTCGGACCGCAAGCTGCCGGTGTCGTGGTCCTCGACATGTGGCGCGTTCTTCGCGCGGACGAGTGCCTCGGTGACGAGGGCCGGCTTGCTCTCCCAGCGGCGGTAGAGCGTCGCCTTGCTGGCATGAGCGTTGCGAGCAACCGCATCCATGGTGAACCGGTCGTAACCGACCTCGATGAGCAGTGCTGCCGCGGCATCGAGGATCTCGTCCTCACGGACACCCTCGACCCGCGGACGGATGACGTGCTTCATCATCGCTGCACCTCCTCAGCCCTGTCGATGAAACGGAACCGTTTCGTTTCATCCAGAGCATAAGGCTGAACCAGAGGCGGATCAAATGCATTCCCGAGCGCCGAAAAACCGGGTTCGGACTTACGGTGCGGGGCGCTCGGTTGGAGGGTCGAAATTAGTTGCGATTGCCAACAACTGGTCCCGTTCGGCCATTGTGGACAACTGTCCAGCCATGCTACAAATCGATCCGCGCGGATTACCAGGTCCGCCCTCGGGTTGATGCTAGGGGTCTAAATTGCGCGTTCATTTCACTGACGGTCGAGTTCACAGGGCGGCACGGCGTAACCGCCGATCGGCTCGCGGACACGTCGGTATCGCCACCGTCATCGCGCTGTGCGCGAGCGTCCTTGTCGCAGCTGGGGCCACCCCTGCTGGCGCTGTCCAGGCGCCCGGTCACGACGTCGCCGCGTGGAGCAACGGCTGGTCCTGGACCTACGCCACGTCGTTCCGCTACTTCGACTCCGCGGCACCGACCGATGTGACGATCAACGAGAACGTCACCTACACGGTCGCCGACGTCGAGAACTTCGGCGGGACCGACGCGTACAAGCTGAACATCACCGGCACCATCACCGGAGGCAGCGGCTCGACCAACGTCTCCGGGGTCGGGACCGCGACCCTGAAGAGCTTCTCCGGCACCGTCTCCGGAACGCGGTTCGTCCGGCGCTCCGACCTGGCCCTGCTCCAGGAGACCCAGGCACAGCACCTGAACGGCACCGCGACGGTCTCGATCATCTCGACCGGTATCACGGCCGACATCAACCTGGCGCTGACGCCCGCGCCGGGCTGGAGGACCCATGACTTCCCGTTGAACTCGGGCGACAGCTGGCTGAACAACGAGAACATCACTTACACAGGTGGCTTCAACTACGACGCCGGCTCGCTCGGCGGCACCGGCTCGTCGCCCTTCGACGGCACCCTTCCCTACAACGCCACGTCCCACGTCAGCTCCGCGACGATCAATGCCGGCGGCAACGCGAACCTCGCCACCGACCTGATCCACTCCAACAACGCCGACAACTCGATGTCGGACGACATCTGGTGGTCGCCCAGCTTCAAGAACGACGCCAAGGAGATCCTGCAGCTCCCGCTCGACGGTGCCGCCCTCACGATCAACCGGACGCTGAGCAGCGCGTCGTTGCCCTCCGGTAACAGCCTCACCTCAACTGCCACGCCGTCACTCACCTGTGCCGGCGGCTCGGTGGTGGTCACTGGCAACCTCAGCACCAACGCGAGCGGCGTACCTGTCACGGTCGCCCTGGACAAGTCGCAGATCAACCCCGGCCAGACCGTTTCCGCTTCGACGACGACCGGCACGAACGGTGCCTACAGCGCGACGCTGACCGCTCCGGCCGAGAGTGACCTTCTGGCCAAGAACGGCTCCCGGGCCAACTGGGGTGTTGTCGTCTCGGCGCCGTCCGTCGGCGCCCTCGGCGCGACCACCGTGGTCGTGACTCCGCAGGACTGTGGCACCCTCGCCTACACCGGAACGACCAGTGCTCCGCAGGGCGGCACGGCGATTGTGGCTGCCAAGCTCACCGACGCGGCGGCCCCGGCCAATGCGGCGGGACGCACGATCAGCTTCGGCCTGTCGGGTGGGTCCACCGTGACCGGCGTGACCAACGCCTCCGGCGTCGCGACTGCGAACCTTCCGGTCGCAGGACCGCCGCGTAGCGCGACGATTACCGCGACCTACGTCGGCGCCTCGGACCTGACGGCGGCCACCGCCTCGTCACCGTTCGCCGTCACTGTCGATCCGACCACCACGACAGTGACCCCGTCGCAGTCGATCGTCACCCTGGGCGACACGGTCACGTTCACCGCCAACGTCACGCCCGGCATCGGCAGCAACCCAGGTGGGTCTGTCCAGTTCGTCGTCGACGGTGCCAACTTCGGTTCGCCCGTCGCGGTGACGGCCGGATCGGCCACAAGTGCTGCACTGTCCGGACTACCTCTCGGCAACCACACAGTCACGGCGGTCTACGGCGGTGACGCCAACTTTGCGACGAGCACCTCGGCTCCGGTCGTCTTCCGGGTCCGCAACCCGTTGCTGCCCACCACCACGACCGAGACGGTCAGCCCGGGCTCGACCGTCTACGGGCAGTCGATCACGCTCGGCTCGACGGTGACCGCCGCCGACGGCGGCACGCCCACCGGATCGGTGACCTTCACCGACGGCGGCACGACGATCGGCACCGCAGCGCTGGACGGCGCGGGGGTGGCCTCGCTCGTCACCACGACGCTGCCGGTCGGCAGCCACAGCATCGTCGCGACGTACTCCGGTGACGACGTCTACAACGGCACGGCGTCGGCCCCCGCCAACGTCAGTGTCGCGAAGGCGAACGTGGACCTCACGATTGCCTCGTCCGACACGGTCACCGTGTCCGGTGAGTCCGTGAACTTCAACGCGACCATCGGTGCGACCGCGCCCGGTTCGGGAGTTCCGTCGGGAGCAGCGCAGCTGGTCATCGACGGCAGCAACGTCGGCGACCCGGTCACCCTCGTCGGCGGGGTTGCTTCGTTCCCGCCGGTGACGTCGCTGCTCACCGGGATCCACACGATTGCCGCGACCTACAGCGGCGACGCGAACTTCGTCGGCGCCTCCAGCGCGCTCACCCAGGTCGTCAGCCAGGCCGACACGGCGACGACCGTGACGTCGTCACCGTCTCCGTCCTCCGAGGACCAGGCGGTAGCCATCACGGCGAACGTCGCGGCAGTGTCGCCCGGCTCGGGCGCCCCGACCGGGACGATCATCTTCACCTCCGACGGTGACGAGATCGGTGCCGCGTCGCTGCACTCGACCTCCGGCGGCAGCCAGGCCACGATCAACGTGTCCACGCTGTTGCCGGGCTCGCACAGCATCGTCGCGTCGTACGCCGGCGACAGTGACTACGCATCCAGTGAGTCCTCGCCGACCAGCCAGACGGTGATCTCCGGCGCCGCAACTGTAGCGACCTCCACGGTCGTCACGTCGTCGCTGAACCCGTCGACGTACGGCCAGCTGATCAGCTTCAAGGCAACCGTCAGCGCCGCTGACGACAGCTCTCCGGTCGGGGCCGTGCAGTTCTCCGTGGACGGCGCCAACATCGGCGACCCGGTCCCGGTGGACGCAAACGGTGTCGCCGAGAGCCTCACGCTCGCCTCGCCCGAACCGGGTGGCCACACCGTGATCGCCGCGTTCGTTCCTGTCGCCGGCTTCTCCAGCAGCGGTGGCGGGGTGACGCAGACCGTCGCCGATGCAGGCGTCGACGTGAACCTGGTCTCCTCCGCGCCCGGCAGCACCTATGGTCACGGTGTCTCGTTCACCGCGACCGTCGGCTCGCAGCAGCTTGGTACGGGCAAGCCGACCGGCTACGTGCAGTTCGGCGTGGATGGTCAGCCGTTGGGTGACGCGGTCGCAGTGGCCGACGGGGTGGCAACCAGCCCGTCGATCTCGACCATGCTGCCCGGCGCACACACGGTGACGGCGATGTACTCGGGCGACGCGGACTTCGTCTCCAAGCTCGCGTCGATCACGCAGAGCGTGGCGCAGGTGAGCACGTCCACGACACTCACTGCCTCCGCGACGTCGACCACGTTCGGCCAGGCCATCGGCTTCTCGGCCAAGGTGACTCCTGCCCTCGGCACGCTCGGTGCGCCGGGCGGCACGGTCACCTTCCTGGAAGGCAGCACTGTCCTCGGGACGGCGCCGGTGGTGCCGGCAGGCACGAATGGCACCGCTCAGATCACGCTTGCCGGTCTGGCTGCGGGAGCGCACTCGATCAAGGCGGTCTACTCCGGTTCGCCGTCGTTCGTCGGGAGCACGTCTGCGGCACTCGCGGTGTCGGTTGCCAAGCGGGCCACCACGATCAGCGCCGATGCAGCAGTGGTCAAGCTGTTGCCGCTCGGCCTGCCGCTCGGACAGCTCCGCATCACGCTCAGCTCGGGACTCGGCCCGGTCGCCGGAGTGCCGGTGGTCTTCACCATCGGTGGCGCCACGATCTGCACGTCGACGACGGATGCCTCCGGCGTCGCCACCTGCAACGCGGTGAGCCAGCTGCTCACGCTGGTCCTGAACCTCGGCTACAGGGCGAACTTCGCCGGCAATGCGAACTACCAGTCCTCATCGGCGCAAGGCGTCGTACTCAAGTAACCCTCCCTCCTAACGCCCGTTCGCGGGTGTGACGCCAGGGTTGCCTGGAGAAGGAAGTGCCATCGTGCGCAGACTTACCGCAATAATCGCTGCAGTTTCCCTGACTCTCGGATTCACCGTCGCGATCGCCGGCTCGGCCGACGCGGCCATCACCGCGCCCAGTTCGGGGGCGACGCTGCAGGGCACGGTGACGCTGTCCGACACCGGCGGGACCGACAACAGCTCGATCATCGGGGTCAAGCACTGTGGTGGCAACGTGCACACCACGATCCAGCTGATCTCCGGTAGCACTGTGGTGTTCAACCAGGTCTTCGACGGTGCCGGGGCGCGCGACGTGTCGATCGACACGCACAACTACCCCAATGGTGCCTACACAGTCCGCACCATCGACGGCAACGGCGCCAACAGCGGTTTCCTGGGGACCGGGTGCACCACCTCGAACGTGACGAACAACAACAACGTCACGATCAACAACGTCGTCGCACTGTCGTACGGCGGCCCGACGTCGGCGGCGCAGAACACCAGCATCACGGTCTCGGCGACGCTGACCGACCCGAACCTCGCGGCCTCGGTGCTCCCCGGCCGGACCATCACGTTCGCGTTGTCGGGTGGGGCCACGGTCAACGGGACGACCAACGCAAGTGGTGTGGCGTCGGCAACCCTGGCGATCGCCGGGCCTCCGCGCTCGGCGACGCTGACGGCGTCGTTCGCGGGAACCTCGTTCTACGGCGCGAAGTCGGCGGCGGTGACGTTCTCGGTCACCAAGGACGCAACCGCGACGACGGTCACCGCGCCGGCCGCGGTCGTACACGGTCAGGCCACCAGCTTCACCGCACAGGTCGCTGCGGCCGAGGGCACCGGTACGCCCACCGGATCGGTTCAGTTCACCGTTGACGGCAACAACTTCGGCGCCGCGTTGCCGCTCTCATCGGGCACCGCCACCACGCCGAGCACGACCAGCCTGAGCACCGGATCGCACATCATTGGCGCGAGCTACAGCGGTGACGCGGACTTCGTCGCCAGCACGGCTGGCACCAAGACGCAGACGGTCAACAAGGCCGGCACGACCACGACGCTGAGCGACGCGCCAACACCGACGGTCAGCGGTCAGGCCGTCACGTTCACTGCCACCGTCGCCGTCGTGGCGCCGGGCGTCGGGGCCCCGAGCGGAGGCGTCCAGTTCAACGTGGACGGTCAGCCGTTCGGCACCGCTGTGCCGCTCACCGGCAACACCGCAACCCTGACGATCGCCAACCTGCACGCCGGAAACCACCAGGTGGACGCGACGTACAACGGCGACACGGACTTCGCGCTGAGCTCGTCCGCCACCCTGACCCACGGAGTGAACCGGGCCGACACGAACGTTGTGCTCAGCACCTCGGACAACATCGCCGTCTCCGGTGAGCCGCTGACCTACACGGCACACGTGACCGCGGTCGGTCCAGGTGCGGGCACGCCTTCGGGCACGGTCCAGTTCGCCGCCGACGGCGTCGCGATCGGTGGGCCAGTCCCGCTGGTCGGCGGTACGGCGACGTCACCGACGGCTCACCTGACGGTCGGTGACCGCATCATCACTGCCGACTACAGCGGTGACGGCGACTTCTCCGGCGAGTCCGACACCCTGACCCAGGACGTGAGGGCAGCAGCCACCACGACGACGGTCACGTCCTCGCCGAACCCCTCGGTGACCGGCCAGACCGTCACGCTGCACGCGGATGTGACGCCCGTCAGCCCCGCCACCGGTACCCCAGGCGGCGCGGTCCAGTTCCTGGTCGACGGTGACCCGGTCGGCGTCTTCGTCCCGCTGCACAGCGGGGCAGCCGAGACCTCGTTCAGCAATCTCACGCCGGGTAGCCACACGATCACTGCCACGTACTTCAGCAGTGATCCCAACTTCGTGACGAGCACGTCTGCGGAAGCGACCCAGCAGGTCAACAAGGCGGCCACCAAGACCACGGTGGTCAGCTCGGCGCCGACCTCGGTGTTCGGCCAGCCGGTGACGATCACAGCAACGGTGTCGGTTCTCGCACCGGGTGCCGGAGCCCCTTCGGGCACGATCACCTTCAAGGACGGCTCGACCGTGCTGGGCACTGCCCCTGTCAACTCGAGCACCGGTGAGCAGGCCTCGATCACGACCACCGACCTCTCGGTGGCACAGCACGCGATCGTGGCGACCTACAGCGGCGACGACGGCTTCCTGACCAGCAACGACTCGGTGACCCAGGCAGTCTCGCGGGCGCAGACCTCGACGATGGTGACCTCCTCGGCGAACCCGGCGCAGTCCGGCCAGGGAATCACGTTCTCCGCAACGGTCACGCCAGTCGCTCCGGGCGCTGGGGACCCGGGTGGCACCGTCGTCTTCACGGTCAATGGCTTGAACCTCGGCTCGCCTGCCACCGTGGTCAACGGGGTGGCGACGAGCACCGCGTTCGCGGCGCTGTCGCCAGGAACCTATGCGATCTCCGCGACGTACAGCGGCGACCGCAACTTCGTGACGAGCACGGGTGGCCTCGACCAGGGCACCGGTCAGAACATCACCAAGGGCGCGACGGCCATGACGCTCACCTCAAGCGCGAACCCGGCCGACTTCGGCCAGGCTGTGACGTTCACCTCGACGGTCAGTGCGGTCGCTCCGGCGAACGGGCACCCGTCAGGTGTCGTCCAGGTCTGGGAGGGCTCGGTCCTGCTGGGATCGACCAGCCTCGCCCCGAACAGCATCAACAGCTCGCAGGCGACCTTCGTCTCCTCGACGCTGTCGCCGGGCAGTCATGCGATCCGGGCGGTGTACGTCGGAAACTTCAACTTCTCCGGCCAGACCGCCTCGACCTCGCAGTCGGTCGGTTCGGTGGCGACGGTGACGGGTGTCGAGTCCTCGGCGAACCCGTCGACGTTCGGTGCACCGGTCACGCTGACGGCGGTGGTGGCTCCCAGCCTCGCCTCGTCCGGCACACCGGCCGGGACGGTGTCCTTCGCTGAAGGTTCGACCGTGCTCGGCACCGCAACGCTCACCACGGTGCAGGGGCAGCAGCAGGCCTCGATCACGGTGACCGGGCTCCACGCAGGTGCACACGCCATCAAGGCGACGTACGCCGGCTCGGCAGCGTTCGCGAGCAGCACCTCGGCGACGTTCACCCAGAACGTCAGCCGGGCCGCGAGCAAGGTCGAAGCGGCGACGCTGGTCACCTACAACTACCCGCCCGGGTTCGAGGGCAACGGTGGCGTGGTCCGGGCAACGCTCACCGGAGTCGGTGGGGCCCCACTGGCCGGCCGGACCCTGGTGTTCACGACCACTCAGCCAACCGACCACGGGGTGATCCACATCTGCGATGTGGTCACCGACGCCAACGGCTTCGCCTCGTGTGACGCCACGGTGCTCTTCCCCGCGATCGACCTGGACGGTGGATACGACGTGACGTTCGCCGGCGACGCGGACTACCAGCCGGCTCAGGACCACGGGACCCAGTTCTGACCCAGGTCTGACACGCGCTTCACCACCGGGCCGCCACTGGCCACCTCACCGATTCAAGGAGTCGGTGGCGTCCCGGTGGTGGAACCGTCGGTCGGCGCACCGGACGGGTCCGGAGTGCTCGGGCCGGTCGGTGTCGTCGTCGGGTCGGTGCTGGGCGCATCGCTCGGCTGAGTCGCCGGGGCCGACGGTGTCGTCGTGGCCGGAGCCGTCGGTGCGGCGTCCGGGGG
Organism: Marmoricola sp.; assembly: GCA_025965195.1. Lineage (GTDB taxonomy): Bacteria > Actinomycetota > Actinomycetes > Propionibacteriales > Nocardioidaceae > Marmoricola. The sequence continues at coordinate 58,237 of JAOPXK010000030.1, forward strand.
AGTGACCGGGGCAGTGACCGGGGGAGTGACCGACGTGTGGTCCTTGCCCGTCCTCGCATCCGTCGTGGTGTGGGACGTGGCAGAGCCGCCCTGTCCGAGTGAGCTGCCCAGGGAATGCCCCAGCGTGGTGCCGGTGGTGTCGGAGCCACCAACGATGGCGGACAGGGTCTTGCCTGTCAGGCCCTCCAGACCGGTGATCGTCCCGAGTGTCACGGCCAGGACGGCGGCCGCGGCGAGCACGAGCCGGGCCGCTGGGAGCTTGCGACGCTTCTCTGCAGCGGGCGGGCGGACCCGGATCGACGAGGCGGTCCGGCGTACGGCCTCGTGGCTGCGCCGAAGCGAAGCGGTGTACGTCGAGGTGGCGACCGTGGCCACGACACTGGCCACCACTGCGCCGACGATGGTTCCCGTCACTCCGAGGAACGATGCGGCGAAGGTGGCGGAGGCGGCGGCCAGGGCACTCCCGGCGAGCTGGGTGAAGCTGAGTCCCAGGCGGTGCTCCCGCTCGTGATGACTCTGGGCTGACGGTTGGGCTGACGGTTGGGCTGACGGTTGGGCCGACGGTTGGGGTGACGCTGACATGCAGTTCCGTTCCGTTGAGAAGAGTCTCTACGGGTTGAACGCACCCAGCGGCAGACCGGTTTCAATTCGGCGGAGTGATGCCGCCCACGTGATGGGAGCCGCAGTCCTCGTCGCTGGGTGCGGGCTCGAACGCGGCCAGAGACTCCTTGCAGGCAACGCGATTCCAGTGCTTCACGTTGGTGAGCATGTAGTGGCCGATGAAGCCCATGTCGACGAACTTCGTCGAAGCAGCGATGCCGTCAGCTCGCTGGAGATATCTGCGGGTCTGCTTGGCCGAGGTGATTCGGTCACGGCTGCCGTGGGCTGCGACCAGGTGCTTGCCTGCGACGGTGTCGATCGGGTCTTGGGGGGACCACCACGGCGCCAGCCCGACGACGCCGACGACCGACGGGTCGTCGGCCACGTGGATCGCGGCGCGACCGCCCATCGAGTGGCCGAGGAGAACGACGGGCAGGTCGGCGAACTCGCGCCGGAGATGGTCCAGCGCCCAGCGCGCGTCAACGACCGGGGACGGTTCGTGGCCGACGCCGGCGTTCCAGCCCTTGACCGAGAACCGCAGCATGCAGAGCACGTGGTCCGACGCGACGACGCGGGTCTGCATGGTCTGGAACATCATCCGCGAACGGACCAGTGCGCCGTTGCGCCGGTCGACCGGTCGCTCGCTGTGCTCGGCGCCGCCATGCAGCATCAGCACGATCCCCTGCGGATCGGCGGGTACGTCGCTGGTGAACAGGCGCGTGTGCATGTCCACATCCTCTCGCGCGGGGCAAGGCATTTGGAGGGAAGTTCGGAGCGAGGGCATGGGCCGGATTGTCGGTCGGAACCGGCAAGATGGTCCCGTGACCGACCAGAACAGCGAAGTTGTCGAGGCCCGGGGCGAGCACCAGCGGCTCTCCGAAGAGATCGAGGACGCCCGCTGGCGTTACTACGTCAAGGACGACCCGACGCTGTCCGATGCGGACTTCGACCTGAAGATGCGGCGGCTCGAGGAGCTTGAGGAGCACCACCCGGAGCTCCGCACCCCTGACTCACCGACCCAGAAGGTCGGTGGCGGGGTGTCCACGCAGTTCACCGCGGTCGACCACCTCGAACAGATGATGAGCCTGGACAACGCGTTCAGCTTCGAGGAGCTCGAGTCCTGGCAGGCCCGGCTGGCCCGCGACGGAGTCGAAGGCGCGGCGTACCTCTGCGAGCTGAAGGTTGACGGGCTCGCGATCAACCTCCTCTACGAGAATGGCCGGCTCGTCCGGGCGCTGACCCGTGGTGACGGGCGCACCGGTGAGGACGTCACCCCGAATGTGAAGACAATCGACTCGATTCCCCATGTCCTGAAGGGCTCTGACGAATTCCCGGTGCCGACGCTCGTAGAGGTCCGCGGCGAGGTGTTCCTGCCGGTCGATGCGTTCGAGAAGCTCAACGCCTCGCTCGTCGACGCCGGCAAGCCGATGTTCGCCAACCCGCGGAACTCCGCCGCCGGGTCACTGCGGCAGAAGGACCCCCGAGTCACCGCGTCACGTGACCTCGGCATGGTCTGCCACGGGTTGGGCAAGCGGCAGGGCTTCGAGCCGAGGGCACAGTCCGAGGCGTATGCCGCGCTGGCCGCGTGGGGACTGCCGACCAGCACGCGAGTGCGTGTGGTGCCCGATCTCGAGGCGGTCAAGGACTTCATCGAGTACTTCGGTGAGCACCGGCACGACGTGGTCGAGCACGAGATCGACGGCGTGGTGATCAAGGTCGACGACGTCTCCCTCCAGCGGCGCCTCGGTTCGACCTCGAGGGCGCCGCGCTGGGCAGTCGCGTTCAAGTACCCCCCCGAAGAGGTCAACGCCAAGCTGCTCGCGATCGAGGTGAACACCGGCCGCACCGGCCGGGTGACGCCGTTCGGTCGGATGGAGCCGACGAAGGTCGCTGGTTCGACGGTCGAGATGGCCACCCTGCACAACGCCCATGAGGTGAAGCGCAAGGACGTCCGGCCCGGCGACACCGTGGTCCTGCGCAAGGCCGGTGACGTGATCCCCGAGATCGTCGGACCGGTGCTCGGGCTGCGTCCGAAGGGGCTCCGTCCGTGGCGGATGCCGACGCACTGTCCGTCGTGCAAGACCCTGCTGGTGCAGCAGAAGGAGGGCGACAAGGACCTCCGGTGTCCCAACCACCTGACCTGTCCGGCGCAGGTGCGCGAGCGGGTCTTCCATGTCGCGTCACGAGGTGCGTTCGACATCGAGGGCCTTGGCTACGAAGCGGCCGTCGCCTTGCTCGATGCCGGCGTGATCACCAACGAGGGCGACATCTTCTCCCTGAGCGCATCGCAGCTTCAGCGAGTGGCCCTTTTCACGCGCGCGCCGAAGAAGGGCGAGGGAGACGATCCGATCCTGTCCGCCAACGGGCAGAAGCTGATCGACAACCTCGACAAGGCGATGGACCAGCCGTTGTGGCGGGTGATCGTCGCGCTGTCGATCCGGCACGTCGGGCCTTCGGCCGCGCGGGCGCTGGCGACCGAGTTCGGCTCGATGGCCGCGATCCGTTCCGCTCCTCTCGAGGCGCTGGCTGCTGCCGAAGGGGTTGGCCCGACGATCGCCGAGGCCGTCGTGGAGTGGTTCACCGTCGACTGGCATCGCCAGATCGTCGACAAGTGGGCCGCGGCCGGCGTCCGGATGGAGGACGAGCGCGATGAGTCGACGCCCAGAACCCTTGAGGGCTTGACGATTGTCGTCACCGGATCGCTGGTCGACTTCAGCCGCGATGGCGCGAAGGAGGCGATCCTCTCCCGAGGCGGGAAGGCGTCCTCGTCGGTGTCGAAGAAGACCGACTACGTCGTGGTCGGTGAGTCGCCCGGCTCCAAGGCAGAGAAGGCCGAGCAGCTCGGCGTACCGATCCTGGACGAGTCCGCCTTCAAGGTGCTCCTCGACGACGGACCCGCCGGCCTCTAGCTCTCGGCGGCCAGGATCTGCTCGCGGAGGATGTCGGCGTGCCCGGCGTGGCGCGCCAGCTCCTCGACCATGTGGACATAGATCCACCGGAGGGTGAGAGGGCCGCGGCGGTTGTGCACCGCCAGGTCGTCGAGGTCGTACGCCGCAGCGATCCTCCTCGACTCCTCGACGGCGGAGCGGAAGTCCGCGATCACGGACTCGACGGTCTCGTCGTCGCGGACCTCGAAGCTCTCGTCGTTGCCGTTCGCGATGCCATCGATCTCCTCATCCGTGCGGCCCAGGAGGGCCTTCTGGAACCAGGCCCGCTCGACGGCGGTGCAGTGCTTGACCAACCCCAGCGGCGTGGTCAGTGAGGGCACCAGCTTGCGACGGCCCTGCTCGTCGGTCAGGCCCTCAACGGCTTCGATCAACTCGTCCCGGTTGTCCTCGAGGAAGGCGTCGAGCTGTTCGCGCTCGCTTCCGGCAAGGGTCTTCTCGGTCCGGTTGAGGTAGGGCTCAGTCATGGCAGGAGGGTATGTCGAGCGGCCCCGTGACAGCCCATAGGATTACCCGCATGCCTGACATTCCTGGAGCGAGCAGAGTCGAGATTTCCCGAGACGAGGTTGCCCATCTGGCCGATCTCGCCCGGATCGACCTGTCCGACGCCGAGCTGGATGCGCTTGCCCCACAGCTGTCCGTGATCCTGGAGTCGATTGCGTCCATCTCCGAGGTTGCCGCCGATGACATCCCGCCGACCTCGCACGCACTGCCGCTGACCAATGTCTTCCGTGAGGACGTCGTGGTGCCCTGCCTGACCGCGGAACAGGCCCTGTCCGGTGCTCCTGCGAAGGAACAGCAGCGGTTTGCCGTTCCTCGGATCCTGGGCGACGAGCAGTGATGGGCGACCTCATTCGCCGCAGCGCGGCCGACCTTGCCGACGCGCTCGCCGCCGGAGAGACCACCAGCGTCGAGCTGACCCGAGTCCACCTCGACCGGATCGCCGAGGTCGACGGTGCGGTCCACGCGTTCCTGCACATCGACACCGAGGGTGCGCTGGCGCAGGCCGCCGCCTCCGACGCCCGGCGCGCCGCCGGTCAGCTCGCGTCGCCGCTCGACGGTGTGCCGATCGCCGTCAAGGACGTGCTCGCGACCGACGGGCTGCCCACGACGTGCGGCTCGAAGATCCTCGAGGGCTGGATCCCGCCGTACGACGCAGAGGTGGTCGCGCGCCTCAAGGCGGCTGGTCTCCCGATCCTCGGCAAGACCAACATGGACGAGTTCGCGATGGGCTCGTCGACCGAGCACTCGGCGTACGGCCCGACGCACAACCCCTGGGACCTCGACCGGATCCCCGGTGGCTCCGGTGGCGGTTCGGCCGCCGCCGTTGCCTCCTTCCAGGCACCGCTCGCGATCGGCACCGACACCGGCGGCTCGATCCGGCAGCCGGGCGCGGTCACCGGCACGGTCGGCGTGAAGCCGACCTACGGCGGAGTCAGCCGCTACGGCCTGGTGGCGATGGCGAACTCGCTCGACCAGGCGGGTCCGGTCACCCGCACCGTTCTCGACTCCGCTCTGCTGCACGAGGTCATCGGCGGGCACGACGCGAAGGACTCCACCAGCATCGACCAGCCGCTGCCGGCACTCGTCGACGCAGCTCGTCGCGGTGCTGCCGGTGACCTGACCGGCGTCCGGATCGGCGTGGTCAAGGAGCTGACCGGCGAGGGCTACCAGAGCGGTGTCCAGCAGCGCTTCGACGAAGCCGTGCAGCTGCTCGTCGGCGCCGGTGCGACCGTGGTCGAGGTGTCCTGCCCGAACTTCGTGCACGCGCTCGCGGCCTACTACCTGATCATGCCGAGTGAGGCGTCCTCCAACCTCGCTCGCTTCGACGCGATGCGCTATGGACTGCGGGTGCTGCCCGAGGGCATTGAGAGTCCGAGCGCCGAGGACGTGATGCGGGCGACGCGTGACCGGGGCTTCGGCGACGAGGTGAAACGCCGGATCATCCTCGGCACCTATGCGCTGTCGAGTGGTTACTACGACGCCTACTACGGCCAGGCGCAGAAGGTCCGGACGCTGATCAGCCGCGACTTCGACACCGCTTTCTACTCGGCCGACGTGCTGGTCTCGCCGACCGCGCCGACGACCGCGTTCCGGATCGGGGAGAAGCTCGACGACCCGGTCGCGATGTACCTCAACGACATCGCCACGATCCCGGCCAACCTTGCCGGCGTACCCGGCCTGTCCGTGCCTGCGGGCCTCGCCGACGAGGACGGGCTGCCGGTCGGGTTCCAGGTGCTGGCGCCTGCGATGGCCGACGACCGGCTCTACCGCGTCGGTGCCGCGCTCGAAGCCCTGCTCGAGAAGCAATGGGGCGGGCCGCTGCTCGATCGCGCTCCCACGCTGGAGGTTGCCCGATGAGTGACGCACTGGTCCCCTACGACGAGGCGCTCGCTGCCTTCGACCCGGCGATGGGCCTCGAGGTCCACATCGAGCTGAACACCGTCACGAAGATGTTCTGCGGCTGCCCGACCGAGTTCGGCGCCGAGCCCAACACCCAGACCTGTCCGACGTGTCTTGGCTTGCCGGGCTCGATGCCGGTGGTCAACGGCAAGGCGGTCGAGTCAGCGATCCGGATCGGCCTCGCGCTGAACTGCGACATCGCGTCCTGGTGCCGATTCGCCCGGAAGAACTACTTCTACCCGGACATGCCGAAGAACTTCCAGACCAGTCAGTACGACGAGCCGATCGCGTTCGACGGCTACACCGACGTCCTGGTGGACACGGCTGACGGTTCCGAGGTCTTTCGTGTCGAGATCGAGCGTGCGCACATGGAGGAGGACACCGGGAAGTCGCTGCACGTCGGCGGTTCGACCGGCCGGATCCAGGGCGCGGACTACTCGCTGGTCGACTACAACCGCGCCGGCATCCCGTTGATCGAGATCGTCACCCGGCCGATCATGGGCGCTCGTGAGAAGGCGCCGGCCGTGGCGAAGGCCTACGTCGCCCATCTGCGCGAGCTCATCCTGGGTCTCGGAGTCTCCGACGTACGCATGGAGCAGGGGTCGTTGCGCTGCGACGTCAACCTGTCCCTCGCCCCGATCGGGACCGGCGAGCTCGGCACCCGCACCGAGACCAAGAACGTCAACTCGCTCCGCTCGGTCGAACGGGCGGCGCGCTACGAGATCTCGCGCCAGGCCGCGATTCTCGGCAGCGGAGGCTCGATCCTCCAGGAGACCAGGCACTGGCAGGAGGTCAGCGGGGTGACCCTCTCGGGCCGGGAGAAGTCCGACGCCGACGACTACCGCTACTTCCCCGAGCCCGACCTGGTGCCCGTCGCGCCATCCGAGGAGTGGGTGCGTTCGCTCAAGGACACCCTGCCCGAGCCCCCACGGGTCCGCCGCGACCGGCTGCAGAAGGAGTGGGGCTTCTCCGACCTCGAGATGCGCGACACCATCGGTGCCGACGCGCTCGGCCTGGTCGAGGAGACCATCGCGGCCGGAGCATCCCCGCAGGCCGCGCGGAAGTGGTGGCTCTCCGAGCTGGCCCGTCGTGCGAACGAACAAGACGTCGACATCGCGTCGCTCCCGATCACGCCGGCCCAGGTTGCCCGGATCCAGGCCCTCATCGACGAGGGCGGCATCAACGACAAGCTCGCCCGGCAGGTCTTCGACGGCGTCCTCGCCGGCGAGGGGACGCCCGACGAGGTCGTCGCCGCCCGTGGACTCGCGATCGTCTCCGACGAGGGCGCGCTCTCGGCCGCGGTCGACGCCGCGATCGCCGCGAACCCCGACGTCGCCGGAAAGATCCGCGAGGGCAAGGTCGCAGCCGCCGGTGCCCTGATCGGCGCGGTCATGAAGGACATGCGCGGGCAGGCCGACGCAGGCCGGGTCCGCGAGCTGATCCTGGAGAAGCTCGCCTAATTTCGCTGACCCGGCTCTTGGGTGCAGGTTCTCGACGCTGACCCGGCGCGTGCGCACACACTTGAGGCATCCACCCGGCGTGAATGCGATCATCGGCGAATGGACTCCAAGCCGCGCATCGCCCTGCTGATCGATGCTGACAACGCACCAGCGAGCAAGATCGACCTGATCCTCAACGAGTTGTCGAGCCTGGGAGAGACCAGCATCCGCCGTGCCTACGGCAACTGGACCAAGCCCAACCTGAGCGGCTGGGAGAAGGTGCTGCTGGCTCGAGCGATCCGGCCGATGCAGCAGTACGACTACTCCACGGGCAAGAACGCCAGCGACATGGCAATGGTGATTGACGCGATGGCCCTGCTCTACACGGATCGGCCGGACGCCTTCGGGATCGTGTCGAGCGACTCCGACTTCACCCCACTGGTCATGCACCTGCGGGAGAAGGGCGCAATGGTCTACGGCTTCGGTCAGCAGAACACGCCGAAGCCGTTCGTCAGCGCGTGCTCCCGGTTCCTCTATCTCGACCAGCTCGTCGAGCCCGACGAGGAAGAAGGCGAGGCAAAGGGTGGTGCCGCCACGCCGAGCCTGCGGAAGAGCACTGCCGAGCTCAGGCAGGACTCCGGCCTGGTCAACCTGCTCCGCAACGCCGTTCGCGCGGCAGCCGACGAGTCCGGCTGGGCCCGGGTGCAGTCGGTCGGCTCGCAGATCAGCAACCAGTCGTCGTTCGACCCGCGCAACCACGGCTACGCCACGATGACCAAGCTGCTGGCCGCAACCCAGCTCTTCGACATGCGCGACGAGGGAACGCCCAACGTGTCCGTACGCGACAAGCCGGAGGTCAGGTCTCCGGCCGCGAAGACGACCGGTCGGAAGACGGCCAGGAAGGCAGCGGGCTCCTAGGGCTTCACGAGCAGGATCCGGTCGTCACCGGGCCTCGGATCGCCGCGACCGTCCCGGTTGGACGTGGTCACCCAGAGGTTCCCGTCGGGCGCCCGTACGACGGTCCGCAGCCGGCCGAACTTCCCGACGAAGAAGTCCTGCGGGTCGCTCGCGTGGACGCCGTCGACCCTCACCCGCCAGAGCCGGGCTCCGCGCAATGAACCGAGCCACAGGTAGCCGTCGGCGTAGGCCAGCCCCGACGGCGAAGCCACGTCGGTGCGCCAGACGACCTGCGGGTTCCGGTACCCGGCCAGCGTGCTGCCTCCCTCGACGAGCGGCCAGCCGTAGTTCGTGCCCTCCTGGACCAGGTTCAGCTCGTCCCAGGTCTGGTCACCGAACTCGGAGGCCCACAGGTGGCCCGTCGGGTCGAACGCGAGGCCCTGCACGTTGCGGTGACCGAGGGTCCAGACCGGCGAGCCGGCCGACGGGTTGCCGGGCGCGGGCCTGCCGTCCTGGGTCACCCGCAGGATCTTGCCGCCCAGCGACTTGGGGTCCTGAGCGAGCTGGCGCTGCCCGGTCTCGCCCGTGGACACGTAGAGGTTGCCGTCAGGTCCGAACTGCAGCCTGCCGCCGTCGTGCACGAAGCCCTGCGGGATGCCGGTCAGGATCGGTTCCGGTGGGGTCAGCCGGCCATCGACGTACCGCATCCGGAGCACCCGGTTGTCGCCGTCGGTGGAGGCGTAGATGAAGACCCGATGATCCGTGGAGTACGTCGGAGACACCGCGATGCCGAGCAGGCCGGCCTCCCCGCCCTCGGAGTGCACCTCGTTGATCGAGCCGACCTGGCTCACCTGGTGCCCGTCGACGCGCAGCACCCTGCCGGTGTCGCGCTCGGTGACCAGCGCCGAGCCGTCCGGGAGGAAGGCGATGCCCCACGGCACAGCCAGCTTCGACGCGATGGTGTCGATGACGCGAGGAGCGTCGGCGCCCGCAGGAGTCGGGTCTGGGATTGCCGTGATGGGTTCAGGGCCGGGGGAGCTGGTCCTGAACGGCGGTCCGTCCGTGCCGCCGCAACCGGCCAGGACAGTCAGTGCCAGCAGGAGAACGACGACCCGGGTCATCTGGCAAAACTAGTCTGCCCGGCGGCTAGCCGACGCGGTCGAGGAGCTCCAGCAGCTGTTCATGCACGACATCGGGCTGCTCCATCGAGATGAAGTGGGTGCCGCGCAGCTCGACGTACGACGCATCGGGCATCCGCTCGGCCGCCGTACGCATGTGCTTGGTGTCCGCGAGCAGGTCCCAGCGGCCGGCCACGAACGAGGTCGGTACGTCGATCGCCTTGAGGGAGACCCGAAGGTGCAACGACGAACGCACGGCGAGGTGCATGTACCAGTCGATTGGAGTGGTCAGGAACTCGCGCACCGCTCGCCGGGTCATCACCGGATCCGCGGTCGGCAGCATGAAACCGCTGTGCTCGAGCAGCGTCGTGGTGAAGGCGTTGACCGGGAGACGGGTGCTGACCAGCGAGACCGGCTTGCCGATCGCGCGGGCGATGCGGGCGGCGTTCACCGTGACCGGCTTGCGCAGGAACCGCGGCAGGAAGATCGGCGCGCCCATCGAGGCAAAGGTGTCGCCCGGCACACCCGCGACCGCGAAGAGCCCGGTGACCCGCTCAGGGTGGCGGATGGCCAGCTCGAAGGCCGTGTTCACGCCCATTGACCAGCCCACCACGACGCACGAGGCGATGTCCGCGTCGTCAAGCACGGCGATCGCGTCCTGGACGAAGGAGTCGATGCCGACCCGGTTGCGGTTGGCCGGCCGGCCGGAGCCTCCGGTGCCTCGGTGGTTCCAGGAGACGACATGGACTCCGCAGTTGGGGTCGAGGAGTGCGGGCCAGGCGTAGGGGTTGGTGCCGAGGCCGTTGCAGAGCAGCACGGTCGGGCCGGCGACATCGTTGGTCCAGGCCTGGAGTTCGGTGCCGTCGGCGCTGGTGACGTCGTAGTAGCGAAGGGCCAGCCCGTCATCGGGTGATGGTGCGAGGTGCAGGTGTTCGGCGCTGGCGGACATGTGGTGAGTTTGCCCCACCTGATAGGCCACAACGGTGAATTCGTGGCCTATCTCACCAGCGTGGCGTACGGACCGGATCAGGCGAAGCTGGCCGCGAGCTCGGGTCGGTGGGCGCTGTGCGGTGCGTGTCCTTGGGCGGCGGAGCGCTGGGCGTGGAAGGCGGCGAGGTAGGACTCGACGTCCTGGCGTTCGAGGCGGCGTTCGGCGAGCAGGGTGGTGGCGACCATCGCGTTGCGGCAAGCAGCCTGCTGGCTGCGGGCCGCCCACTCGGTGGTCAACGAGGTGAACGTACGGATCGGGGTGATCGAACGTGGCATCGTGAGCTCCCTTCGGAT
>JAOPXK010000040.1 GCA_025965195.1 Marmoricola sp.
GATGCTCGAGTCCTGCATGCGGCCGGATCTGGTCGTCGAGATCACCCTGCAACCCGTGCGTCGCTATGGCGTTGACGCCGCCATCTTCTACTCCGACATCGTGCTGCCACTCAAGGCCATCGGGGTCGACCTCGACATCGTTCCCGGGGTCGGTCCGGTCGTCGCCTCGCCGGTGCGCACGCTTGCCGATGTCGAGGCGATCCCGGACCTGACGCCCGACGACGTCCCCTTCACCACCCAAGCCGTCTCCGACCTCGTCGGTGAGCTCGGCGCGACGCCACTGATCGGCTTTGCCGGAGCACCGTTCACCGTTGCGTCCTACCTCGTTGAGGGCGGGCCATCGAAGGAACACGCCAAGACCAAGGCGATGATGTTCGGCGCTCCCGACGTCTGGGATGCGCTGATGCGGAAGATCGCGGGCATCTCCGCGGCCTACCTCGAGGTGCAGGTCGAGGCCGGCGCCTCCGCGGTCCAGCTGTTCGACTCCTGGGCCGGTGCGCTCACCCGTACGGACTATGAAGCCCTGGTGATGCCCTACTCGGCCTCCGTCCTCGCGCGCGCCGGTGCCCTCGGTGTGCCGAGGATCCACTTCGGTGTCGGCACTGGCGAGATCCTCGACCTGATGGGTGCAGCCGGCGCCGATGTCGTCGGCGTGGACTGGCGGGTCCCCCTGGCCGAGGGCGTACGCCGTGCCGGTGGCCGGGTCGTCCAGGGCAACCTCGACCCGACGCTGGTCTTCGCGCCCACCGAGGTGATGTTCGACCGCGCGCGCGACGTGCTCGATGCCGGCCGGGCTGCGCCGGGCCACATCTTCAACCTCGGCCACGGCGTCATTCCGTCGACCGACCCGGACCAGCTGGCCCGGCTCACCGACTTCGTGCACTCCTACCAACCCTGATCCGCCGGACGTCATACCGCCTGGCGGTTCCGGCGACCGGTGCGTATGACGTCCGGCAGGTCACGCCTCGGCGGGTGGCGTCTGCGGAAGCGCCCGCCGGCGACGGAGCACCAGCCCGACCGGGACGCCGATCAGGCCGATCAGCACCGCGAACGGCAGTACCGCCCCGACCGCGGTGAGCACGGCGACCGCACTGTCTTTGAAGGCCGTCCAGCCGGTGTCGAGACCGCCGACGAATCCGTGCTTCTTCTCCTTGTGCACCACGGCTTTCGGGTGGGCCGACAAGTAGACGGTGATCGTCGAGAGCGTCGTCTGGTCGGCGAGGTACTTCTGCTGTGACTCCAGGGAGTCGAGATCGGCCTGACGGCTGCTGAGCTGGTCCTCGATCGCGATGATCTGGTTGAGGTTCTTTGCCTGGGCGAGCAGCGCCTCGATCCGGGCAAGGCTCAGCTTCTGGGCCCGGACCCGGACGCTGTTGTCGATGACCTGGGTGGTCACGTCCTCCGACGTACGGCTCTGGTCGGTGAGCTTGCCCAGCTTGGCGATCTCCGTCATCGCCGTACCGAAGCTGGCGCTCGGCACCCGCAGCACCAGCCTTTCGTCGACGGTCCTGCCCTTTGAGTCCGCGGACGACTCGTCGCTGGCGATGGTGCCGTTCCACCCGTCGAGGAGCCTCTGCAGGTTGAAGCGCGTCTTCTCCACATCCTTTGCCTGCAACGAGATCTGGCCCTTCGAGATCACGGCGCGCGTCTCGACGGCGGTCGTGCGCAGGGCAGACCCCGACTTCATCGAAGGCCGCACGGGGGCCGCACGGCCGTTGAGAGCAGACGCGGCAGGGTCGGCTGCAGAGGAGTCGGAGGAGCCGGACGACCCGCCCGCCGACGCAGCGTTGCTCGAACTGGACGCGGTCGAGTTGGCGCCCGCTCCGCAGGCTGCGACGAGCAGAAGTACGGGTACGGCGGCTACCAGTCGGATGGTCTTCATGTGACCTGTGACGCAGCCCGGGCGTGATCGGATCCCGCGCCGTTTGTCGCCGACCGGAACCGGTGTCAATCTGTTACCTGTGCCAGCACCCGAGCGAGTTTCTGGGCCACTGCATCTCGTGGTCATCGGCGGCGGCATAGCCGGACTCGCGGCAGCCGCGCGGATTCGCGAGCTGCGGCCCGACAGCGAGATCACGGTCCTCGAGGGATCGGCCGAGATCGGCGGCAAGCTCCGGCTCGATGAGGTTGCCGGGGTGATGGTCGATGTCGGTGCCGAGGCGATGCTCAACCGGCGACCGGAAGCAGTCGTGCTGGCCTGCACCTCCGGCCTCTCCGAGGACATCGTGCATCCGGCCACCACGTCCGCGAACCTCTGGACCCGCGGCCACCTGGTCCCGATGCCGCGCACGCTGATGGGGGTCCCGGTCGATCTGCGCGCCCTCGGAGAGGACGGCGTGATCTCCAGGCCCGGCCTGGCGCGTGCCGCCCTCGACGCGGTGTTGCCGGCGACCGATCTCGAAGGCCGCGACACCAGCATCGGTGCGCTCGTCGAGGAGCGGTTCGGTCGCGAGGTGGTCGACCGGCTGGTCGAACCGCTGCTGGGTGGGGTGTACGCCGGCCATGCCCGTGAGATCTCCGCCCGGGCCGCCGTACCCCAGGTGGTGGCCCTGCTCGACCGTGACCGCTCAATGGCCAGGGCCGCGGCCGCGGCGATCACCGCCACGTCCGACGTTCCCGTGTTCGCGGGCATCGCCGGGGGCATCGGCCGGTTGCCAGGCGCGGTTGCGGCCGCATCGGGAGCGCGGATCGAGACCGACGCCACCGTTCGCGACATCGCCCATCGGCCGGGCGGGGGCTGGAACCTCGTGATCGGCTCGACCAGGGACCCGCGCATCCTGCAGTGCGACGGCGTGGTCGTCGCAACGCCGGCGCGCGCGGCGGCCCGGCTGCTCAGCGACATCACACCGGCAGCGGCTCTCGAGCTCGCCCGGATCGAGTACGCGTCGATGGCCATCGTGACGATGGCTTTTCCGGCCCGAGACTTCCCGGGCATCCCGGGTTCGGGTTTCCTCGTGCCCCCCGTCGACAAGCGGACGATCAAGGCCTCGACGTTCTCCTTCGCCAAGTGGGACTGGGTCCGGGCCGCCGGAGGCGATCTCGCGATCGTGCGCTGCTCGATCGGCCGGCATCGTGAGGAGCACGTGCTTCAGGTGCCCGACGATCGGCTCGTCGAGGTCGCCGTGAACGAGCTCGCCGAGGCGATCGGCCTCTCCGTGCGACCGGTCGACAGTCACGTCCAGCGTTGGGGAGGTGCGCTGCCGCAGTACGCCGTCGGCCACCTCGACCGGATTGCGTCCATCCGCGCCGACGTTGCCCGGGTCGCCGGAATCGCGGTCTGCGGTGCGGCGTACGACGGACTCGGGATTCCGGCGTGCATCGCGTCTGCCCACCTCGCCGTCGACAAGCTCCTGTCCGACCTCGATGACACTGATGACACTGACCACACCGGGCGCGCCGACAACCCCGACCAGGGCTGACGTCGACGTGTTTACGGCGTGAAGTTGAGCCGGGTCGGCGAGACCGCACCGTCCTTGAGACAATGAGGTCATGAAGAAGGCGCGCGAGCTCAACGACACGATCCGCTACACGATGTGGTCGGTGTTCTCCCTGCGGGACCAGCTGGGTGCGGCGGACCGGACGGCGGAGGTTGCCGAGTTCGACGAGCTGATCGACAAGCTCGACGCGGAGGACATCACCGTCCGCGGTGTGTACGACGTCTCCGGCCTCCGGGCCGATGCCGACGTGATGATCTGGTGGCACGCGTCCACGGCCGAGGAGCTCCAGGACGCCTACAACCGCTTCCGGCGTACGACGTTCGGCCGGCGACTGGACGCGGTGTGGTCACAGCTGGCGTTGCACCGGCCCGCGGAGTTCAACAAGAGCCACATCCCGTCGTTCCTCGCCGACGAGGACGCGGGCGCGTACGTCTGCGTCTACCCGTTCGTCCGCTCCTACGAGTGGTACCTCCTCGAGGACGCGGAGCGCCGCTCGCTCCTCGCCGAGCACGGCAAGATGGCCCGCGACTATCCCGACGTACGCGCCAACACGGTGGCATCGTTCGCACTTGGTGACTACGAGTGGATGCTGGCCTTCGAGGCCGACGAGCTGCACCGGATCGTCGACCTGATGCGTCACCTGCGCGGGTCCGAGACCCGTCGCCACGTGCGCGAAGAGGTGCCGTTCTACACCGGCCGCAAGCGCAGCCCGCAGGAGCTTCTCACCACGCTCCCGTAACCGATGCTCGACCCGATCCGCGGTGGGCTGGCCACCGGTCATCACTCGCTGCTGGCGGGCTCCCCGGCCGGCTCGAGGGTCAGGCTGATCGAGTTGATGCAGTAACGCTGCCCGGTGGGAGTGCCGTAGCCGTCGTCGAAGACGTGCCCGAGGTGTGAGCCACAGTTGGCGCAGCGCACCTCGACCCGCTTCATCCCGAACTGGGTGTCCTCGATGTACTCCACGGTGTCGGTCACCGGCTGGTAGAACGACGGCCAGCCGCAGCCGGAGTGGAACTTCGTGTCGGACTCGAACAGCTTGGCCTGGCAGGCCTTGCAGCGATAGATGCCGGTCGTCTCGGTGTCGGTGTACTCGCCCTTGAATGCGCGTTCGGTGCCCGCCTTGCGGAGTACGGCGTACTCCTCCTTGCTCAGCTCCGCGCGCCACTCTGCGTCGGTCTTCTCCACGGGGTAGTTCATGTCCTCAACGGTACTCACCGACCGCAGCGGATCAGCCGGGAAGTTGCAACCGATCCCTTACGGGCGCATGGATCTGCCGAAACCGGGAAGGGTCATCGTGACTCGTTTCAGTGAACACGTGTGTACTGAAATGAAACAAGGCGATCAGGAGGACCGATGGCAGTGCTCGAGCACCTGACCTGGGAAGGCGCGCGCAAGGTTGGAGCGCGCCTGACCACCCCGCTGCTTCCCGACGACTACTTGAGGCTGATCAACCCGCTCTGGACGACTCGCGAGCTGCGCGGATCCATCGAAGAGGTGATCCCGGAAACCGAGGACGCCGCGACGGTGGTGATCCGGCCCGGCTGGGGCTGGTCCTACGAGCACCACCCGGGCCAGTACATCGGGATCGGCATCCAGGTGAAGGGCAAGTTCCACTGGCGGTCGTACTCCGTGAGCTCGCCGCCGGCCCGCACGGGTAGGTCGATCGCGATCACGGTGCGCGCGATGCCAGAAGGGTTCCTCTCCGAGCACCTCGTCAGCGGCGTCGCGCCGGGCACGATCGTCCGACTCGCGCTTCCGGCGGGGGACTTCGTGCTGCCCAACCCACCTCCCGCGAAAGTGCTCTTCCTCGTTGGTGGCAGCGGCATCACCCCGGTGATGGCCATGCTGCGCACTCTCGACCGACGGGGGACCATGCCCGACGCGGTGCTGGCCTACTCCTCGCCCACCAAGGAGCGGATGATCTTCCGGTCCGAGCTGCTGGCCTTCAGCGACCGCCATCCGAGGCTGACGTTGCACGAACGCCATACCGACCTCGACGGCGTGATGGCGCTCGACGAGCTCGACACCCTCTGTCCGGACTGGCGGGAGCGGGAGACCTGGGCGTGCGGTCCCGGTCCGATGCTCGACGCGGCCGAGGAGTTCTGGGAGCGAGCCGGTCTCGAGAAGCAACTGCACCTCGAACGCTTCTCCCTCAATTTCCAGGGAGACGGCGGCGAAGGCGGCACGATCACCTTCCTGAACTCCGGCAAGGTCGCGGAGGTCGACGGCGCGACGACCGTTCTGGAGGCGGGCGAGAACGCCGGGGTCGGGATGCCCTACGGCTGTCGTGCCGGCATCTGCCACACCTGCACGCTGACCCTCGTCTCGGGCAAGGTCCGTGACCTGCGCAACGGCGACGAGTTCAGCGACCCCAACGAGAACGTGCAGACCTGCATCACAGTCCCTGTCGGGGACTGCGTCCTCAACATCTGACCGCTCGAACGCACACGTCCAACGAGAAGGAGACCGGCATGGCCATCGCAGACGTGAAGGACTACACCCACCTCACCAACGAGGAGGTCGAGGAGCTCGGCCGCGAGCTCGACGCCATCCGCGCCGAGATCGAGGACTCGCGTGGTGACGACGACGCGGCGTACATCTACCGGATGATCAGGATCCAGCGCCGGCTCGCCGTCGCCGGCCGGGCGACGTTGTTCGCGAGCTCGTTCCCCCCGGCCTGGGTCGTCGGTACGGCGATGCTCGGGGTGGCCAAGATCCTGGAAAACATGGAGATCGGCCACAACACGATGCACGGACAGTGGGACTGGATGAACGATCCCGAGGTGCACTCCAGCACCTGGGAGTGGGACACCGCCCAGCCGGCCGAGCAGTGGAAGCACTCCCACAACTACATCCACCACCAGTTCACCAACGTGCTGGGCTACGACAACGACATCGGGTACGGCATCCTGCGAATGGCCCGCGAGCAGAAGTGGCATCCGGTCAATCTCGGGCAGCCGGTCTACAACGCCCTGCTGGCCACGCTGTTCCAGTGGGGAGTCGCGCTTCATGATCTGGACCTTGAGGCCATTCGCAAGCGCGAGAAGGACCCGAAGGTGATGAAGAAGCAGCTGCGCCAGATCGGCCGCAAGATCCGCCGCCAGATCGGCAAGGACTATCTGCTCTTCCCGTTGCTCACCGGGCCGCAGCTCGTCTCGACCCTCACGGCCAACGCCACCGCGAACCTGATGCGCAACCTGTGGTCCTACATGATCATCTTCTGTGGTCACTTCCCGGACGGTGCGATGCACTTCACCGAGGAGGAGATCGAGGACGAGACGCGAGCAGAGTGGTACCTGCGTCAGATGCTCGGCTCGGCCAACTTCGAGGGCGGGCCGTTGCTGCACGTGATGAGTGGCAATCTCGGCTACCAGATCGAGCATCACCTGTTCCCGGACCTGCCCAGCAACCGGTACTCCGAGATCGCGGTCAAGGTGCGCGCCCTGTGCGCGAAGTACGACCTGCCGTACACCACCGGTCCGCTGCACAAGCAGTACGGCCAGGCGCTTCGGACGATCACCAAGCTGGCGCTGCCCAACACGTGGACGTCGAGCGACGGGCCCGAGCCGCCCGCGCCGATCGACCGTGGCCGCCGCGGCGACGACAGCCGGCCGATCCGCCGGCTCGAGACCGGCAACTTCACCGCTCACGCGACGGCCTGATGTCCGACGTACGCGCGGCCGCTCTGCTCGCCGAGCTGCCCCGTGACCCCGAGCTGGGGGTCGCGGTGCCGTTCGCGTGCACCCAGGACGACGGCTCGGCTTCGGTCTCGTCGCTGATCAGGAAGCGGGTCACCCAGTGCGCGCTCAGTCGCATCTGCGGCGTGTGTGGGCAGAGCCTCGGGGCGCCGGTGGCGTTCATCGGCAGCCGGGTCGAGTTCGACCGGCTGGCGTTCCACTTCCCACCGGTGCACCCCGACTGCGGGCGCGCGATCCTCGCCGAGTGCGCGGATCTGAAGGTCGGCGTGCTCGGCCAGCCGTCCCTGCCGGAGCAATGGGTGCTCGCCACGACCTCGGGGTTCGAGCACGAGCGTCCGAGCAGCCGGGAGGGTGACAATCGCCCGACGTTCCGGCCCAACTCACTGATCTCGCTAGATTGAACCCATGGCGACTCCCGCGACCGAGATCGATGCCGGCGGGCGCGCTGTCCGCGTCTCCAGCCCTGACCGGGTCATCTACCCGGCGACCGACCAGACCGCCGAGGTCACCAAGCTGCAGGTCGTCGAGTACTACGTCGCGGTTGCCGACGGGATCATGCGGGCGCTCGGGAACCGGCCAACCGCACTCGAGCGCTGGCCGAAGGGCGTCCACGAGGGCATCAAGCTCTCCACCGGTCGTGGTGACAAGAGCGACGCGTTCTATCAGAAGCGGGTGCCGATGGGCGCTCCGCCGTACGTCGAATCGGCGCGGGTCACGTTCCCGAGCGGACGCGAGGCCGACGAGGTCTGCACGACCGAGCTCGCCACCGTCGCGTGGTGCGCACAGATGGGCACCCTGACGTTCCATCCCTGGCCGGTACGACGCACCGATCTGGATCGTCCCGACGAGCTCCGGATCGACCTCGACCCGCAGCCGGGCACCGACATCACCGATGCCGTCCGCGTTGCTGCGATCGCCAAGGAGCTGCTGGAGGAGCTCGGCCTGGTCGGCTACCCGAAGACGTCCGGCAACCGCGGCATCCACATCTATGTCCGCACCGAGCCGAAGTGGGACTTCGTCGACGTACGCCATGCGGCCATCGGGTTCGGCCGCGAGCTGGAGAAGCGCGACGACGGTGTCACCACCAAGTGGTGGAAGGAAGAGCGGGGGAGTCGGATCTTCGTCGACTTCAACCAGAACTCGCGCGACCGCACGATCGCGTCGGCGTACTCCCTGCGGCCGCTGCCCGGTGCGCCGGTCTCGACGCCGCTCAGCTGGGACGAGCTTGCTGACGTGACCGACCCCAAGGTGTTCAACCTCTTCACGGTTCCCGAGCTGCTCGCGGACCGGCCCGATGCGATGGCCACGATCGACGACCGGCCGTGTTCGCTGGAACCTCTGCTCAGGCTCTACGAGGAGTCCGAGGAGGGCGAAATGCCTTACCCACCTGACTATCCGAAGATGCCGGGCGAGCCGCCGCGCGTCCAGCCCAGTCGAAAGAACCCTGCCAACTGGGATGCGGAGTGAAACCTGAGGAGCCGACCCACGGTGGCTCCACCGCGGCCGAGTACTTCACCGACTACCTCGACTTCTTCCGCAGTTCGGTCGTCGAATCGGTGACCGCGCTCCCGGAAGCCGAGCACCGGACGACGCGGCTGCCGAGCGGCTGGACCCCCATTGAGCTGCTGTCGCACCTGCTGCACATGGAAGAACGCTGGTTCGTCTGGGGATTCCTGGGGGAGCAGGTCGAGCAACCGTGGGGCGACTGGCAGGACGGAGAGCCCGGCACACACTGGAGTGTCGACGATCACACGACCCTGCCGGACCTGGTCGACCGGCTGCAGGCTGTCGGCGAGCGGACTCGGGCGATCCTGCGCGAGACGGCGCTGTCGACGCGGGGTCAGGTGGGCGAGCGCTTTGAAGGAGATCCGCCTGACCTGCAATGGATCTGCTTCCACGTGCTGCAGGAGTACGCCCGTCACGCCGGCCATCTCGACATCGCGGCCGAGCTGGCAACACCGACCGAGGAGAGCCGATGACCAGCACGATGCCGGAGCTCGAAGGCGTCACCCATCGGTACGTCGACGCCGAAGGCCTCACGGTGCACGTCGCGGTCGCGAAGCCGGCCGATCCCGCGGACGACGTACATCCTCCCGTCGCGCTGGTGCACGGCTGGCCGCAGCACTGGTGGTGCTGGCACCACGTGATGCTTCCGCTCGCACAGGACCGGACGGTCGTGGCCGTCGACCTGCGCGGACACGGCTGGACCGATGCGCCAGCCTCGGGCTACGACAAGATGACGCTTGCCGATGACCTCTACGCGACGATCATCGCCCTCGGACTCGGCAAGGTCGATCTCGTCGGTCATGACTGGGGCGGCTGGACGTCGCTGCTGCTCGCCCAGCACCATCCGGAGGTCGTGAATCGGGTTGTGTCATTGGCGATTCCGGCTCCGTGGTCCGGCGTGCCTCTTCGGAACGTGCCGCCGTTCGTCTACATGCCGCTTGCCGCCGGGCCGTGGGGTCCCTGGCTGCATCGGAGCGGTGGGCAGGCGCTGATCCGGGCGATCTACCGGATGGGCACCTCGCGCAAGGGACGGCTGTCCGCGGCGGAGCTGGAGATCTACCTCGAGCGCTATCGCCAGCCTGATCGCGCCCGCGCAGGAGCGCTGTTCTACCGGACGTTCCTGACTCAGGAGGTGCGCCCACTGCTCCGCGGGACCTACAGCCCAGGAGCTCCGAAGCAGCCGATCCTGATGCTGGCAGGCACGAGGGACCCGGTGTCCACGCCGGCGTACGTGAAGTCCGCGATCGAGCCCGGCTCGGACATCACCTTTGCGGTGGTCAAGGGTTCCGGACACTTCATCCCGGAAGAGCAACCCGACGTCGTGCTCGAGCACGTGCGCCGGTTCCTGAGCGAGGCGAGCCCGGTCCGCGACTGATCAGAGGCCGGTGATGCCTTCGCCCTCACCGGACTGCTCGTCGAAGTTCTCCTGCTCGAGAAGGTGCAGCACGGGCACGCCGAGCTTGCGGCGAGCGCGTGACGTCCAGTCGAGGTGAAAGAACTCCGAGACCACGTGCGGGCGGGTCAGGATGATCGCCTCGGCAGCGCTGACCTCTGCGACCTTGGCGCGCAACGCGTCGATCGGATCGATGCTGACGGTGTCGCCGACCGCAGTGGCGCCGGCGTCCTGCATTCGCTGGATGGTTGCCTTCAGCTCACCGCGGGACGTCGCCAGGATCTCGTTCTGGATGTCCTGGACGTCGGTGCCCATCACCATCGACGGCGACGCGAGCATCTCCCCGGTGGCAAGCGAACCCATCGCGGACTCGATCCGCACCGCGGCGTCCTCCACGGGAAGGATCACGTGATAGCGCACGGGATCCTCGATCGACTCGTGCAAACCACGGACCTGCTCGATATCTTGAACGGAGAGTGCCTGCTCGATCAGCAGGACCACGTCATAGCTGCTCATCGCCACCTCGTCGGGTAATTCAGTTGATGCCCAACACTCTAGTCAGGTCGTAGCTGACCGGCTCCTCGAGCTGGTCATAACCGCACGACTCGGGGTCACGGTCGAAGCGCCAGCGCTTGAACTGGGCGGTGTGCCGGAACCGACGCCCCTCCATGTGGTCGTAGCCGACTTCGAGGACCCGCTCCGGCCGGACCGGCGTGAAGGACAGGTCCTTGCCGGCGCTCCAGCGACTCTGGGTGCCGGGCACCCGGTCAGGGTTGGCGATCGCCCACTCCTCCCACTCGCCCCACGGGTGGTCCTTGATGTCGCACTCCAGCGGCTTGAGCTCATCGATCAGCTCGGCGCGACGGGCGGCGGTGAAGCTGGCGGAGACGCCGATGTGCTGGAGCTTTCCGTCGGCGTACAGACCGAGGAGCAACGAGCCCAGCAAGGGATTCTCGGGCGTCGACGTCTTGTGCAGGCGATAGCCCGCCAGCACGACGTCCGCGGTCCGCTCGTGCTTGATCTTGAGCATCGTCCGTGCGTTCTGCTGGTAGGACGCGTTCAGCGGCTTGGCCACCACCCCGTCCAGCCCGGCCCCTTCGAACTGCTCGAACCAGGCCTGAGCCTCAGCCGGGTCGGTCGTCGTCCGGGTGAGGTACGTCGGACCGGCCAGTCCACTCAGCGCATCCTCGAGCCGGGTTCGTCGCTCCCCGAAGGCCGTGTCCAGCAGGGAGTCATCGCCCAGCGCGAGCAGGTCGAAGGCGACGAATCCGGCCGGCGTCGTCTCTGCCAGCATCTTGACCCGGGAAGCAGCGGGATGGATCCGCTCCTGCAGCATCTCGAACTCCAGGCGGTCGCTGCTCGCCACGAACAGCTCGCCGTCGAGCACGCATCGCGCGGGCAGCTGGGCCTTCAACGCCTCCACGACCTCGGGAAAGTAGCGGGTCAGTGGCTTGGTGTTGCGTGAGGTCAGCTCGACCTCGTCGCCGTCCTTGAACACCACGCAGCGGAAACCGTCCCACTTGGGTTCGAACGACAACCCGCCCTCGAACTTCGCCTGATCGGGGATTCCCTTCACGGACTTCGCGAGCATCGGCTGGACGGGCGGCATCACGGGCAGGTCCATGTCCCAAACCATAGGCGCGTCGGAGGCGGACGGACCCAAGTAGCGCCAGGACGCGCCAGTCAAGCGGCTGGCAGATCGAGGTACTGAACTTTGGTACGTCGGTCTACGGCTGCGATCAGAACCGACCGGACTGAGTCCTGATCGTGCATCACGTCCTCCCACGCGAACCTGAGGACCATCCAGCCGTCGACCACCATCCGGTTGTACCGTCGGGCGTCCCGGCGTAGCGCCGCACGGCTGCCGTGCCATTCAAAGGAGTCCGCCTCGAGGATGATGCGAAGGTCTTCGTCGACCAGATCCGGCCGGGTGTTCGTGCCGGGGAGGACGACCTGTGGCCGGACGTTCAGCCCGAGCACGTCGATCGCGATGGCTCGCAACACCGACTCGAACGGGTTGGCGGCTTCAGCGCGAGCGTGTGCCGCGACGTTCCGGATCCTCGGACTGCCTGGTCCTCTGGCCGAGGTGGCGATGCGCTGGAGCGTGCCGGCTGGCACCCCGTGCCGTAGCGCCGAGTCCGCGATCGCCAACGCCTCATCGAACGGAAGGCTGCGGAGGCACTGCTCGAGTGTCACTTCTTGTCCGGTCCGACTCACGTGAATGTCGTCGGAGTGCAGGTCGGACCTGTGCAACTCGACCCCACGGCGCCGTGAAGGGTCGATCTTCCGGTTCTTGGCCACCGTGACGTGCGGCCGGTCCGGGAGACTCTTCACCTCCCAACCCCATGCGAGGGCAGCGCTCGCGTGGCTCAGGATTCCGGTCAGCGCGTGCGCCGCCCGAAGGGCTTCATCGGCCTGGGCGAGCGCATAGCGCCCCCGGGCATCACGAAGAATGTCGCCCGCTGCGAGCGCGCGATCGACCTCACTGCGAGATGTCAGCCTGACGAGCGTCCGCCGACTGGACACACCGCCGAGCTGAGCAAGGCACTCCAGCACGGACACCCGATCAGCATCGTCGATCTGTCGGCGTCCTTGTCCGTGCAATCCACAGGCGTACCCGGACGTACTCACTGACGCCGCAACGATCCACCCTCCGCTGGCCGAATTGCGGAGTCGACGAGTTGGGTACGTCCCGCTCCGAGAGTGGGCAATAGGGTGAGCGCCATGATCACGGACCTGCTGCGGGTGCCCCAGGGGACGGTCGACCTGGCGAGCATCGACCCGCACGGCAAGCCGGGCTTCGTCGGCAACAAGGCCGACGGCGCGAAGGCGCTGCCGGCGATGGCCGAAGAGCTGACCACCCTCCAGGAGCAGCTCTTCGCGGCTGGCTACACAGCGGACAACCGGCGGATACTGCTCGTGTTGCAGGGCATGGACACCTCCGGCAAGGGCGGCGTACTCAAGCACACGGTCGGGTTGTTCGACCCCAGCGGCACCCAGCTCAAGTCGTTCAAGCAGCCGACCAGGGAAGAGTTGGACCACGACTTCCTCTGGCGGGTCGACAAGGCCGTCCCCGAGCCCGGCAAGGTCGGCATCTTCGACCGGTCGCACTACGAGGACGTGCTGGTCGTGAAGGTGCACGACCTGGCGATGCCCGACGAGATCGAGCGGCGCTACGGCGCGATCAACACGTGGGAGAAGACGCTGTCCGACGAGGGCACCACCATCATCAAGTGCATGCTGCACATCTCACCCGAGGTGCAGAAGGAGCGTCTGCTCGCCCGACTCGACGACCCGACCAAGCAGTGGAAGTTCAAGCCGGCCGACATCGACGAGCGAGGGCTCTGGTCGGCCTACCAGCAGGCCTACGAGATCGCCCTGGAGCGCTGCAACACCGATGCGGCGCCGTGGTTCGTGGTCCCGAGCGACCGCAAGTGGTACCGCAACTGGGCGATCGGCTCGCTCCTCCTCGAAGCCTTGCGTGGCATGGACCTGTCCTGGCCGAAGCCGGACTACGACGTGGAAGAACAGAAGAAGCGGCTTGAGAACGAGGTCCCGAGATCGTGATCTCGACCGTCTCCGCCACCCGGTACGTCGCGCCGCTGCGCGAAGGTGGCTCGCTACCCGGCATCGTCGAGGCCGACGACCTGGGCACCTATGTCTGCAAGTTCCGCGGTGCCGGACAGGGGCTGAAGGTGCTGGTCGCCGAGGTGATCGTCGCGGAGCTCGGGCGCAGGCTCGACATCAACGTGCCCGAGCTGGTGGCGATCCAGCTCGCTCCGGAGATCGGCAAGTACGAAGCCGACGAGGAGGTCCAGGACCTGCTGACTGCCAGCGTCGGGCTCAACCTCGGTGTCGACTTCCTGCCCGGGTCGTTCGGCTTCGACTCGGGCTGCGACCCGGACCCCGAGCTCGCGGCCCGGATCCTCTGGCTCGACGCGTTCACCGCGAACGTCGACAGATCGTGGCGCAACCCGAACCTGCTCGTCTGGCGCCACGTCCTCTATGCGATCGACCATGGCGCCGCGCTGTACTTCCACCACGGCTGGAGTGGCGGCATCATCCTGCCCAGCGGGCCCGAGCGCTTCGCGCAGCAGCCGTACGACGCAACCGAGCATGTCCTTCGGGCGTTCAGCGACGGAGTTCCGGCCCAGGACGCGGTCCTTGCGCCGATGGTCGACCGGGAGCTCCTCGAGGACGTGCTCGCCCAGGTCCCTGACGAGTGGCTCGAGCCGGCGCCGGGGGCCGAGGACGCGGCCGCGATCCGGAATGCCTACGTGGAATACCTGCTCGCCCGCGCGAACGGCGCCCGTAGCTGGCTGCCCGTCGAGGACGTCGCATGAACGGATTCCAGTACATCGCCCTCCGCTGTGTCCCGCGGGTCGAGCGAGAGGAGTTCATCAACGTCGGCGTCGTTCTCTACTGCCAGGAGGAGAAGTTCCTCCGGTCGGCGAGCCAGGTCGATCCGGCGCGGCTCAAGGCGCTCGATCCGAACGTGGACGTCGACGCCGTGCTGTCGGCGCTCAACGCGATCGAAGCCGTCTGCCGGGGGGACGAACATGCCGGCCTCGGCCTCGGCATCCGGATGACGTCGACCGGTGGTCGCGAGCTGGCGGACACCTTGAGCACCAGGTTCGGCTTCATCAAGGCAGCCCGCAGCACCGTCGTACAACCCGGACCGGTGCATGGCGGCCTCACCGATGATCCCGAGACAGAGTTGGCGAAACTGCTCGCCAAGCTGGTCGGTCAGACCGGGACGAGCTCGACGGCTCCGACGGCGTAGCGCGCCAGGATCGTGCGGGCCAGCTCCGGGTCGGCACCCAGCGGCTCGGAGACGGCCACTGCGCCGGCTTCGACCGCGAGCTCCGCGGCCCGGTCGGGCAGGAACCCGGGGGCCAGGAACATCGAGGCGACGGCGACATGGCGGCGACCCTCGGCGCGAAAGGCGCGAACGGCCTCACCCGTGGCCGGAGGAGCGGACGACGCGAATGCGGCCACCACGGGGAGCTTGTGCTTGGCACCCCACACCCGCGCGAGACGAGCCACGGCCTGGTTGGCCAGCGGGTCGGTCGAGCCGGCTGCAGCGAGCACGAGGGCGTCCAGCTCGCGGACCCGAGCGGTGCGGAGCGCATCGCGGAGCCGGGTGTCGAGCACCTCGAGGAAGCTGACCTCGAGGCCAAGGATCTTGGTGGCCCGGATCTGCACGTCGTGGTGGCGGGCGGCCGCTTCAGCGAGCGCGGACGGTACGTCGACCCGAGCGTGGTAGGCCTCGCTGAGCAGGAGGGGCACGACGACGATCTCGTCGTAGCCTGCCCGGACGAGCTTGTCGACGACCTTGCCGAAGTTCGGGCGCGACAGCTCCAGGAACGCGGTCTCCACTCGGAGGTCAGGGCGCATCCGGCGTACCTCGGCGACCAGTTCCTCGATGGTGGCCGAGGAACGAGGATCGCGACTGCCGTGGGCAAGGGCGATGAGGGCTGGGGCGGTCATCTGGACCGGCCTCCCTTCCTGCTCGTGCTGCCGACATCTTTGTCGATCGCTGGTGGGTGTTGCGTTGATGGTGCAGGTTGATGGTGCAGTTGGTGCTCTGGCTGAGTGCGGCTACTGGTGAATCCCGCACTCCGTCTTGTTGGTGCCTGCCCAGCGGCCACTGCGCGGGTCCTCACCTGGCGCAACGCGCTGGGTGCAGGGCCAGCAACCGATGGACGGGTAGCCGTCGTACTGCAGCGGATTGACGAGAATGCCGTTTTCGAGGATGTACGTGTCGACGTCCTCGTCGCTCCACCGAGCGAGGGGCGAGACCTTGACCTTGCCCTTCTTCTCGTCCCATCCAACGACCGGCGCAATGACCCGGTTATGGGTTTCTGCCCGGCGAAGTCCGGTGGCCCATGCGTCGTACCCGGCGAGCGAGTCGGCGAGCGGCTTCACCTTGCGCAGCGCGCAGCACAGATCGGGGTCACGGGCGTAGAGATCCTTGCCGTACTCCGCGTCCTGCTCGGCGACGGTCTGGACAGGCGTGATGCTGATCAGATTGACCGGCAACGTCGCCTGTACGGCGTCACGGGTGCCGATCGTCTCGGCGAAGTGGTAGCCGGTGTCGAGGAAGACCACGTCCAGCCCGGGTGCGACCGTGGAAGCCAGGTGCGAGAGCACGGAGTCGGCCATCGAGGACGTCACGCAGAAGCGGGCACCGAAGGTGGCCACCGCCCATTCGATGATGTCGGTTGCCGGCGCGAGCTCGAGCTCGGCTCCGACGTGCGACACGATCGCCTTGAGCTCCTCGGTGCTACGGCCTTCTGTTGCCGAGCCCCGACGGTTGCGTGCGGCAATGGTTGTTGACGCGGTCATCGGTTCACCTCCGTCGACTCGGCTGTGGCGGGACGCCGCAGCTGCCCGAGCATGGACAGTCGGAACGCTCGCAGGCACGACCGGCATTCCCACTCGCCGTGCTTGGCCACAACCGAACCGTCGTCGGCATCGCTCTCGTGCGGCCACAGGTTCTCGTCGCCGCAGTACGGGCAGTGGAAGGGCACGGCGCGCTCGCTCATCGGGCAGTCGCCAGGTCCCGGTCGTCGAGCGTGTCGAGGCGCTCGCCGCGAAGGTGCTCCTCGTCGGCGCGGGCGACCCAGTTGGCGAAGGACTCGCCCTCGGTACGGTCGGCCAGGAATGCCGTGACCACGTTGGAGATGTAGTCGTCGAGCTCGGCGCTGGTGACCTTGTGGGCGCGCAGCTTGCGGCCGAAGTTCGCGTTGAGGCCAAGCGCACCACCGAGGTGGACCTGGAAGCCCTCGACCTGGTTGCCGTCGTTGTCCAGCACGAGCTGACCCTTGAGGCCGATGTCGGCGACCTGGGTGCGGGCGCAGGCGTTCGGGCAGCCGTTCACGTTCACGCTGATCGGGGTGTCCAGGGTCGGGAAGCGCTTCTCGAGCTCGCTGATCAGGTCCTTGGCGCGCTGCTTGGTGTCGACAATCGCGAGCTTGCAGAACTCGATGCCGGTGCAGGCCATCGTGTTGCGGCGCCAGTTCGACGGCGTCGCGGTCAGCCCGACCTTCTCGAGGTCCTCGAGGAAGGCGTCGGTGTCCTTGCCGTCAACGCCGAGCACGACCAGCTTCTGGTACGCCGTCAGCCGGGCACCTGACGCGCCGTACTTCTCCACGAGGTCGCCGAGGCCGCTGAGGATCTTCCCGCTGACGCGGCCGACGATTGGAGCGGCGCCGATGAAGAACTTGCCGTCCTTCTGCTCGTGCACGCCGATGTGGTCGCCCTGGCGCTCCGGAGTGGTCGGCGAGGGGTTGTTGACCAGCTCGCGCTTGAGGTACTCCGATTCGAGAACTTCCCTGAACTTCTCAATGCCCCAGTCGGCGACGAGGAACTTCAACCGGGCACGCGAGCGCAGCCGGCGGTAGCCGTAGTCGCGGAAGATCGAGGCGACGCCTTCCCAGGCGTCGGCGACCTCGTCCATCGGGATCCAGACGCCGAGCTTCTGGGCGAGCATCGGGTTGGTCGACAGGCCGCCGCCGACCCAGAGATCGAAGCCGGGGCCGTGTTCGGGGTGCACGGTGCCGACGAACGAGACGTCGTTGACCTCCGGAGCAACGTCTTGGCTCGGGTGGCCGGTGAGCGCGGTCTTGAACTTGCGCGGCAGGTTGGAGAACTCCGGGTTGCCGATGTAGCGGCGCTTGATCTCCAGGAGGGCCTCGGTGCCGTCGATGATCTCGTCCTTGGCAACGCCGGCAACGGGGGAGCCGAGGAACGGGCGCGGGGAGTCACCGCAGGCTTCGAGGGTGGTCAGCCCGACCGCGTCGAGGCGCTCCCAGATCGCCGGGACATCCTCGATCTGGATCCAGTGGAACTGGATGTTGTTGCGGTCGGTGATGTCCGCGGTGTCGCGGGCGTACGCCGTGGAGACCTCGCCGAGGGCACGAAGTGCGTCAGCGCCGAGGAGGGCGCCGTCTGACCGGACGCGCATCATGAAGAACTTGTCGTCGAGCTCTTCCTCTTCGAGCATCGCGGTCTTGCCACCGTCGAACCCGGGGGCGCGCTGCGTGTAGAGCCCCATCCAGCGGAACCGGCCACGCAGGTCGGCCGGGTCGATCGAGTCGAAGCCGCGCTTGGAGTAGATGTTGTGGATCCGGGCCTGCACGTTGAGCGGGTTGTCGTCCTTCTTGGACTGCTCGTTCTTGTTCAACGGCTCCTTGTAGCCGAGGGCCCACTGGCCCTCTCCGCGCTTGGGGCGGGGGCGACCCGAACGGCCGGCAGCGCCAGAGGGAGGTGTGGCGACGGTTGTCATCAGTGTGCGTCCTGTACGTCGTTGGTAGGCCGCAGTCGGTGCTGGTCACGGTCGACGTCCCCATTGACAATGTCGACGCCGTGACCGCGCGCCCGGCTGTGGCGGGTGGCCTGAACTCAGGCGGGGCGGCCGGGGCGACACATCATGCTGCGGGTGCGACCAAGGTCCACGTGGCGACGAGCCACGAGCCAGGTCGAGGTAGCAGCAGAGATCATGTGACCAGTCTCAGGTTTCGGACACTGGTTCCACAAACTTCTATCTCATGTCGTGAGACAAGCGTCCATATCTCAAGATTTCAGACCGCGGTCAGGCGGGAGGGCTGCCGATTTTGTTGGCTGCGTCACATTAAGCCGCACCGGGTCACATCGCGCCGAAGGCCTCGCGGGCAGCTGTGAGCGCTATGGAGGCTTCGCGTTCGCCGCCGGATTCACGCAGGACGGGCCCGATCAGCTGGGCCACGAGAGGGGCGAGGGCGCCACGTCCGACCGGGTCGCGGCTCAGGATCACGCCGCCGACGACGTGCTGGTGCTGGACCGGTTCAGTGAGCGTCAGGTTGTGCTCCGCGCCGAGCCAGATCGACGGCCGCACCGGGGTCTTGAGGAAGCCACCGGGTCGTCCGGGATCCCGGCGTGTCCCGGGAATGCGGGCGAGAAGCTCCACCAGTCCGTCGATGCCGACCATGCTCAGCGCCGACTCGAGGACAGGGATCACCTGCGCTGCGTCCAGCGGGTCGACGTACCCGTCGGGGAGGGGCTGGCTCACGAGAGCGGCAGGACCATCTGTGGCGTGATCGGCGTGCCCTCACCGGTCTTGCGGACGGCGGTGCCGGAGGTGAAGAACTCCAGCGTGTGGGCACCCCACATCCACTCACTGGCGTTCCACTCGACCCCGGTGATCCCATCGGCCTGGACCCGCTCGGCCTCGGCCTGCATCCGGGCGAGTGCGGTCTCGCGGGCGTCGTAGTAGCCCTGCGTCCACTGCGGCATCTCGACGTTCTGGCCCATCTGGCGCAGCGTCTGCATCAGCCCCTGAGCTGCGACGTGCCAGACGCAGACCCCCATCACGAACTCGACCGGGATGTGGCCGGTCTGCAGCAGCGTGAAGAAGTCCTGGACGTTGAGGTGACTGCTGAACGGCTGCCCGTCCGGGCGGCGGTAGGCACCCGGATTGGTCTTCGAGACGACCGCGGTGCCGACCGCGATGAACTCGATGTGGTCCGCGCTGATCCCGTGCTGGCGGAAGGTCAACCGGGTGCCGACGATGCCGTCGGCACCGACCTGCGCGGCCTCGGCGAGCATCCGGCCCATCGCGTTCATCCGGGCGGTGTACATCGCCTGGCTGAGCACCTGCAGCTCGACCGACTGACGGAGGTTCTGCTGCTGCCAGCCTATGTGGAAGACCGAGCTGCCCATCACGAATTCCAGCGGCCGGAACCCGGCTGCGTCGAGCAGCGCGAACTCCGCGACGGAGAGGTCGGAGGTCCAGACCTTCCCGGACTCGGCAAGGCGCGCAGAAGCAATGGCATCAGGCTGGAGCTCGGTCATGTGTGGTTCTCCCGCGAAGCTGGATGTGTCCTGGATGTGTCTGGGTGTCCGTTCTCACGAACCCTACGACCACAGATGCAGGGCTTTCATTAGGCTGGGCTCATGACCGACGCTCAGTCCGCACATCTGGCCGCCACTGCATCCACCGCCTACCAGTCCGCGCTTGAGGTGATTGCTGCTGTCGAGCCTCGGATTGCCGAGGCGACGCGCAAGGAACTGGCTGACCAGCGTTCGTCGCTGAAGCTGATTGCCTCGGAGAACTACGCCTCGCCCGCGACGCTGTTGACGATGGGTACGTGGCTCAGTGACAAGTACGCCGAGGGCACGGTCGGGCACCGCTTCTATGCGGCCTGTCAGAACGTCGACACCGTCGAGTCGCTCGCTGCCGAGCACGCGCGTGAGCTGTTCGGGGCGCCGTACGCCTATGTACAGCCGCACTCCGGGATCGATGCGAACCTCGTCGCGTTCTGGTCGATTCTGGCGCACCGTGTCGAGATGCCGGCGTTGGAGAAGTACGGCGTGAAGGGGGTCAACGACCTCTCCGAGGCCGACTGGGAGTCGCTGCGTGCAGAGTTCGGTGGGCAGCGGCTGCTCGGGATGGCTCTGGATGCCGGTGGTCACCTGACCCACGGTTTCCGGCCGAACATCAGCGGCAAGATGTTCCACCAGCAGCAGTACGGCACCGACCCGGTGACCGGGCTGCTCGACTACGACGTCGTTGCTGCAAAGGCCCGTGAGTTCAAGCCGCTGGTGCTGGTTGCCGGCTACTCCGCCTACCCGCGCCGGGTGAACTTCGCGAAGATGCGTGAGATCGCTGACGAGGTCGGCGCCACCTTGATGGTCGACATGGCGCACTTCGCCGGTCTGGTTGCGGGAAAGGTGTTCACCGGGGATGAGAACCCGGTCCCGTTCGCGCACATCACCACGACCACGACCCACAAGTCGTTGCGCGGCCCGCGCGGTGGCATGGTGCTGGCCCAGGAAGAGTTCGCCGCCGACGTCGACCGTGGCTGCCCGATGGTCCTTGGTGGCCCGCTCTCCCACGTGATGGCGGCCAAGGCGGTTGCGCTGGCCGAGGCCCGCCAGCCGTCGTTCCAGACCTATGCCCAGAACATCGCCGACAACGCGAAGTCCCTCGCAGAGGGCTTCCTGACCCGCGACGCCACCCTCGTGACCGGCGGCACCGACAACCACATCGTGCTGCTCGACGTCGCCTCCTACGGCCTGACCGGGCGGCAGGCCGAGTCCGCGCTGCTCGACGCCGGCGTGGTCACCAACCGCAACTCGGTGCCCAACGACCCCAACGGCGCCTGGTACACCACCGGCGTCCGCCTCGGCACCCCCGCGCTCACCACCCGCGGCTTCGGCCACGACGAGTTCGACAAGGTCGCCGAGATGATCGTCGACGTACTCTCCAACACCACACCAGGCACCAACAAGGCCGGCGCACCCTCCAAGGCGACGTACAACCTCGCCGACGGAGTCGCCGAAAAGGTCAAGTCCCAATCCGCCGAAATGCTCGACAAGCACCCGCTCTACCCCGGCCTCGAACTCTGAGCCGATCGGACAATTCACTGGGTACCTAGTGAATCGCCCGCTTCCCGTGCGAAGTAACGAGCGGGAAGCGTTGAATTCGCTAGGTACCTAGTGAATTCGCGGGGTGGCACGTTGGACGATCGACTGTAAGTCGGAGCCGGGCGGCAAGGTGCCGAGGGTGCCGTTGTAGGAGCCGCCCAAGCGGGTCGCGCAGAAGGCGTCGGCGATGGCCGGGGGAGCGAAGCGCACCAGCAGGGAGGCCTGCAGGCACGCAGCCATCTGGCCGGCGAGGCGTCGGGCGGACTGCTCGAGCGTGGTGGTGTCGGCCAGCATCGCGAGCACGGACTCGATGGCCGCGTCCAGGTGCGGGTCCTCTCCGCGGGCGAGGCCGACCTCGATGATCCAGGCCTCGAGCGCCTCAGGTTCCTTGCTGATCGCGCGGAGTACGTCGAGGGCGTTGACGTTGCCCGAGCCCTCCCAGATCGAGTTCAGCGGCGACTCCCGGAAGAGCAGCGGCATCCCGGACTCCTCGACGTACCCGTTGCCACCAAGGCACTCCAGGGCTTCCGCGACCATCATCGGAGTCCGCTTGCAGACCCAGAACTTCGACAGCGGCAAGGCCATCCGGCGCAGCGCAGCCTCGTGCGGATCATTGAGGTTGTCGACGGCGGAGGCCAACCGGATCGCGAGCGCCGTAGCGGCCTCCGACTCCACGGCGAGGTCGGCAATCACGTTCTGCATAAGGGGTTTGTCCACGAGCAGGCCGCCGAAGGCCGAGCGGTGGGCGACGTGCCAGGACGCCTCGGCAAGCGCGTGTCGCATCAGTGAGGCCGAGCCGAGCACGCAGTCCAGACGAGTAGCGGCCACCATCTCGATGATCGTGCGTACGCCGCGACCCTCGTCGCCGAGCCGTTGCGCCCAGGTGCCGTTGAACTCGAGCTCGGATGAGGCGTTCGACCGGTTGCCCAGCTTGTCCTTCAGTCGTACGACGTCGAGCCGGTTGCGCTCTCCAGAGGGCAGCACCCGAGGCACCAGGAAGCAGGTGACGCCACCTTCGGCCTGGGCGAGTACCAGGAAGACGTCGTTCATCGGGGCGGAGGTGAACCACTTGTGGCCCTGCAGCGTGTACTCGCCTTCGACCGACGTCGGCGTGGCCGCGGTGATGTTGGCGCGCACGTCGGAGCCGCCCTGCTTCTCGGTCATCCCCATGCCTGCCAGGGCGCCCTGCTTGGACGCGACCGGCCGGAGTCCGAAGTCGTAGGTCCGTGAGGCGAGCTTCGGCAGCCACTCCTTGGCGATCGCCTCGTCGACGCGCAGCGCCGGGATGGAGGCATAGGTCATCGAGATCGGGCAGCCGTGACCGGGCTCGGTCTGTGACCAGGCGAAGAACCCGGCGGCTCGGCGTACGTGTGCATGAGGGGAGTCGGACTTCCACGGTGCGGCCGCGAGCCCGTGCCCGATCCCGCGTTCCATCAGCCAGTGCCAGGAAGGGTGAAACCTGACCTCGTCGATCTGGTTGCCGTAACGGTCGAACCGCTCGAGCTCGGGATGGAACTCGTTGGCCAGCATGCCGTGCTCGCGCGCCTCCGCGCTGCCTGCCTCCGCACCGAGGTCGACGAGGTCCTCGACGACCTCTGCCGACGCGTGCCGCGTGATGGCTTCGACCAGCGCAGCATCGGAGGTGACCGTGTTGTGCCCGGCCAGCAACGGGGCCTGGTTGAGGGCTCGCCCTTGGGCTACGAGGTTGTCGATCGGCATGGCCTTACGGTAGTTCCATGGCAGTCGAAAGCACCCGGGCGCCCGCCCGTCCGCTCTCGCTGCGCAGGTTCATCGACGCGTTGTGGCGGCTGATCGTGTCGACGGTCGGCACCTGCATGCGCAACCGGGTCACCGGGCTCGCTGCCGAGGCCGCGTTCTTCGCGGTGCTCTCGTTGCCGCCGCTGATCTTCGCGCTTGCCGGCTCGATCGGATATGTGTTCACCCAGTTCAGCGACACTCAGATCAACGACGTCCGCCACACC
Source organism: Marmoricola sp. (assembly GCA_025965195.1). Classification (GTDB taxonomy): domain Bacteria; phylum Actinomycetota; class Actinomycetes; order Propionibacteriales; family Nocardioidaceae; genus Marmoricola. The sequence continues at coordinate 23,426 of JAOPXK010000040.1, forward strand.
GTCCTCGACCTGGCCGGCCGTGCCCTGACACCCGACACCGTCGACTCGATCATCCGGCCGACGCTCAACGAGGTGCTCCGCGGTGGCCGGTACGACGTCATCTCGATCGGCTTCATCCTGGCGCTCTGGTCCGGCTCGCGAGCCCTGAACGTCTTCGTCGACACGATCACGATCATGTACGGGCTCGGCGGTCACCGCGGCATCATCCGGACGCGCGCGCTGTCCTTCCTGCTCTACGTGCTGGCCATGCTCACCGGCGTCGTCACGATCCCGCTGGTGGTGGCCGGCCCCACCCTTGTCCGCAAGGCACTTCCGGCCAGGCTCGACTTCCTCAACGAGCTCTACTGGCCGATCGTCGTGGTGCTCTGCATCTGCTTCCTCGCCACGCTCTACCACGTGTCCGTGCCGGTCCGGACGGCCTGGCGCTACAACCTCCCGGGCGCGATGTTCACCTTGTTCTGCTGGGTGTTCGGCTCGGCTCTGCTGCGTGTGGTCCTGGTCGGTACGGCGGGGAAGTCCACCTCGATCTACGGGCCGCTGGCCGCCCCCATCGCCGTACTGCTCTGGATGTACATCCTCGCCATCGCCATCCTCATCGGCGCCGCACTGAACGCAGCGTTCGACCAGCTCTGGCCGCAGAAGGAGACGTCGCGCGCTCGCCTGGAGCTGTTGAGACGGCTGAACCTCGACAGTGTGCTGCCCTGGCGCACCGCCCACGACCCGAATGCCGACGCTGACTCTGACTCGGAATCCGGCTCCGGTGCCGCCGCTGATGCCGGCTCTGGTGCCGACTCTGGTGCCGACTCTGGGCCGGCCGGTGTGGAGGGTCCGCGTATCGAGAACGCGGATTAATCAGTGGCGAAAACATCAGCGCGTCGTACATTTATTGCGTGAAGCGGAGCGAGGTCCACCGGTGACCGCACTGAGAGTGTCGGGCAGGCCTGACCCCTGGGTGGGTTGCGTGGTTGGCATCGACACCGGCGTAGCCACTGTCCTGACGGACCGTGGCGAGTTGAGGGCCAGCTATGGCGGGGCGATGTTGTGCGCCATTGCTCGTGACCGTTCGGTGCTGCCCAGCCGCGGCGACTGGGTCGTCCTGCGACAGTGGACCGATGACCGCGTGACGATCGAAGCCCGGCTCGAGTCCCGTCTCGCCGACGTCATCCAACTGCATCGTCGCTGAGAGGTCGCTGAGACAACCGGGGCGATCCACGAGCGCCGACCCCGTGCGTGACATGCTTTGCGGCGTGGGAAATGTGACGCTGCCGACGCCCGTCTTCGTCGCTGGAGGGGCGCTCTGTGTACTCGCGGGCTACCTGATCGGCTCAGTCGTCGCCCCTGACACTCCCGAGCGGACCACTGCCGTCGTGTTCAGCTACGACTCGGAGACCGCGGAGCTCTGCCTGACGGGAGACGCCATCAAGGACCAGGAGGGTGCCGCCTCCAACGGCAAGCTGTGTGGCGACTGGCGCCGTACGCCGGGGGCGTTGACTCCGACGAAGGGCGACAAGTTCAGGTTCGTCTCGGTCAGCACCAGCGGCACCTCACACGGCAAGGCCGAACACCAGGTCCTGATCTACGGCGACATCGTCAAGTGATCGCCCTCTCGCCGGCCGTGAGCATCGGCACGACTCGTGGGTGACACGGTCGACGCGAAGTCGGTCCCCGGCCACGTCCAGCTGCCCGTGATCGCCCGCTCCCCATGGTGGGAGCTCTCGCGCCGCCTGCTGCTCGTGCTCGGCATCCTCGTGGTCACGATCGTGATCGTGTTCGTCGACCGCCACGGCTACCGCGACAACACCGACCCGGACGGGAAGGTCGGGTTCATCGACTCGATCTACTACACAACCGTGACGCTGAGCACCACCGGCTACGGCGACATCGCGCCGTACGCCGCACACTCACGGCTGATCAACGCCTTCGTCATCACGCCGTTGCGCATCGCCTTCCTGGTGCTGCTGATCGGCACCACGCTCGAAGTGCTCGCCTCGCAGGGGCGCGAGAGGATCCGGGTCACCCGGTGGAGGAACAAGATGGACAAGCACGTCGTCGTGATCGGCTACGGCACCAAGGGACGTAGCGCGGTCGGCACCCTGGTCAGCAACGGTGTGAGTCGGGACTCGATCGTCGTCGTGGATCCGAACGCGGGCGCGCTCAGCGATGCCCACACCGACGGCCTCGCCGTGGTGACCGGAGATGCCACCCGTCGTGAGGTGCTCCGTCGGGCCGGTGTCGAGAAGGCCAAGCAGGTCATCATCACCACCGCCCGCGACGACACCAGCGTGCTGGCGACGCTGACGGTGCGCCAGCTCAACCCGACGGCGTACATCGTCGCCGCAGTGCGCGAGCAGGACAACGTCTCGCTGGTGCGGCAGAGTGGCGCGGACTCGGTGATCACCTCTTCCGACGCGGTTGGCCGGCTTCTCGGGCTGTCGTCGATGTCGCCGACGCTCGGCCAGGTGATGGAGGACCTGCTGACGTACGGCGACGGCCTCGAGGTCGCCGAGCGGGACCTGCTGGTCAACGAAGTCGGCAAGGCGCCGCAGTCGTTGCCCGACCAGGTGATCGCGGTCGTGCGCGATGAGAAGGTCTACCGGTACTTCGACCCCACCGTGACCCAGCTGGCTCGAGGCGATCGCCTTGTCGTCGTACGACCTGCGCGGGAGCTGCCCTGGGCACCTCGGCCCGGAACGCACGACGAAGCCCCTGCTGATGAGGATGACAACGCCTGACCCTCAGCTGACGGAGGTCAGTACTACGGGAGCGAGTTGATCGACCGGACCTCGCGAGCCAGGAAGGTCTCTCGGACGGGGCCCGAAGGCCCCGTCCGTTCGACCTCCGCGTGCCAGTGGCCACCCAGCTGTTGCCACTTGATCAGGTCGGCTTCGATCCACTCGTTGTCCGTACGGACTCTCACTCGTGGTCGGTCTGTGTCGCGATAGGCCACGTGGACATCTGGCGGCACTACAGCCCTCCCGCTGTAACCACCGTGGTCCACTGCGTCCTCAACCTGATCTTGCACCGGATCTCCCTCTCTTCATCCCTCTGCGTCAATGGTCGTGCAGCGGGCGCCCTGGCGTAATCGGGCAATCCGTCACCGTTGCGTAGTTCCTTCGGGGGAGCGCACCGACGCTGATCGGTCAGATCCTGCTGAACTTGCCCCGCGCGCCACGAAGTGGGTGTATGGCGCGGGCGACCTCGGAGATACTTGGGGCCGAAACGGAGGTCCCTATGAGCGTCGAGATCGACGTAGTGGTCGACGAAAGCCTGAACGACCTGCTCGAGCCCCACCAGATCGGTCAGCTCTGCGTTCGCACGATCCCCGAGGGCCTGTGGACCTCCGCAACGATCCGCCCGGGTCTCTCCGACACCCAGGCCCAGACGTTCGTCCAGTGGGCCGCTGCTGAGATGGAGCAGTACCTGAAGTCCGGCGATCCCGCGGCCTGCGGCTGGTCTCCGCTGTCCGAGGCCCTCAACGGGCCGGGCATGTGGTTCCTGAACTGCGGCGAGGCCGAGCCCACCTGAGCAGGGTGGGCAGGCACCAAATCAGGGCGATGACTACACGCTGATGACCGCGTCGGCCGGGCCCGCCTGGCGACGGGCTCGGTCGGAAGTGGCGGTCGTCAGGCCATCTCAGGGACGTGCAGGTGCGCGTAGGCGAGTTCGAACTCGTGTACGTCGGCGATCTTCCCGCCGGCTTCACTGGCGGTCCGGCTGCGCATCTCGTCGGCCGACGAACGGCTCGCCTCCATCGCAGCGCGGGTCTCCCAGACCGTGGTGGCGCAGCCCACGCCGCCCGCCCGGTTCACCAGCAGGCTGGCGCTGCAGAACCCAGGAGTCTGCTCGAGATCGGGAACGATCCCGGCGCGAAACGTCTCCGTCATTGCGTCGAGGTCGCCCTCCAACCAGCTCACTCGGCAGCACTCGCCGTGATTGGTGCGGTGCATGACCGCGATCTCCCAGTCGTCCACTTGCATGGAGCCGCCGAGGATTTCCCGCCCGCGATCGCGGATGGGGCGAAGTTGCTCATCGCTGGCGCTCATGGCTTCCTCGTTCTCCCATGAACTGGTGGCGATGCACAGCCCGGTCTCGCGATCGACCAGCATCGAGACGCCGCGACAGCCCTCGATCGTGTCGAGCAAGGGACCGGCCTCGTCCTTGACGAACGCAATGCCGTCGTCGATGTTGCTGGGCCTCCCGTTGAACGTGGTGGAACGTGCGTGCATGGCCCACTCCTCTCTAGGTGTGGCAGCACCCGATCCGGCACCGCCGGTTGATCCCTGCTTACTCCCCTGAGCGCGAGGATGCTAGAGCTCGCGCTGCGCGAACCGGGAGGTTCTTACCCGTTGTGCCAAGGCGGTCAACGATCAGGGTGAACGCGGAGCCGGAAGGCATCCACAAGACCATCACGACCAAGGTCAACCCCGAGCTGCCGAACGGCCAGCAGCTCACTGCCCTGAACAGCTCCTCGCACTCCGCCGCTCCCCAACTGGATGGCGCACGCGGGCGAGGGCGAGCATGAGTAGGGCGGGCCGACACCAATTCAGGCGATGACTGCGGAGGCTGCCACGACTAGCGTCGCGGATGAGTCCTCGAGGTGATTTCGCCATGGGTTTCACGATCTCCGACCGACCTGGCGCCCGTTGGCCGAACCGACAGGTGCCGTTCGAGATCAACAACAGCGTGTTCCCGCCCGGTAGTGCGGCGCAGGCGGCCATCAACCAGGCCGTCAACGCCTGGAACGCGACGGCGGTGGTGACCATCGTCCCGCGCCGGCCCGGGGACGACGCCTTCATCCTGTTCGGACCCAACGTCGGCGCCTGCAACTCCGGCGTCGGGTTCAACGGCGGGACCCGGACGATCTCGTGCGCGCTCGTCACGGACCCCGTGGCTGCCGCGGCCACGGCGACCGAGGTCGCCCTCATCCCGCAGACCGACGACGTTCTCACCGCTGCGCTCCTGGACACCACCGGAACGTTCATGGTCGCGTGGATGGACGAGGAAGGCTTCTGGCGGCTCCCCACAGCGGTGCCCGGTGTCAGCGGCGTGGCCAACGGGCGGGTCACGATGGCGAAGCAGACCGACGACGTCCTGGTCGCGACGTTCGTGACCGCCGACGGCGTCTTCGCCGTCGCGCGGGTCGTCCAGACCGGGGCGTGGGAGCCGCCGGTGCGGGTCGGTGCCCGGGTGGATCCACCCGGCGCCTGGGTCACGCTGGCGAAGCAGACCGACGACATCCTGGTCGGGGCATTCATCGACGGAGGGGGATTCCTCTCCATCGCGTTCGCGGAGGGGGACGGACCCTTCAACGCCCCCTTCCGGGTGGGCGACCCCATCGGCCGGCCCGGTACGCCGGTAGCGCTGGCCAAGCAGACCGACGACATCCTGGTCGCCCTTTTCCTGAACTCCGACGGGATACTCTCCGTGGCTCACGTGGTCGGCACTGGCGACTGGAACCCGCCCGTGCCGATGGGCGGGGTGACCGGACCGCCCGGTGCCCCGGTCACCTTGGCCAAGCAGACCGACGACATCCTGGTCGCCCTGTTCGTCGACGCAGTTGGCGTGCTCTCGGTCGCCCACGTGGTCGGGACCGACCCGTGGACCCCGCCGGTGAACATCGGTGGCGAGCATGGGCCAGCGGGAGCGAACGTCTCGTTGATCAAGCAGACCGACGACATCCTCACCGCGACCTTCCTCGACACCGCAGGCGCCATGTGCGTGGCGCACGTCGTGGAGACCGAGCCCTGGAACAAGCCGGTGAAGATCGGTGGTCAGCAGGGCACCCCCGGCGCCCCGATCTCGTTGGCGAAGCAGACCGACGACGTGCTCACCGCGACCTTCGTCGACAGCACCGGCATCCTCTCGGTCGCGCACGTCGATGGGACCCGTCCCTGGAACGCGCCCGTGCAGCTGGGCGGCCGACCGTTTCCCGCGGGCGCCCGCGTGCACCTGGCCAAACTGCACGATGTCCTGGTGGCAGCGGGTGTCGACAACACCGGACGATTCGTGGCCGGGTCGGTCAAGGGAACCGGTGCCTGGGCGCCACCCGGACCGATCCGGTCCGGGACGTTCAGCGCGCGGAGCATCGTGCACGAGATCGGGCACGCGCTGGGGCTCTTCCACGAACACCAGCGACCCGATCGGGAGAGCTTCGTGAGGTTCAACGGCGGCGCCGTCGCGTTCAATGCCAAGGACTTCCAGATCATCACCGACGGCATCCCACTCAATCCCTACGACTGCACGTCGATCATGCACTATGGACCGACGGCCTTTGCGCGGCCAGGGGCGGGCAACACGCTCACCCCGCTCGGGCCGGCCTGTGCCGGGATTGGCACCGCCAACACCCCCAGCCCGGGCGACGTGGCCGCGGTCGACTCCCTCTACCGCGGGCAGGTCGCCCTCCCCGGCACCCCCGTCGCCTTGAACCAGCAGTTCGGCACCACCGACTGCCTCTACGTGGACCTCAACGGGATCCTCAGCGTCGCCTGGGTCGTCGAAGCCGGCGTCTGGAATCCCGGCATCGTGATCGGCGGACCCCCTGCACCGGCGCGGGCCCACGTGGCGGAGTCCCGGCAGTCGGCGATGACCGTCACCGGCGCCTACACCGACACCAACGGAGTGCTCCAGATCGCGCACAAGGTCAACAACGGGCCGTGGAAGCTGCCGTTCCCGGTAGGTGGGCCGGGCGGTCAGCCCGGTGGGGGAGTCTGTCTGGAGAAGCAGAACGATGACGTCTTCACCGCTACCTTCGTGGACCGCGACGGATTCTTCTCGGTCGCGCACGTCGTGGACGACGGGCAGTGGAACGCACCCTTCCGGGTGGGCGACCCCGGCGGCCAGCCCGGTGCCGTCGTCGCTGCCTGCCGGCAGACCGACGAGGTCTTCACAGCGGTGTCCACCGACCGTGAGGGGTTCTTCTCGGTCGCGCACGTGGTCGGCAACGGAGAGTGGAAACCGCCATTCCGGGTCGGCGTACCTGGTGGCTTCCCCGGTGGCGGGATCGCGATGACCAAGCAGAACGACATCACCATGACCGCGGCCTTCATCGACCGTGACGGCTTCTTCTGCGTGGCTCACGTCGACGGCACCGACCTCTGGAATCCACCAGTGCGTGTAGGCGAGCACGTCGGTGCGCCGGGAGGGCACGTCGCGCTCGCCAAGCAAACCGACAACATCCTCACTGCCGCGTTCCTCGATGGCGACGGCTTCATGCGGGTGGCACACGTGGTGAACAACGAGCCGTGGAACCCGCCGGTGCGGATCGGCGGGCAACCCGCCACGCCCGGTGGCGGCATCTCGCTGGTGAAGCAGACCGACCGCCTGCTGACGGCCGCGTTCTTCGATCCTCAGGGGATGCTGTTCGTCGCTCACGTGACCGACACCGACCCGTGGGTCGCGCCGCACCCGATTTGACCGCGGCGTACGGGTGAGACCGACCGCAGACAAGAGATTTCGATGTCGCACGTACATGGCACGAGGCCGGTCTCAGTTTCCTGAAACCGGCCTCTGACCTGTACTTATCTGGTGGGCGATACTGGGTTTGAACCAGTGACCTCTTCCGTGTCAGGGAAGCGCGCTACCACTGCGCCAATCGCCCGTGCTGCACAAGATCCCATAGTGCAGGGATCCCGAGCAATCGAGGTGGAGACGGGATTTGAACCCGTGTAGACGGATTTGCAGTCCGTTGCCTCGCCTCTCGGCCACTCCACCGTGGAGGCTAAAACATTCTCCGAGCGGACAACGAGACTCGAACTCGCGACCTCAACCTTGGCAAGGTTGCGCTCTACCAACTGAGCTATGTCCGCATGCACCGGCGTTAACCGGCGGTGCGAAGAGAACCATATCGGATGCCTACCTATCCTCCAATTTGGGGCCGAATCGGCGCGTCGCACACTCCGAAACCTGTTGCTGTACGTACTAATCTCAGTGCATGCGCAGCTGGATCAACGGTCAACTCCTTGCCGACCCGAACGCTCCCGCGCTCGCGGTCAGCGACCACGGTGTCACGGTCGGGGACGGTGTCTTCGAGTCCGTCAAGATCGTCGACGGCCAGCCGTTCGCGCTGACGCGCCACCTTGCCCGACTCGGTACGTCGGCCCGTGGGCTCGGCCTCCCGGAGCCGGATGACGCGACCCTGCGAGGCGCCGTGGACGCCGTACTCACCGGTCAGGACCTGCCTCTCGGCCGCCTCCGGATCACCTTGACCGGGGGACCGGCGCCGCTGGGGTCGGGTCGCGGTGATGCCGTGCCGACGCTGATCGTGGTCGCTGCTCCGATGGGCGCCTGGGATCCGACGACGTCGGTGGTCACGGTTCCCTGGCCCCGCAACGAGCGTGGCGCCCTGGCCGGCATGAAGACCACGTCGTACGCCGAGAACGTCATTGCTCTGGCCTACGCCGAGGAGCGCGGTGCGACCGAGGCGATCTTCGCGAACACCGTCGGCAACCTCTGTGAGGGCACCGGCTCCAACGTCTTCTACGTCGTCGACGGCGAGCTACGCACCCCGACCCTTGCGGCCGGCTGCCTGGCCGGCATCAGCCGTGCCCTCGTGCTCGAGTGGTACGGCGCCAAGGAGATCGATGAGCCGGTCGAGGTCCTCGAACGCGCCGAGGAGATCTTCCTCGCCTCGACCACCCGCGACATCCAGGGCGTGCACAGCTGTGATGGGCGGGCGCTCGATGCACCGGGGCCGGTGACGCGCGACGCGATGCAGACCTGGGCGAACAGTGAACGCGAGAACCTCGACCCTTAGCCGTCAGGCGCTGAAGAACCCGCTCAGCTCCGCGTCCAGGTCGACGTGGTTGCCCTCGGTACCTTCGGGCACCGAGACGAGCATCGCGTTGACGAACTGGCTGACGTCGCGCGAGCTCGCCTGGACGAACACATCGCCGTCCGGGGAGTTGAGCTCGAAGATGACCACTGCCGAGCCGTCGGAGCCAAGGCACGGCCAGACGTGCACATCGCCCTCACCCGTCGGCTCGTAGATGCCGTTGAGCAGCAGGTCGCGGCCGAATGTCCATCGCACCGGCACAGTGCCGGTCTTGAAGATCATCGTCAGGGCGTACGGATCGGCCGGGTCGTAGGTCAGGTCCGAGTCCATTGCGCTCGGTTCCCCCTCCGGCTCACCGAGCTCCAGACGTACGTGCGCGGTCACCAGCTGACCGACGTCAGGCGATTTGTTCACTGCCTTGCCTCTCACCAATCCGAGACCCCCTGCATCCGGCAACGAGGCGGCCGGATGCAACCCAGAAAGTTTGATGGAATCGGCCCGGTTCGGCAGGACGATCGGCGTTTGTGCCCCAATTCAGGGCCCACCGGTCTACTTTCGCCACGCTGCTGGTCTAGTCCCAGCGCCAGGAGGTCGGATCCAGGCGAGGCCCTAGGTGGCAAAAATTCGCGATCGTCGCCGGGCCGGCCTGAATGTGAGTTCACTCGACACCTGCGCTACTGTTTCCCGCGCATCATCCCGGGCGATTGGCGCAGTGGTAGCGCGCTTCGTTCACACCGAAGAGGTCACTGGTTCGAACCCAGTATCGCCCACCGATAGTAAAACAGCCCCTGACCTGCAGTTATGCAGGATTCGGGGGCTGTTTCGTTTTGGGGTTGCATCCGATATGCATCCAATGCTCAGCCGTCGCCACGGTCACCGCGCAGGTCGTCACTGCGGCTTAGCCGGCGCTGACCGGGCACAATCGACGTCATGTCCTCGGATGTCGTCGCGACCTGGGTCGCCGCCGTAGCAACGCTGGCCAGCGCCGTCGCCGCCACGATGGCTTGGAGGGCCGCAGCATCGTCTGCGAATGCCAGCGGCGAGCTGACCGCCCTCGAGGCGGCACGGCGTCATGACGAGTTGACGCCTCAGTTCACCGCGAGGATTGAGCCCTTGAACCCTGGCGACACCGCGCACTATCAGTTGACTCTCGGACTCGATGGACCTGTAGCGCTCAAAGAGCTCCAGGAGATGACCGTCAAGGTTCGAGA
>JAOPXK010000055.1 GCA_025965195.1 Marmoricola sp.
CTGCTTGGCGCTGGTGTGGAAGACCCGGTCGAGGACCGGAGCGATGTCCTTCTCGGACGTGGTGAAGCCAGGGACCTCGGCGTTGGTCGAGGCGGTGAGGAACAGGTCCACGCCCTCCTGTCCGAGCCGGGCGACCGCGCGCAGGTCGGTGATCCGGCCGTCCAGCGGGAGCTGGTCCATCTTGAAGTCGCCGGTGTGCAGCACCAGCCCGGCGCCGGTCCTGATCGCGACCGCCAGTGCGTCGGGGATGGAGTGGTTGACTGCGACGAACTCGAGCTCGAACGGGCCGAAGGTGAGCTTCTCCCCTTCGGCGACGATGTGCTGCTGGACGTCCTTGATCCGGTGCTCGCGCAGCTTGCCGCCGAGCAGGGCCAGGGTCAGCTGCGAGCCGACGAGCGGGATGTCGCTCCGCTCGCGCAGGAGGTACGGCGCAGCGCCGATGTGATCCTCGTGGCCGTGCGTCAGCACCAGTGCTTCGACCTGGTCGAGCCGGTCCCGGATCGCATCGAAGTCCGGAAGGATCAGGTCGACACCCGGGTGGTTCTCCTCGGGGAAGAGCACCCCACAGTCGACGATCAGCAGCCGGCCGTCGTACTCGAAGACGGTCATGTTGCGACCGACCTCGCCGAGGCCGCCGAGCGCGATGACGCGAAGACCGCCCTTCGGAAGTGCCGGTGGTGCGGAGAGCTCGGGATGCGGATGGCTCACGAAAGGAGACCTGCTGTCGTCATTGCTTCACGGAGGGCGTCGACGGTCGCGTCGTCGGCCTGGACGAGCGGGAGCCGTACGGCCCTGTTGGAGAGTACGCCGAGGAGCTGGAGACCGGCCTTTGCGGTCATCACGCCCTGGACCCGGTTCATCACCACGTCGACGAGCGGAGCAAGGTCACCGTAGATCGCGAGCGCGCCCGGTACGTCGCCCTTGTCGACGCAGGCAACCATCTCGGCGTACCTGTTGCCGGCGACGTGGGCGACGACCGACGCGATGCCGACACCACCATGGGTCAGCCAGCCGAGGTTCATCACGTCGTCGCCCGAGTAGAACGCCAGCCCGGTCTCACGCATGATCTTGACGCCGCGGAAGAGGTTACCGACCGCGTCCTTGACGGCCACGAACTTCTTGTCCGCCGCAACCCGGGCATAGGTCTCCGGGGCGATCGTCGTGCCGGCCCGAGCGGGGATGTCGTAGAGCATGATCGGCAGGTCGCCGGCGGCCGCGATCGCCTGGAAGTGCGCGACCAGGCCGTCCTGGGTGGGCCTGTTGTAGTACGGCGTGACGAGCAGGACGCCGTCGGCGCCGATCTGCTGCGCCTGCTGGTTCAGCTGGATCGAGTGGCGGGTGTCGTTGGTCCCGATGCCGGCAACCACGCTCGCGCGATCCCCGACCGCGGCGATGACGGCGCGCAGGATCTCGCCGTCCTCCTCGAGGGTGGTCGTGGGAGCCTCGCCTGTCGTGCCGGACACCACGAGACCGTCGTTGCCGTTGTCGACGAGATGCGTCGCCACCTTCTGTACGGCGTCGAGGTCAACCGATCCATCCGCAGCGAACGGCGTGACCATTGCGGTCAGCACCCGACCGAACGGGGCAGCGGGAAGACTCATGCACCTAGGTTATCGGTCGCTCGGCCCGACCGTTCCCATCAGGCTCCGCGATGCGAGAACGCGCGTCCAGCCCGGCGTGGCGTGGTCATCCACGAGCTTCCCGGAGAGATCGTCGATGCAAGCGGTTCGACGCAGCGCAGCGACGGATGAGGAGCTACTCATGCACACCATGACCCAACGACTCTCGGCCGAGTTCTTCGGCACCTTCTGGCTCGTCTTCGGTGGTTGCGGGGCAGCCGTCCTCGCAGGCGACAAGATCGGCTACTACGGCGTCGCCCTGGCCTTCGGCCTCACCGTGCTGACGATGGTCTACGCCGTCGGACACATCAGCGGCGGGCACTTCAACCCGGCGGTGACGGTCGGGCTCGCCATGGGAAAGCGCTTCGACTGGAAGGACGTTCCGGCGTACGTCGGGGCCCAGGTCGTTGCGGCCATCGCAGCGGCGGCCGTCCTGTTCGCCGTCGCATCGGGCCGGGACGGTTTCAGCGCCCACGACAGCGGCTTCGCCACCAACGGGTACGGCGACCACTCCCCGGCCGGCTACTCACTGCTGTCCGTGCTGATCATCGAGGTCGTGCTGACCGCGTTCTTCCTCTACATCATCCTCGGAGCGACGGACACCCGTGCGCCGAAGGGCTTCGCGCCTCTCGCGATCGGCCTGGCCCTCACGCTGATCCACCTGATCGCGATCCCGGTCGACAACACCTCGGTCAACCCGGCCCGCTCGATCGGCCCGGCCCTGTTCGCCGGTGGAGGTCCGATCGGCCAGCTCTGGGCGTTCATCCTGGCGCCGCTGGTCGGTGCATTGATCGCCGGAGCGACGTACGCCGTGCTCTTCGGCAAGGACCAGGAAGCCATCTCGCTCGAGGTCGCGACCGAGGGCTGAGGATCAGCGGCTGCGCTCCAGCCAGACGAACTCGAAGCCGTCGTGGGGCTCGCGCCTGGTCTCGGTCCACCCGGAGCGGTCGAACTCCGGGTAGTGCGTGTCGCCCTCGGGTGAGCGGTGCACCTCGGTGAGGATCTGGGTGTCGGCCCGGTCCATCGCCACGGAGTACACGTGTGCGCCGCCGATCACCATCAGGTCGCCCGCGAAGTCCTGGGCCAGCGCAATCGCCTCATCGAGGTCGTGAGCGACGAAGACGCCGTCGGCCGACCAGTCCGGGTCGCGGGTCATCACCACGTTGCTGCGATACGGCAGCGGATGCCCGATCCCCTCGAACGTCCGACGCCCCATGATCACGGTGTTGCCCCGCGTCACCGCGCGAAAGTGCGCGAGGTCCTCGGGGATCTTCCAGGGGATGTTGTCGTCCAGCCCGATCACGCCGTTGTCGGCGACCGCAGCCACCATCACGATCTTCTTGCCCGTGGTCTCGACAGGCCCAACCGCCGATGTCATACCGCGATCGGCGCCTTGATCCCGGGGTGCGGGTCGTAGCCCTCGATGCTGATGTGGTCGAGATCGAAACCGTCCAGGGTCGTCACCGCCGGATCGAGCCGCAGCGTCGGCAGCGCTCGCGGCTCGCGGGTCAGCTGCAGCCGGGCCTGGTCGAGGTGGTTGGCGTAGAGGTGCGCGTCGCCGAGTGTGTGCACGAAGTCACCTACCTCGAGGCCGGTGATCTGGGCGACCATGTGCGTGAGCAGGGCGTACGACGCAATGTTGAACGGCACTCCGAGGAAGACGTCGGCCGAGCGTTGGTAGAGCTGGCAGCTGAGCTTCCCGTCGGCGACATAGAACTGGAACATCGCGTGGCACGGCGCCAGCGCCATGTCGGGGAGGTCGGCAACGTTCCACGCGGACACGATGTGCCGACGTGAGTCGGGGTTGCTCCTGATCTGGTCGACCACCTGGGTCAGCTGGTCGATGTGTCGTCCGTCAGGGGCCGGCCAGGACCGCCACTGATAGCCGTAGATCGGGCCGAGGTCGCCCTGGGCATCCGCCCACTCGTCCCAGATCGAGACGCCACGGTCCTGCAGCCACTTCACGTTGGTGTCGCCGCGCATGAACCAGAGCAGCTCGGCGAACACCGACCGGGTGTGCACCTTCTTGGTGGTGACCAGTGGAAAACCCTGGCTGAGGTCGAACCGCATCTGATGACCGAACACGCTGTAGGTGCCGGTGCCGGTGCGGTCGGACTTCTCCACGCCCTCGTCGAGGATCCGCTGCACGAGGTCGAGGTAGGTCCGCATGCGACCAACCTAAACCCGGGCGCCGACCGCTCCGTGGAACGCCCACCGTGTCATGCTCTCGAGCATGCTGATCGGCCTGCTCTGCGCCGCCTTCGCGGCCATCCTCTACGGGCTCACCAGCGTGCTGCAGGCCATCGCCGTACGCCGTCTCCCGGATCCCGGCGACGGCCTGTGGCCACTCGCGAAAGCGCTGGTCACCGATGTCGCGATGGTGCTGGTGGTGGTCATCGGGCTGATCGGCTGGGGGCTGCACCTGGTCGCGATCAAGTACCTGCCGCTGTATCTCGTGCAAGCCGTGATCGCCGCCTCCCTGGTCGTGACCGCCGTGACATCGGTGCTCTACCTCCGTGAGCGGCTCACGCCCCGGCACTGGGCCGCAGCCGCCGCCGCATGTGGTGGTCTCGCCCTGCTGGCACTGGCATCCGGCGATGCGGGCCATGGCCAGTTCACGACCAACAAGACCGTTGCGCTCTACGTCGGCGCGGTCGCCATCACGCTGGCCGGCCTGGTCGCCGTACGCCGTCCCGAACCCGCGGGCGGCATCGCACTGGCCTGGCTGAGCGGCCTCGCGTATGCCGGGATCCCGCTCGCCACGCGAGCCCTGACCGAGTCCGACTGGGACGTGTCCACGCTGCTGGCCGCCGCGACGGTCGGTCTCTACGGCCTGCTCGGGTTCTGGCTCTACTCCGTCGCCCTGCAACGGATCACCGCGACGGCCTCGACCGCTCCCCTGGTGCTCGCCGAGACGGTGGTGCCGGCGATCCTCGGAGTCGTCTGGCTGGGCGACAACATCCGACAGGGCTGGGCGGTCGTGGCGGTGGCCGGGCTGGTGATCAGCCTGGTCGGCGTGCTCGGACTCGCCGACGTGCAGACCATCGACGACCCGGCGCTGGCTCCCCCGTCGTAACGACGCCTCGGGCGAGGCGTTCGGACTACCCGGCTGAGGCCGGTCGCGGCGGCCCGTCAGGTGCGTCGACGGCCTCGAGGATCTCGACCGGATCGCCCACCGAGATCACCGCTCCCGGATGGTCGGGCACCAGGCTCATCCCGAACCAGGTCTTGCCGTCCCACCTGCGGTGCCGCCCGAGGCTCGCGATCGGCTCCTTGCCCCTCGCCGCGGTCACCGGGTCGATCGTGGTGAGCACGCAGCGGTCGCAGCCCTTCACCGCCCGGAACTCCGCGGCACCGATCCGGACGCGCCGCCAGCCGTCCTCCACCCAGGCCGGGCCAGCACCCTCCACGACGATGCTCGGCCGGAACCTCGTCATCGGCAGCGGGCCTTCGCCGGACAGCGGGCCGTCGGCGATGAACTCGTTGAGTGCCGCCAGCGACTCCGTTGTGGTCAGCAGCAACGGATAGCCGTCGGCGAACGAGACCCGGTCGGTGTGGCGGCTGAACTCCGGGTTCGTCGCCCGCTGCGTCGGGTCGTCGAGGTGAACCAGTCGCACCGGCTCGCCCGCGATCTTGCTGAACCACGCACTCGCACCGTGGTCCGCGACGGACGCCGTCACCACGCTCTTCCAGACCTGCACCGGTTGCCGCGACGACCCGGGCGGCACCACCACATCGAGCGGGTCCAGATCCGGATGGGTCAGGTGCAAGCCGTCCGCAGTGATCACCGGGACGGTGAGGACGAGTCGCGGGTGCTCGCGGGCCGTGACGACGGCGTCGTCCGCGTCGACCAACATCCACCGCCGGTCACCCGCAAGGCCCCACGGCTCGACCGTTGCGGACCAGAGCGCCTCGCCCCGGCACGACTTCACCGGGAACCGGTTGATGGCCGTCAGGGTCGCGCTCACCGGCCAAACGTATCGGCCGTTACCGGTGCTGGTTGGATGGTTGCCATGAATGCTGACGTTTCGGTCCGGGTCGCGTGGGCCGATGACGCACGGGCGATCGCGGCCGTCCAGGTGCGGGCCTGGCGGACGTCGTACGCCGAACTGCTGCCGGCCGACTTGCTGGACTCGATGGACGTCGACCCACTGACCGCCGGCTGGGAGGCCGCGCTTGCCAAGCCGGCGGATGCCCGCAACCGGGTGCTGGTCGCCCTGGAACGCAACCTCGTCACCGGCTTCGCGCTCACCGGGCCGGCCAACGACCCCGACTGCGACCCGGTTTCCGACGGCGAGGTCACCGACCTCACCGTCGACCCGCACCAGCGCGGCGCCGGCCACGGCTCCCGGCTGATGCAGGCCTGCGTCGACACCCTCAAGGCGGACCGGTTCACCCGTGCCGTGACCTGGCTGGCCGCGAGTGACGATGCTCTGCGGGGTTTCCTCACCGACGGCGGCTGGGGGCCCGACGGCGCTCACCGCACCCTCGACCTCGTGGGCGACGGCACGGTCACCGTCAAGCAGATCCGGCTGCACTGTGACCTGGGGTAGCGGCCGGCAGCGCGTCGCTCCCGCTCTTCCCTTGCAGTGCCTTCGTATGGTGGAGTCAGTTCCGGAAACCGACGACTCCGCTGTCAACTGGGGGGAACAGTGCTAGGACCACTTCCTGCGATGTACCGCCACCGCCTCACCCTGATCGCCATCCTCGTCTTCCTCGCGCTCGGCCTGTGGTTCGCCTCCCGCACGGAGGTCCTGCCCCTCACGGGCGCGTTCCTCGGAGCGTGCGTCGGGCTGCTCGCGGCGTACGTCCTGGTGCACGACTTCCGGCACAAGCGCATCCGCTAGGGGTGCAGAGCGCTCACCGGTCGATCGTCCGCGATGGCCTGGCAGTCGGCATCGCCACCGGCGCCTACGGGCTCTCTTTCGGCGCCATCTCGGTCACCAGTGGGCTGAATGTCTGGCAGAGCTGTGCGCTGTCCTTGCTGGTCTTCACCGGCGCGTCGCAGTTCGCGCTGGTCGGAGTGATTGCGTCAGGCGGGGCACCGATGTTCGGTGCTGCGACCGGCCTGATGCTCGGCACCCGCAACACGCTCTACGGACTCAGGCTCGCGCCGCTGCTCGGCTGGACCGGGGTACGGCGAGCGGCTGCCGCGCAGCTCCTGATCGACGAGTCCACCGCGATGAGCGTGACCCGCGAGACCTCGGAGGAGGCCCGGGTCGGGTTCCTCTCCACGGGTCTGGCCGTCTTCGTCTTCTGGAACCTTGCCACCCTCGCCGGCGCTCTCGCCGGCAACGCGCTCGGGGACCCGCGCACCTACGGCCTCGACTCCGCCGTCGGCGGCGCGTTCCTCGCACTGCTGTGGCCGCGCCTGACCACGACCCGCAACCGGTTGGTCGCCGTGCTGGGCGCGGCCCTGGCGATCTCCCTGGTCTCGTTCACGGCTTCGGGCGTGCCGGTCCTGGCCGCCGCCGTCGTCGCCCTCGGGATGGGGCTGATGACGCGATGATCTGGTTCGCCGTCCTCACCTGCGCCGTCGGCTGCTACGTGCTCAAGCTCGGAGGGTTGTCGGTCCCGCCGGCCGTGCTCGAGCGTCCCGTCGTACGCCGGATCGCGGATCTTCTCCCGGTGGCTCTGCTCGCCGCACTGATCGGCGTCCAGGTGCTCGCCAAGGGCGGCAACAACGGCCAACACCTCGTCATCGACGCACGACTCGCCGGCCTCGGCGCCGCCTTCATCGCGCTGTTGCTGCGGGCGCCGTTCCTCGTCGTCGTCTTCGTCGCGGCCGCAACAGCGGCCCTGCTGCGACTGGCCTTTCCGGGTTGGTGACCGGGACCGTCAGCCCTTCGGAATGTCGATGCGGCCGGCCGCGTCGATCGGGAAGCCCGGGTTGAAACAGAGCTCCCAGAGATTGCCGTCGGGGTCGGTGAAGTAGCCGGAGTAGCCACCCCACTCGGCGCGATGGGCGGCCTTGATGATCGGCGCACCGGCCGCGGCCGCCACCTCGAAGGCGGCGTCGACGTCGGCCTCGGTCGGCAGGTTGATCGCCAGCGTGATCCCGCGGTAGGCCGGAAGCGCGGACTGCGCCACCGGCTCGACAGCGGCGTCCTGGGCCAGCAGGTCGTAGCCATAGAGGCCGAGCCAGGTGCCCGAGGTCCGGAACCAGGTGATGCCGTCGCTCTCGGACCGGACCTGCTCCCAGCCGAGCGCGCGATAGAACTCGGCCGACCGGGAGACGTTCGCGACGCCGAGCGTGACGATGGAGAAGTTGGGCGCAATGGACATGTCGAACAGCCTCGCAGGCGCCACCGACAATCCGGTGCTGAACCACCATCGAATCGGCTGCAGAACCAGTGGTGCTAGGAGCCGTCGTCGAGGAAGCTCTCGAGGCCGACGGTGAGGCCCGGGTTGGCGGCGATCTGCCGCACGCCGAGGAGGACTCCTGGGATGAACGAGACGCGGTCCAGTGAGTCGTGCCGGATCGTGAGTGTCTCCCCCGACCCGCCGAGGATGACCTCCTGGTGGGCGACCAGGCCACTGATGCGCAGGCCGTGCACACGTACGCCGTCGACGTCTGCGCCACGCGCGCCGTCGAGCGAGGTCGTGGTGCCATCGGGACTGGGACCGAGCCCGGCCTCCTTGCGGGCGGCGGCGATCAGCTGCGCCGTACGACGTGCGGTACCGGAGGGCGCATCTGCCTTGTCGGGGTGGTGCAGCTCGACGATCTCGACGGACTCGTAGAACTTGGCCGCTTCGGCCGAGAACCGCATCATCAAGATCGCGCCGATGGAGAAGTTGGGTGCCACGAGGACGCCGGTCTTCGGCGAATCGGCGAGCCAGCCGCGCAGCTGCTCGAGTCGACCCTCGTCGAAGCCGGTCGTACCGACGACCGCGTGGATGCCGTTCCTGATGCAGAACTCCAGGTTGCCCATCACCACGTCCGGGTGGGTGAAGTCGACGATCACCTCGGCGCCCTTGCCGAGAAGCGCGTCACGGTCATCGCCCTGGTCGATGGCCGCGACGAGCTCCAGGTCGGCGGCGGCGTCAACCGCCGTACAGACCTCACGGCCGACCTTGCCCTTGGCGCCCAGTACTCCCACTCGCAGCATGCTCACGCGGGTCAATCTATCGGGCCGGGACCCGGAACAAACACCGTCCAACCAGGAGGCGTTCGGTCGGCGTACACCTACGGTGGAGGGGGGCCTGACCGAAGGACGCCTGATGGTCGAACCGGACTCCGACCGCGACTTCGCGGACTGGGTCGCGCCCCATCTGCCGGCGATGTCGCGGTTTGCCGGGCGGCTGGTCGCACGGTCGGAGCGAGACGACGTCGTCCAGGACGCCCTCGTCCGGGCGTGGCACCGGTGGTCGACCTTCGATCCGTCCCGAGACACTCCGTCCGGCTGGCTGCTTGCGATCCTCGCCGACCACGGGCGCCGCACCCGGAGCCGTCGGACTGGCCCGATCGGCGACCTCCGCGACAGCGGCGCGACTGTCGAGCTCGCTCCGGCCGACCTGGGTCTCGAACGGGCCATTGCCCGGCTGACCGAGCGGCAACGGCTGGTGGTGAACCTGCACCACTTCGTCGGCCTCGACGTGGCCGCCTGCGCCGAGGTGGCGAGGTGCGCTCCCGGCACGGTCAAGGCGACTCTGCACCACGCCCGGGCACGGCTGCGCGACCTCCTCGACGAACCTCCAGGACCCGAAGATGTCTCCCGCGATGACTCCCTCAATACCTCCCTCAATGACTCCCTCAATGATTGGGCGACGACCGGTTCACGCGATCCGGTCGAGACTTGCCTGACCGAGTACGCCGGCCGATGGCGTGCGGCGCAGTCGGCTCCCCTGTCGGTCGATCCCGCGGGACCGGAGACGAGGTCGCCCTGGCTGGCGGTCGCCGCCGTTGTCGTCGCCGTCGCGGCCGTGATCGCGGGCGTCAAGATCGCCCAGCTCAACAACCCGGTGCCGGACCCGTCGGACCGCACGAGCATCCTCGTCCCATGGCGACCGCTGCCGGCCACCCATCCGGAGATCCCGATGAGGAGCACGCCGGCCCGGCCCGATCCCGCGATCGCCGCGGCCGTCGCACCGTGCCGGGCGGCCCAGCTCAGGACGAGCACGGACACCGGCGGCGCGGGCGGCACCAGATACATGAATGTGACGATCACCTCGGCGACCGGCGACCCGTGCAGCCTGTCGGGCTATCCGCAGGTCGAGCCGCTGACCCGCGGACACGACAGCGGGATCCCGCTGGCCCGGCGTACGGACGACGCGGTCTACCGACACCCGGCCCTGGTCTCCTCCACCAGCACCGGGTTGCTGCAGCTGAGCTGGGCGAACTGGTGCGCCCCGCCCGTCACGAACGACCAGATCCGGATCACCCTGGCCGACGGAGCTGGCACCCTGCTGCTCACCGGTTTCGGGGTGGCACCCGCGTGCGAGGGCCTGCCGGCGACGGGGAAGTCGGCGATCGGGGTCGACACCTTCCAGCCCGAACACCGAAGCGACCCTTCGGTGCACACCGCCTATGCGTCGGTGAGAGCGAGCAGCAACATGATGACGACCCACGCGTTGCCGGGTCAGCGGGCCAACTTCGCGGTGACGTTGATGGCGACCAACCGGGTGGTGCTCGACCCCTGTCCGGACTACACGATCACGTTGTCCGGAGCGTCGCTCCGCGTTGCGACGTACCAGCTGAACTGTGCCGACGTGCCGTTCAAGACCGAGAGCGGTCAGCCCTGTCTGCCGCCGGGAACGCCGGTTCGCTTTGCGATGCAGGTGACTGCTCCCCTGGTGACGCCCCAGGACTTCGTGTGGAGCCTCGTCCTGCCGGAGAACCGCCAGGACGTCGAGAACGTCGAGACGAGTGGTGTCCTCACCGTCGACACCGTCGGCATTGTCGGCACCGTCGACTGAAATAGGCCACTGGCTTATGGTTGAACTCATAAGGTTTTAGACTTATAGTTGCGAACATAGGTTAGGAGACCTCATGACGTACGTCGTCCTCACCCTCGACCAGCGCGACAGCCGCACCAGTGTGGACCTGGTGCCCGACCTCCTCGAGCTGCTCAACGACAAGGCACCCGGGCCCATCAGCCGGCGCTTCGAACGCACGGCGGGCGATGAGGTCCAGGGCATCCTGGCCGATCCTTCGGCCACCATGACCCGGCTTGCGCTGCTGGTCCGCAGCGGCAGCTGGAACATCGGCATCGGCATCGGCCCCGTCGAGGAACCGCTTCCCCGGAGCACCCGCGCGGGCCGCGGCGACGCCTTCCTGCTCGCCCGTCAGGCGATCAACAAGGCCAAGCAGAGCCCGGCACGCCTCAACGTTGTCGGCGCGGACACCTATCGTGCGGAGCAGTTCGAAACCGTGCTCTGGCTCTGGGCAGGCCTGCTCGGTCGGCGCAGCGAGCGCGGCTGGGAGGTCGCCGACCTGCTCGACCAGGGCCTCTCCTACGCCGAAGCAGCGACCCGTCTCGGCATCAGCCAGCCCGCGGTCTCACAACGCGCGCAGGTGGCCGGGCTGGTCGAGTCACGGCGTGCCGCCAAGCTCGCCGGACAACTGCTTGGCACGATGCTCACTGGGAAGGAGGACCGATGACGATTGCGCTGTTGCTGGTCGCGCTCGCCGGCACCCTTCCCGGCTGGCTGCTGAGCGACAAGACCCTGGTCCACCTCGTCGGCGCCGTCCTCGGCTCGCTGGTCCTGATCGGACTGGGCGTGTGGATGCTCTACGACCCGACGTACGTCGCCTCCGGCCACGCCCTCCGCGGCACGCTCATCGTCCTGGTCGGTGTGCTCGCGATCTTCGGCGGTGGGCCGGTGACGGCTGCAGCGCTGCACCGCGCCGACGGGGGCGGCCCGGTCGAGCAGGCCGGCGAGATCCTGCGCGGCGGTGCGTGGATCGGCGCGATGGAGCGCGCCGCGATCTTCACCACCGTCGTCGTCGGATGGCCAGAAGGTCTCGCCGTCGTCCTCGCCGTGAAGGGTCTCGCGCGCTATCCCGAGCTGAAGGCGCCAGGCGAAGGAGCCGCCGAGCGCTTCATCATCGGCTCGTTCGCCAGCGTGCTGTGGTCGCTCGCCTGCGCCGGCCTCCTGATCGCCCTGCTCCGCTGACCCGGCTCGTCCCCGCACCTTTTCAACGCTGACCCGGCTCTTGGGTGCGTTGACAGCCCGTCGACCCGGCCGCAACGCGCAGGATGTTCGGCTCGGCACGGGTCGATACCAGCCGGGTCAGCATCAGATAGCTGCGCGGATGAGCCGGGTCAGCTCAGAAAAGCGTGCGGACGAGCCGGGTCGCGATTACGGACCGACGATCGCGAGTGTCTCGGGCTGGCTGAACAGCTCGGCCGCGAGCTCCTGTACGCCGGCACAGGTGACGGCGTCGATCCGGGCCAGCACCTCATCGATCGAGAGCATCCGCTCCTGGAACAGCTCCGCCTCACCGAGACGTGTCATCCGCGAGCCGCTGTCCTCGAGGCTGAGGACCACGCCACCTCGCATCTGGCCCTTGCCGCGCGCGAGCTCGTCCTCGTCGATGCCGGCCTGCGCGATCTTGCGCAGCTCGGCGCGGACCACCTCGAGTACCTCGTCTGCCTTGCTGGGCAGGCAGCCGACCGCTACACCGACCATCCCGGCGTCGGAGTAGCTGGAGGCGAAGGAGAACACGGAGTACGCCAGGCCGCGGCGCTCCCGGACCTCCTGGAAGAGCCGCGACGACGAGCCGCCGCCGAGCGCGGCATTCAGCACCCCGAGCGTGTGCCGGCGGGCGTCGGACCTGGTCACGCCACGCATCCCGAGCACGACGTTGACCTGCTCGAACGGGCGGGAGGCCCGGATCTCGCCTGGCTTGGCCGGACGTGACCTGCCACCCAGTCTGGGCGCAGCCGGCCGCGCCGAGGAGGTCAGGAATCCGTTGCCCGCGAACGCCCGCCGCACCTGGCGCACGACCGTCGCGTGGTCGACGTTGCCGGCCACCGCCACGGTCATCACGTCGGCGCGATAACGCGAGCGGTAGTAGCGGTTGATCTGGGTGCGGTTGAGCACGCGGATCGACTCGGCGGTGCCGGCGATCGGCTTCGCCAGCTGGCTGCCGGCCCAGGCGTGCGAAGCGAAGAGGTTGTGGACGACGTCATCGGGGTCGTCATCGTGCATGGCGATCTCATCGAGGATCACCTCACGCTCGGCTTCCACGTCCTCGGACGAGATGAGCGAGCTGGTGACCATGTCACCGAGTACGTCGATCGCGATCTGCAGGTCGTCGTCGAGCACCCTGGCGTGGTAGCAGGTGTACTCCTTGGCGGTGTAGGCGTTGAACTCGCCGCCGACCGCGTCCAGCGCCGAGGAGATCTCCATCGCCGTACGCGTGGGAGTGCCCTTGAAGAGCAGGTGCTCGAGGAAGTGCGAGGCGCCGGACAGCGTGGCTGCCTCGTCGCGCGAGCCGACCCCGACGAAGACGCCGATCGCCGCGGAGCGGACACCGGGCATGTTCTCGGTGATGACACGCAGTCCCCCGGGCAGGACGGTGCGGCGCACCCGGGAGACAACCTGATCGGTGTCGTCCCGGGTGGCCAGCAACGTGCACGTGGTCCCCGGAGACTGGTCGGCCGCGAGACCGCCCGGACCCCGGGAACCACGTGACTTGGCTACAACCTTGTTCAAAGCAGGGTCACTGGTCTTCAGTGCCCTCAGCAGCGTCCTCGGATCCCTCAGAAGCCTCGTCGGCCGAGGCGGAACCCTCTTCGACGGGGATCAGCGAGAGCTTGCCGCGGTCGTCGATCTCGGCGATCTGGACCTGGATCTTCTGACCGACCGAGACGACGTCCTCGACCGCGTCCACCCGCTTGCCGCCGGCCAGGCCACGCAGCTTGCTGATGTGCAGCAGGCCGTCCTTGCCGGGCATCAGCGAGATGAAGGCGCCGAAGTTGGTCGTCTTCACGACGGTGCCGAGGTAGCGCTCGCCGACCTCGGGCATCGTCGGGTTGGCGATCGCGTTGACCGCGGCCTTGGCCGCTTCCGCAGCCTCACCGTTGGTCGCACCGATGTAGATCGTGCCGTCGTCCTCGATGCTCAGCGTGGCGCCGGTGTCGTCCTGGATCTGGTTGATGATCTTGCCCTTGGGCCCGATGACCTCGCCGATCTTGTCCACGGGGATCTTCACGGTGATGATCCGCGGAGCGTGGATCGACATCTCCTCGGGGAGCGTGATGGCCTCGGCCATCACCTCGAGGATCGCCAGACGGGCTTCCTTGGCCTGCGTCAACGCACCAGCGAGGACGTCGGCCGGGATGCCGTCGAGCTTGGTGTCGAGCTGGAGTGCCGTGACGAACTCCTTGGTGCCGGCGACCTTGAAGTCCATGTCGCCGAACGCGTCCTCGGCGCCGAGGATGTCGGTCAGTGCGACGTACTCGGTCTTGCCGTCGACCTCATCGGTGATCAGGCCCATGGCGATACCGGCGACGGGTGCACGCAGCGGCACACCAGCCTGCAGCAGCGACAGGGTCGAGGCGCAGACCGAACCCATCGAGGTGGATCCGTTGGAGCCCATCGCCTCGGAGAGCTGGCGGATCGCGTAGGGGAACTCCTCACGCGTCGGGAGCACGGGCAGCAGCGCGCGGCGAGCCAGCGCACCGTGACCGACCTCGCGACGCTTCGGCGAACCGACGCGACCGGTCTCACCGGTGGAGAACGGCGGGAAGACGTACTTGTGCATGTAGCGACGCGACGTCTCCGGGGAGAGCGTGTCGAGCTTCTGCTCGAGGGTCAGCATGTTCAGCGTGGTGACGCCCAGGATCTGGGTCTCGCCGCGCTCGAACAGGGCTGAACCGTGCACGCGCGGGATGACGGCGATCTCGGCCGACAGGCTACGGATGTCGGAGAGGCCGCGGCCGTCGATGCGGATCTTGTCGCGGAGCACACGCTCGCGGACGAGCTGCTTGTTCAGCGAGCGGAACGCCGCACCGATCTCCTTCTCGCGACCCTCGAAGTCAGCGCCGAGCTTCGTCAGGACCGAAGCCTTGATGTCGTCGAGCTTGTCTTCGCGTTCGTGCTTGCCGGCGATGGTCAGCGCGGCGGCCGTGTCGGCCTTCGCAGCTGCCACGACGGCGGCTAACACGTCGTCCTCGTAGTCGAGGAAGATCGGGAACTCCTGCACGGGCTTCGCGGCCTGCTTGGCCAGCTCGGCCTGCGCCTCACACAGCTGCTTGATGAACGGCTTGGCGGCGTCGAGGCCGGTGGCAACGACCGCCTCCGTCGGCGCCTGGGTGCCGGACTGGACCAGGTTCCAGGTCTGCTCGGTGGCCTCGGCCTCGACCATCATGATCGCGACGTCACCGGACTCGGTGACCCGACCGGCCACGACCATGTCGAAGACGGCGCCTTCGAGCTGGCTGTGTGACGGGAACGCGACCCACTGGCCCTCGATGAGCGCCACCCGGACGCCACCGACGGGACCGGAGAACGGCAGGCCGGAGATCTGCGT
>JAOPXK010000058.1 GCA_025965195.1 Marmoricola sp.
GCCACACTCATCTCCCGCATATCCGGGAGTGTTACCAATCAACCGAAGTAGGTGTAACCCATCACCCGAAGGTGAGTCACCCATCAACCGAAGCCCGACTGTCACCAATCAGGCGGAGTAATACATCGAGAGTGGAGCCGCCTGTCAGAATCGAACTGACGACCTTCTCATTACGAGTGAGATGCTCTACCGACTGAGCTAAGGCGGCGCAACGCCCGGCTGGTGGGCCGGGCACGCCGGACGAGTATAGGGCTCGGGGTGGGGTCCTCACCAAACCGGGATCGGCCCCGGACGAACCAAGCTCCCCGACTCAGCAGGCGAGGCCGTTCTTCGGTGGCGTTCCGGTCGAGAGATAGGTGTTGACCGCGTCGTCCACGCAGCTGTTGCCCTGGTTGAAACCGGTGTGGCCGTCGCCGTTGCGGGTGACGAGCACGCCGGAGTCGAGCTCCTTGGCGAGTGCCTGCGCCCAGGCGAGTGGGGTGGCCGGGTCGCGCGTCGTACCGATGACCACGATCGGCGGCGCACCCTTGGCGTGCAGGGCATGCGTCCGCTGGCCCGACTTCACCGGCCAGTCGGAGCAGAAGGACAACGAGAACGCAAATGCCTTGCCGAACGTGGGCGATGCCTTCAGGAACTCAGCGAAGTGCGACGGCACCTGCGAGGTCGGGATGGTGTCGTCGTGGTCCAGGCAGTTGACTGCGTTGAGCGCCTCGAGCGAGTTGTCCGTGTAGCCGTTCGGGCCGCGTGAGGCGTACTGGTCGGACAGGGCGAGCAAGGCAGTTCCCTTGTGCTCGTTCATCGCCTGCTGGAGGGCGGCGGTCAGCTGGGGCCAGGCGAGCTTGTTGTAGAGCGGCAGCCAGATCCCGACCATTGCGTAGCCCTCGGTCAGCTCTCGATCGCTGTCGGTCGGCAGCGGGTTGGCCTCGACGGCGTCCAGGAACGCCCGGATCTTCTTCGTGCCGGCGTCGACGGTGTCGCCGAGGAAGCAGCCACCCTGGTCGATGCAGTCCTGCACGTAGGAGCGCAGTGCCACCTCGAACCCGTGTGCCTGCGCAAGGGAGAGCTGCTCGTTGGACAGGGCCGGGTCGATCGCGCCGTCGAGGACCATCCGGCCGACGTGGGTCGGGAAGAGGTTGGCGTACGTCGCACCGAGGAAGGTGCCATAGGACGCGCCGAAGTAGTAGATCTTCGGGTCACCGACGGCCGCGCGGAGGATGTCCATGTCCTTGGCCGCCTCGACGGTCGACATGTGCCTGGTCAGGTCACCGCTCTCCCGGAGGCAACCCTCACCGAACTGGCGGATCAGCGCGTCGGAGTGATCGCGCTCAGCCTTGGTGTCCGGGTCGGGGTCGGCCGCGATGAGGGCATCCTTCTCGGCTGTCGACGCGCACTCGAGCGGGGTGCTGTGGCCGACTCCTCGCGGGTCGAAGCCGACGATGTCAAAGTCGTCGGCCAGGGTCTGCTCGAACTCCAGGGCGCCGTACGCCGCGAACTGGGTGCCCGAACCACCCGGACCACCCGGGTTGACGATCAGCGAGCCGATCCGCTTCGACGGATCGGCTGCGGGGACCTTGAGCACGGCGAGGGTGATCGTCCTGCCGTCCGGCTTGGCGTAGTCGAGCGGCACCGTCAGCGTGGTGCACTCGTTCTGGCTGCACTTCTTCCAGTCGAGCTTCTGGTCGTAGAACGCAGCCAGCTTGGGGTCGGTCGCAGGCATCGGCCCGGTCGCCGTGGTTGGCGACACGGATGATGGGGCGGCCGAGTCGCTCGTGGCCGGCTGGCCGGCTGCGTCGTTGGTCGACTTGTTGTCCGAGGCGTACTTCCAGGTCGCGAACCCGGCACCGCCCAGGACGAAGATGAGGACGCCCACCAACACACCGATGAGGACTGCACTCCTGGTGCTGGGCGGAGGGGACGTCTGCGTCATGCGCCCACCCTAGGAGACACCCGGGTGCCGACCACCGGATTCAGCGGAGCTTGAGAGCCACCATCATCGACTCGAGGGCCAGCAGGGCGGGCACGTTGAACTCGAGCATCTGCTCCCGGGCGCCGAAGATCGCCTCGATGCGCTGGAGGTTCTCCTCGGGTGTGGTCGAGAGAGCCAGCGAGCTGAGCTCCGGTCGGATCTCCTCGTTGACCAGGTCGGAGAGTGCGCCGACCTGCATCGAGATCGTGTCGCGGTAGACCGAGACCAGGTCCATCAGGCCGCGGTCCACCACATCGAGATGGCGCCGCTTGGCCCGGGTCTTCTGCGCCTTCTCCAGGTCACGCAGGGCAGGGGAGTACTCGCGCGGCCGGCGGCCACGCTCCACCACGCCGTACGCCGTGTCGAGGTCGGTCTTCTCCCGGGCGTCGTGCACGGTGGTGATCGCGTCGGCCTCGACCTTGGCGATGTCGTGCAGGTCGGCCGCCGCATGGACGCAGGCGCCGAGCGACGTCAGCCGGGTCGGCAGGCCGACCACCTCGCGACGCCTGCTGCGGGTGTCCTCGTCGCGGGCCAGAGCCCGGGCGCGACCGATGTGGCCCTGGCTCGCCCTGGCGGCGTACGCCGCGACCTCGACCGGGACCGCATCGGTTTGGACCAGGAAGTCGGTGACCTCGGCGACCGACGGCGTCGCGAGCACGACGAGCCGGGTGCGCGAGCGAATCGTCGGGAGCACGTCCTCCACCGTCGGCGCGCAGAGCAGCCAGACCGTCCGGATCGTCGGCTCCTCGATCGCCTTCAGCAACGCGTTGGCGGCCTGCTCGGTGAGCCGGTCGGCATCCTCGACGATCATCACCTGCCAGCCGCGACCGGCTGGAGCGAGCGCGGAAGAGCGGACCAGTTCGCGCACCTCACCGACGCCGATGGAGAGCTTCTCGGTGCGGGTGACGCGTACGTCGGCGTGCGACCCGATCGCGACGTTGTGGCAGGAGTGGCAGACCCCGCAGCCGTCCTGCTCGCATTGCAGCGCCGCCGCGAACGCGATCGCGGCGTTGGAACGACCCGAGCCGGGCGGACCGGTGAACAGCCAGGCGTGCGTCATGTCGCCCGCGACCGCGCGCTGCAACGTCTCGACGAGACGACCCTGGCCGACGAGCTGGTCCCAGACGGTCACTGCGGCACCTCGTGGGGCGCGACCTCCGGATCGGGGGCGGGAGCCAGCAGTGGTTCGACGCGGCCACGGACCAGGGCGGCGATCGCCTCGGGCGCGAGGTGGGCATCGACCACGAGGTAACGCTCGGGCTTGGCCGTCGCCATCCGCAGGAACGCCTCGCGCACCCGCTGGTGGAACTCGATCGCCTCACCTTCGATGCGGTCGCGCCCCTCGAAGCGGGTCAGGCCCGCGCTCGGCTCCAGGTCGAGCAGCACGGTCAGGTGCGGGCGCAGGTCGCCGGTCGCCCAGCGGGCAACACGTTCGAGCTCGGAGACCGGGATCGACCGGCCGGCTCCCTGGTAGGCGAGCGTCGAGTCGACGTAGCGGTCGGTGATCACGACCGCTCCGCGGCTCAGCGCCGGCGCCACCACGGTCTCGACGTGCTCGGCCTTGTCAGCGGCGTACAGCAAGGCCTCGGTGCGGTCGGCGAGATTGCCGGTCGCCGGGTCCAGCACGATCTTGCGGACCTTGCGGCCGACCTCGGTGTCACCGGGCTCGTGCGTGAGCACGACGTCGTGTCCCTGCTCCTCGAGCCAGGTCTTCAGCAGCTTGGCCTGGGTCGACTTGCCGGAGCCCTCGCCACCTTCGAACGCGACGAAGACCCCGTTGGCGGAGTAGACGCCCGGGGTGGTGGTGATCGCGTTGCGGAGGTCGGACAAGAGCGAGATTCCTTTGCGGTCGTCCATCTGACGATACGAGGTGACACCGACAGCGGTCATCACCAGTCCAGCAACGAGAAACGTCCAGGCGGCGCCGTTGTAGACGAGGTCGACATTGGAGTTCGGGAAGGTGATGTGGTGCCGTCCGATCAGTCCGGCGGCAAGCGGCCCCACAGCAAGTACGACGGAAAGGGAGAGCCTGATCATCGAGCCCACAAAGGCGAAGGTCCGGCCGCGCCACTCGTCGGGCACCTCCAGGCCCAGCATGGTGTTGCCGGTGATCCAGGCGACGCCCGAGCAGAAGCCGAGCAGCACGGTCAGGGCGACGACGATCTCGAGGTGCTGCATCGCCGCGATCGGAATGAGAGTCAGGCCTGCCCCGGTCAGCATCAACCCGAACAGCCGTCGGCGCGAAAGCCCTTGCAGCAACCGGGGTCCACGCCACATCCCCAGCCCGAGACCGCCGAAGACACAGGCGAACAGCACGCCGTAGCCGGGCTCGCCTCCGCCGAGGTCGGCCACGAACGTGCGCGCCAGGCCGACGACCAGACCGCCCGCGGAGAAGGCGCCGATGATGCCGACCACGAGGCCGCGCACCAGCGGCGTACCCATCACGTAGCGCCAGCCGTCCACGATCGCTCGCCACGGACTGCCTTCGTGGCCCGCACCGGTCGCCGCCGCGCCACGAGGGATCGTCTTGAGGCGGCTGATCACGATGCCGGACACCAGGAACGAGAGCGCGTTGAAGTAGAGCGCGAGCTGGATCGGGCTGTCGCCGCCGTGCCACCAGCCGAAGGACCAGTGCACGGTCTTGGTCAGGATCGTCAGCGTCGTGTAGAGCAGCGCCGCCGGAAGTGCGGAGCCGTACGTCGTTGCCAGGCTGATCTGGTTCGCCGCCTCGAGGCGGTGGGGCGGCACCAGGTTCGGCACCGTCGCGTCCTTCGCCGGACCCCAGACCAGGCTGACGGCCTCGATCAACACGGTGGCGCCGAAGACCCACCACAGGCTGCCGACCAGCGGCATCGACAAGAACAGTGCGGCACGTAGGTAGTCGCCGATGATCATCGTCCAGCGACGGTCCAGCCGGTCCGCGATGTAGCCCGCGATCGGACCCATCAGCAACGCCGGCAGCACGCGGAGGAACAGCACGCCGGCGATCGCGAAGTTCTCCAGCTGGTAGGAGTTGCCGCCGATGACGCCCTTGAGGTCACCGGCCCGCTGGTTGGCCAGCGCGGTGATCGCCAGCAGGCCGATCCAGTCGCCGAGGCTGGACAACCCGAGGCCGAGCCACAGGTTGCGGAAGTCCCGGATCTTCAGCACCGCGGCAAGCGAGTGGGTCGGCGAGTGATCGAGGTCGGTCACAGCGCGGCTCTCGGTCACGGGTTCACCCTAGAGGGCACGGTGGCTTGATGCCTGGGGGCACCTTGGGCGGAGTTTTCACAGGGTGTGAACCCATACCGGTACGTCGCACACGTCGCGACATGTGCGAAGTGGAGGTACGGGTTCATACCCTGTGAAAACTCCAGCCCACGCAACACACGCGTCAGGACTTCTTGGCCGCGGCCTTCTTGGCGGCCTTCTTCGCCGGAGCCTTCTTGGTCGCCTTCTTGGTCGTCTTCTTGGCGGCTCCGCGCTTGGCCGCCTTCTTCGCTGGGCCCTTGGCTCGGCGCTCGGCGAGAAGCTCGGCGGCACGCTCGATGGTGATGGCCTCGACGGAGTCGTCCTTGCGGAGGGTCGCGTTGTACTCACCGTCGGTGACGTACTCGCCGAACCGGCCGGCCTTCACCACCACAGGCGCTCCGGAGACCGGGTCGTTGCCCAGCTCCTTGAGCGGAGCCGTCGCGGCGGCCCGGCCACGTTGCTTCGGCTGGGCGTAGATCGCCAGCGCCTGCTCGAGCGTGACGTCGAAGAGCTGCTCCTCGGTCTCGAGGGACCGCGAGTCGGTGTCCTTCTTGAGGTAGGGACCGTAACGGCCGTTCTGCGCGGTGATCTCGACGCCCTCTGCGTCAGTGCCGACCACCCGCGGCAGCGAGAGCAGCCGCAGCGCTTGGTCGAGGTCGACGGTCTCGAGGGTCATCGACTTGAACAGCGAACCCGTGCGCGGCCGCTGCTTCTTGGGCGCATCCTCGGGAAGGACCTCGGTGACATAGGGGCCGTACCGGCCGTTCCTGGCAACGATCAGGTTGCCCGACTCGGGGTCCTTGCCGAGCTCGGTCTCCATGCCAGCCGGGTTGGCGAGCAGTTCGCGGGCCTTCTCGACGGTCAGCTCGTCGGGTGGCAGGTCATCGGGGACGTTCGCCTTCGGTGAGGTGCCGGAGGGGTCGGTCGTGTCTTCGACGTACGGCCCGTAGCGACCGACCCGCAGGTCGATGCCACTTGGCTCGCCATCGGGACCGATGATCGGGAAGGTCGCCAGCTCCTTGGCGTCGATGTCGCCGAGCTCGGTGACCATCGGCTTGAGCCCCTCGACCGTCGAGCTGCCGAAGTAGAACTCGCCCAGCTCGGTCTTGCGGTCCTTGTGGCCGGCCGCGATCTCGTCGAGCACGTCCTCCATGCCCGCCGTGAACTCGTAGGACACCAGGCGTCCGAAGTGCTCCTCGAGAAGGCGTACGACGGAGAACGCGACCCAGGCCGGCACCAGCGCCGTGCCCTTCTTGTAGACGTAGCCGCGGTTGAGGATCGTGCCCATGATCGTGGCGTACGTCGACGGCCGGCCGATCTCGCGCTCTTCCAGCTCGCGCACCAGTGTCGCTTCGGTGTAGCGGGCCGGCGGCTTGGTCTGGTGGCCGCTCGCCCGGATCGAGGCAGCGGAGACGGCGTCACCCTGAAGGACGTTGGGGAGACGGGTCTCCTTGTCGTCGGCCTCGGTCGAGTCGTCGTCGGCGCCTTCGACGTAGGCCTTGAGGAAACCGTGGAAGGTGATCACGCGGCCACTGGCGGAGAAGACCACGTCCTCGCCGCTCGACGACGCGCCGCCGAGCCGGATCGTCACCGAGTTGCCGACGGCGTCCTTCATCTGCGAGGCGATCGTGCGCATCCAGATCAGCTCGTAGAGCCGGAACTGGTCACCGCTCAGGCCGGTCTGGGCCGGCGTCCGGAACGAGTCACCGGCGGGCCGGATCGCTTCGTGCGCCTCCTGGGCGTTCTTGACCTTGGAGGCATAGACCCGTGGAGCGTCGGGGACGTACTCGGCGCCGTACAGCTCGCGGACCTGCTCACGCGCCGCCGAGATCGCGGTGCCGGACAACGTCGTGGAGTCGGTGCGCATATAGGTGATGTAGCCGTTTTCGTAGAGCCCCTGCGCGATCGACATCGTCCGGGCAGCGCCGTAGCCGAGCTTGCGGCTGGCCTCCTGCTGCAACGTGGTCGTGCGGAACGGGGCATACGGCGAGCGGCGGTAGGGCTTGGACTCGACCGAGCGGATCTCGAAGTCGGTGTTGTGCAGGGAGTCCGCGAGCGCCTCAGCCTTGGACTGCTCGAGGTGGACGATCTTCCTGTCGGTGGTCGAGCTGGTCGAGACCTTGAGGACACCGTCGGGCCCGAAGTCGGAGCCACGGGCGACCCGGGCGTCGTCGATCGAGTAGAGCTTGGCGGGGAACATCCGCTGCTCGTGCGCCGAGCCTGCGTCGAAGGTGCCCTCGAGGTCCCAGTAGGACGCCATCCGGAACGCGATCCGCTCGCGTTCCCTGTCGACGACGAGACGCGTCGCCACGGACTGGACCCGGCCCGCGGAGAGGCCGGACATGACCTTCTTCCACAGCACCGGCGAGACTTCGTAGCCATAGAGCCGGTCGAGGATGCGCCGCGCCTCCTGGGCTTCGACGAGGTCCATGTCGATCTGACGCGGGTTGGCGACCGCTTCGTTGATCGCGGCCGGGGTGATCTCGTGGAAGACCATCCGGTGCACCGGGATGTTCTTCGGCTTCAGCTCGTCGAGGAGGTGCCACGCGATCGCCTCGCCCTCGCGGTCCTCATCAGTGGCGAGGTAGAGCTCGTCGGCGTCCTTCAGGAGCGACTTGAGCTTGGTGATGTGCGACTTCTTCTCCCGCGACACCACGTAGACCGGCTCGAAGCCGTCGTCCACGTTGACGCCGAGGCGAGCCCAGGGCTCGCCCTTGATCCTGGCGGGAATGTCGGCGGCGGTCTGGGGCAGGTCGCGAATGTGTCCGATGGACGACTCCACGACGTAGCCCCGGCCCAGGTAGCCCTCGATGGTGCGGGCCTTGGCCGGTGACTCCACGATGACGAGCTTGTGTGCCACGGTTGCGCTGCGTTCCTTTTGTTAGGTCGATAAGCGGTGTTGCAAGCGTCAAGGTAGCGCGCCCAGCCATCGTGTCCAGCCCCCAGTCCAGTCCATCGGCTCCGCGCCCCTACGGGGCGGGCCCGGCGAAACTGGTCCGAAACCGGTCTAGCTGATCTCGATCCAGCCCTCCGCGACGAGCTCCCTCACCGCATCGAGGCGGCTGCCGGCCAGGTTCGTCTCACCAAGAATCTGCTCCAGTGCCGCCAGGATCTGGCCGATGCTGAGCTCACCGTCGCAGGCTCCGACCAGCGCCGCCTCGACCGTGTCGACCTGCCTCGCCCGTCGCATCCCGACCTGCTGGCGGAGCACGATCTGGCTCGGGTCCTCGGCGCCGGGTGCACCCAGCGTCTCCTGTCGTACGTCGATCCGGGTTGCCGGCCGGGCGTTCAGCAACTGTTCGTCCGACAGCCGCGCGAGAGTCGTCGTACGCCGCGACCACGCAACGGTCTCGACGCCGAGCGGCTGCTCGACTTCGTAGGGCCACTCCTCCAGCCGGCGCGCGCTGCCCCCGGTCGCCCGCAGGTTGATCCAGCCGAATCCGACCGCCTCGACGCCGTTGTCCTCGAACCACGACAGCCAGGTGTCATAGCGCCGGTGGTAGTCGGCCGATCCGTGCAGGCCGGCGTCCTTGAGCCAGAGCTCGACGTACGACGGCAGGTCGACCACCTCACGCTGCACCACCCAGGCGTCACATCCGGACCCGTCGAGCCAGCCGGTCATCCGGTCTTCCCAGGGCTGGTCCTTCGGGATCACCCAGTTGGCCAGGATCTGGCACCAGCCACCTTCGTTGAGGTGCTTCGGCGCAGTGCGGACGATGTGCTCGACGACGCGGTCCCCGGGCAGCCCCGAGTCTCGGTAGACGAGCCGCTCGCCCGTGGCCGGCGAGATCACGAACGGCGGGTTGGTGACGATCAGGTCGAACTTCTCACCCGCGACCGGCTCGAAGAAGCTGCCCTCCCGGACATCGATCTGTCCGGTGATCGAGCTGCCCCCACCGGTGATCGAGCTTGTCGAGATCTCGTTCAGAGCGGCGTTGAGCCGGGTGAGCCAGAGCGCCCGGGTGTTCACGTCGGTTGCCACGACCTGGCGCGCGTGGGTCGCGAGGTGCAGCGACTGGACACCGCAGCCGGTGCCGAGGTCGAGCGCCCGGTCGACAGGACTGCGGATGGTGAGCTGCGCGAGCGAGGTGGCGGCCGAGCTGATCCCGAGCACGTGATCGGCACCGACGCGGTTCGGAGACCCGTCGAGGCCGGGCGTCAGGTCGCTGGTCACCCAGAGGTTGCCCGCTGGTCCGGCGGTGTCGGTGCCGTACGGCCGCAGGTCGACCCGTGCGGCGACCTCACTGATCGAGCGCTCGAGGATGCCCTCGGAACAGAGCTCGTCCACGAGACCGGGGAGGGCTCGTTCGGCGTCCTCGGCCGAGACGGTCGCCTGCAACAGCCACAGGCGGGTGAGCGTCTCGATCGGCGTACCCCCCGACGTCGCGCGCAGGCCAGGCATCGTCTCGTTGCGGGAGAGCGCGGCATGCGGCACCGGGCCGAGGAGCTCGGCCACGCCGTCGTAGGTGTAGTCGGCAGCCGTCAGTGCCGTGCGCAAGCGGCCCGCCAGCTCGACAGTCTTCTCAGTCACGCGCCGAACCCTAGTCCGCGGTCCACCGGCCGAACGGCAAAGGCCTCCCCCACCGGTGACGGTGAGGGAGGCCTTCGGTCAGTCCGGGCGGGTTACGCCCCCACGTGCGCGTCGGTGGCCGAAGCCGCCGGTGCGTCATCGCCGAGGACGACCTCCCGCTGCTTGGAGATGTAGATCGCGACCACGATGATCGCCACGGCGACCAGTGCGATCAGGATCCGCAGACCGTCGTGCTGGTCCTTGCCGACGCTCATCGAGACCACGGCGCTGGCGATCAGCAGCGAGACCAGGTTCATCACCTTGATCAGCGGGTTGATCGCCGGGCCGGCGGTGTCCTTGAACGGGTCCCCGACGGTGTCACCGATGATGGTGGCCTCGTGCGCGGACGAACCCTTGCCACCGTGGTTGCCGTCCTCGACGAGCTTCTTGGCGTTGTCCCAGGCACCACCCGCGTTGGCAAGGAAGACGGCCATCAGGGTGCCGGTGCCGATCGCGCCGGCCAGGAAGCCGGCCAGCGGGGCGACGCCGAGGCCGAAGCCGACAGCGACAGGAGCAAGGACGGCCAGCAGACCCGGCGTGATCAGCTCACGCAGCGAGTCCTTGGTGACGATGTCGACGACCTTGCCGTACTCCGGACGACCGGTGCCCTCCATGATCCCGGGGATCTCCCGGAACTGCCGGCGGACTTCGTAGACCACCGCGCCGGCCGCGCGAGCGACCGCATTGATGGCCAGACCGGAGAACAGGAAGACCACGGCAGCACCCAGCAGGATGCCGACCAGAACGGCCGGGTTGAACACGACGAACAGAGGCTCGGCTGCGTTCGCCTTCGTCACCGCTTCGGCCACCGCCGTCGAGTACGAGCCGAACAGCGCGGTCGCCGCAAGCACTGCGGTCGCGATCGCGATGCCCTTGGTGATCGCCTTGGTGGTGTTGCCCACCGCGTCGAGCTCGGTCAGGATCTGCGCGCCCTCCGGGCTGACGTCGCCGGACATCTCTGCGATGCCCTGCGCGTTGTCGGAGACCGGGCCGAACGTGTCCATCGCGACGATGACGCCGACGGTGGTCAACAGGCCACAGCCCGCAAGCGATACGGCGAACAGCGAGACCGTCACGGTCGCGCCACCCAGCAGGAAGGCTCCGAAGACGGCCGCGCCGATGACCAGGGTCGTATAGACCGCGGACTCGAAGCCGACCGACAGACCGGACAGGATCACGGTGGCCGCGCCGGTCAGTGAGGTCTTGCCGACATCCTTGACGGGCTTGTACTCGGTGCCGGTGTAGTAACCGGTCAGGGCGAGGATGCCAGCCGCCATCACGATGCCGATGACGACAGCGGCAGATGCGATCAGGCGCGGGTCACCATCAGCACCAGCCATGTCGAGGCCGGTCTTGTTGGCGAAGTCGGCGAACGAGCTCGGCAGGTAGGCGAACGCGACGATGATCGACGCGACAGCTCCGACCGCAGCCGAGATGTAGAACGCCCGGTTGATCGTCTTCAGGCCGTTCTCGCCGGGACGCGGCTTGCAGAGGAAGACACCCAAGACGGCGGTGAGCGCACCGACGGCGGGGATCAGCAGCGGGAACACGAGGCCCTTGTCGCCGAACGCCTGCGAGCCGAGGATCAGCGCGGCAACCAAGGTCACGGCGTACGACTCGAACAGGTCGGCTGCCATGCCGGCGCAGTCGCCGACGTTGTCGCCGACGTTGTCCGCGATCGTCGCGGCGTTGCGCGGGTCGTCCTCGGGGATGTTCTGCTCCACCTTGCCGACGAGGTCGGCGCCGACGTCGGCAGCCTTGGTGAAGATGCCGCCGCCGACACGCATGAACATGGCGAGCAGTGCGGCACCGAAGCCGAAGCCCTCGAGCACGTGGGGTGCCTCGTCCTTGTAGATCAGGACGACGAGGCTGGCACCGAGCAGGCCGAGACCGACGGTCATCATCCCGACCATCGCACCTGTGCGGAAGCCGATCTTCATGGCCGGGTCGCGTCCCGTGTCGTTGGCGGCCGCAGCAACGCGGAGGTTCGCCTTGACGGCCAGGGACATGCCCAGGTAGCCGACGGTCGCAGAGAAGCCCGCGCCGACCAGGAAGAAGATCGACCGGCCGATCCGGACAGACGCATCGTCTGCCGGCAGGGCCAGCAGCAGGAAGAAGGCGATGGCGGCGAAAACTGCCAGCGTTCGGAACTGACGCTGCAGGTAGGCGTTGGCGCCTTCCTGCACTGCGTGCGCGATGTTCTTCATGTTGTCGGTGCCTTCACCGGCGCGCAGAACCTCGTTGCGGAACATCGCGGCCAGACCGAGCGCGCCGAGCGCGATCAGTCCGACAATGACGACGAGCACAAGGTTCGAGCCGGTGAGATCGACAGTCGCGGGGACAAACCCGGTCATGGATTCTCCTACGTGTGATGTGGCTTACAGACCGCCGCGGACTATACGGGCGCGCGGTGCGGACTCTCCCGGCGGGGTGACCCACGCCACATCACAGGTTCACATCACAGGTTCAGGTGCCGAGCGCGTTCGCTTCGGACTCGTGGATCGTGAACACCTTCGCGAGTCCGGTGATCCGGAAGATCTTGAGCAATCTGTCCTGGTGGCAGATCAGCTCCATCGAACCCTCGTGAGCGCGGACCTTCTTCAGTCCGCCGACGAGGACACCGAGACCGGTCGAGTCGAGGAAGTCGACCTTCTCCATGTCGATGATCAGGTTGTAGAAGCCCTCGCCGACAAGCTCGGTGATCTTGTCCCGCAGCTTGGGGGCGGTGTACACGTCGATCTCGCCACCGACGGCGACGATCGTCTTGTCGTCGACCTGACGGGTCTCGAGCGAAAGATCCACAGTGCTCCCCCTGGGTAGGCCCGGCACACGCTAGTTGCAGTGTCCAACGTTGGAACGCAGTTATTCAATCATGCCAGCAGCGAACCGGTTCAAGCCGGAGACCAGCAGGGTCGGCGGCTGCTGCGACACTGCAGCGGTGTCCACGCCCGACCTCGCCCGCCTGGTGGAACGGCTCACGTCCGCGCCCGGGCGCGATGAACGGCTGACCCACCTCGAGGTGTTGCCTGCGCGTCAGGCACGCCACGACGACTGGCCGCCGTGGGCAGAGCCATCGCTCGTCTCGGCGTGGGCCGCTGTCGGCGTACCCCGGCTCTGGGTGCACCAGCGATCCGCGGCCGATCTGGCCTGGGGCGGGTCCAACGTCGTCGTCGCCACAGGCACCGCGTCCGGGAAGTCCCTCGCCTATCTGCTGCCGGGGTTGACCAGGATCAGCCAGGCCCGAGGGGCGAAGGGCCAGCGTGGCGCGAGCGTGCTCTATCTCGCACCGACGAAGGCACTGGCTCAGGACCAGCTCAACTCGTTGCTCGAGCTGAGGGCCCCGGGGCTGCGGGTGTCCACGCATGACGGTGACTCGTCCCCCGAGCAGCGCGAGTGGGCCCGCGACTACGCGGAGTACGTGCTGACCAACCCGGACATGCTTCACCACTCGCTGTTGCCTGGGCATGCGCGCTGGTCGAGGTTTCTCGGCTCGCTCGAGTACGTCGTGATCGATGAGTGCCACCACTACCGCGGCGTCTTCGGGGCCCATGTCGCGCAGGTGATCCGGCGGCTGCGCCGAATCTGTGCGCTGTACGGCGCGAACCCGACGTTCGTGCTCGCCTCCGCCACCGTGGCCGAGCCCGAGTCCGCGGCTTCGCGACTCATCGGCCTCCCGGTCACCGCGGTCACGGACGACGGTTCTCCCCGCGGAAGAGTGGCTCTTGCACTCTGGGAGCCGCCGTTCATCTCGATGGCCGGGGAGAACGGCGCTCCTGTGCGCCGGTCGGTGACCGCCGAGGTGGCCGACCTGCTGACCGATCTGGTGATCGAGGGCGTCCGCACGCTGGCGTTCATCCGGTCCCGGCGCGGGGCCGAGGCCGTTGCGCTCAATGCCCGGCGACTGCTCGAGGAGGTCGACTCGTCGCTCGCGTCACGGGTCGCCGCCTATCGGGGGGGCTACCTCCCCGAGGAGCGCCGCGCCCTCGAACACGCGCTTCGGGACGGCAGCCTGATCGCTCTCGCCGCGACGAACGCGCTCGAGCTCGGTATCGACATCAGCGGTCTGGACGCGGTGCTGCTCGCCGGGTTCCCGGGGACCCGCGCGGCCCTCTGGCAGCAGATCGGTCGGGCCGGGCGCAGCGGAGGCGACGCGCTCGGCGTGCTCGTCGCCCGCGACGATCCACTCGACACCTATCTCGTGAACCACCCCGAGATGCTCCTTGGGCGTCCGGTCGAGGCGACGGTCTTCGACCCCGACAACCCGTACGTGCTGGGGCCGCACCTCTGCGCCGCCGCCGCCGAGTCGCCGCTCACTGTGGACGGGCTCGAGCTGTTCGGACCCGGCGCACGCACCGCCGTCGATGCACTGACCGCCGCCGGCTTGTTGCGCAAACGCCCGGCCGGCTGGTTCTGGACCGACCGGCGGCGGGCGAGCGACCTTGCCGACATCCGTTCGTCGGGTGGGTCGCCCGTGCGGCTGGTCGAGGTGGACACCGGGCGCGTGCTGGGCACGGTCGACAACGCCGCCGCCCATGGGACCGCGCACACCGGAGCGGTCTACCTGCACCAGGGCGAGAGCTATCTGGTCGAGTCGCTCGACCTGGACGAGTCGGTTGCGATGGTCGTCGCCGCGGAGCCGGACTACTCCACGTCGGCGCGGGAGCTGACCGACATCGAGATCGTGCGCGAGTACCAGGATGTCCGGTGGGGCGAGGCGCGGATCAGCTTCGGCGCCGTGCGCGTGACGCATCAGGTGGTGTCGTTCCTGCGCCGCCGGGTGCCGAGTGGCGAGGTCCTGGGCGAGGAGCTCCTGGACCTGCCCGAACGAACCCTCGACACCACTGCGGTCTGGTGGACGCTGCCCGCCGAGGTGCTTGCCGCTGCCGGTCTGGACGCTCGAGACCTGCCGGGCGCCGCCCATGCCGCCGAACATGCCTCGATCGGCCTGCTTCCGCTGTTTGCGACCTGCGACCGCTGGGACATCGGCGGGGTCTCGACCGCCCTGCATGCAGACACCGGTCGGTTGACGGTCTTCGTGTACGACGGGCATCCGGGCGGCGCCGGCTTCTCCGAACGGGGATTCCACACCGCTCGTGAATGGCTGACCGCGACCCGCGAGACGATTGCCTCGTGCGGGTGCGAGGAGGGTTGTCCCTCGTGCGTGCAGTCCCCCAAGTGCGGCAACAACAACTCCCCGCTCGACAAGGCCGGAGCGATCGCCCTGCTCGACGTACTCCTTCGGCTGCCGGGCTGATCGACGCCCCGCTGCCAGGCAACAGCGCCGCCAGGGGGCTGCTGGCACCACTAGGGTGGAACGAGACCGGATGCCGCCGTCCTCGGAGGAGCCCCATCGTGCTGGTTGCCGCGTTCATCCTCCTGCTCCTTGCCGTGCTGCTCCTGCTCGCCGGGATCTTCGGTGGCCATGGAGACGCGAAGCTCGACCTCGGTGTCTTCAACATCGACGCCGACTCCTCGGTCGTCTTCTTCCTCGGCATGATCACCTTGCTGCTCTTCGTCATCGGCCTGCTGACGCTCCGGCTCGGGATGCGCCGCGCGAGGGCGCATCGGCGCGATCGCAAGAAGGTCGGCGAGCTGAGCCAGAAGCTCACTGACTTCCAACGCGACAAGCAGCCTGAGGAAGAGACGCACGAGGACCGTTGACGCTGCCGGTCACGGGATCCCTCGCGGGCTCGGGCCCGGGCCCGACACGCGACCATCGGCCGGTCCAGCCCTGGAGCGCGCCTGCAGGTCATAACGGGTCCAGAGCAACCGGGGCGTGCGAGCGGCCACCTCGACCGTCACCGTGAAGTCACTGACCGAACATGCCGTCAGTGCAGCGCCGTTGCGCAGGGCAATGTCCGCCGCAGTGCTGCACGGGTCACGTCCGGCCGAGACCGAGCCTGCGCCCGCCAGCGCGGCAAGGTCCGCAGCGCTCTGAGCCGCGCGATGCGTGATCACCAGGCTCGCGACCGCTGCGCAGATCAGCGTGAAGATCACGAGCAGCCCGATCATCGCGACGCCGAGCACGGTGCCAACGCCGCACTCGTCGCGGACACGCACGGTCATGACGTCGGCTCCTGAGCAGCAACAGCGCGAGCGCTCACCTCGAACCTCGGCAGGAAGCTGAAGATCCCGACCGTGCCGCGCATCGGCGCCTTCACGGTCACCACAACGGTCTCCGAGCCGGACTCGACGGTGAACCTCGATCCGGTCGGCGCCACCTTGCGTCCAAGGCTGATGCCCTCGCTCGTCGTGTCACCCCGCGCGACTGATCGGGCGGTCTCTCGAGCAGCGTCGACGGCCCTCAGATCGGTAACCCCGAGACTGACCAGCCAGACCATCCCGAGTGTGAAGAAGACCAGGATCGGCAACACGACGGCGGTCTCAGCGGTCACGGTTCCGACCTCGTCTCGACCGGCTGACCTGAACATGCGCAGACTCCTCTCCGCGATGGTTGGCCGGTGAGGAGTGGCAGCCCCTGTCCACTCCCCACCGGCCGGCTCGGTGGCCGGTCAGAACGGGAGCAGGTGGATGACCGCGTTGAAGATGCCCTTGATGATCGCCTGGCCGAGGTCACTGGTGAGGAACTTGAACAGCACGCCGGCAAAGCCGACACCGGCTCCGGTGCAGACGGCGTACTCGGCGGTGGTGGCGCCGACCTCATCGCGGATGAGGGCGAGTGGTGCGTTGCTCATGAGTTCTCCTGAAGTTGGCCGACGTACGTCGTTGACGACGGCGATTTCGCTTACAGGAAAGAGGTTTCTCCATCAGCCGAGATCCGCCCAGCACCAGTTCTGGATCAGTGGAGAACCCCTCAATGGGCTCAGCTTGTGGACGATTCCCGGTCAGTTGCACGGTTGGTCGAGCAGGTCAGCTGAAGAGATTCATCAAGGTGAAGATGCCGGCAACGAGAGGGACGATGCCGAGCAGGATGAAGGCCGGCATGAAGCAGGCGCCGAGTGGTGCGGCCGCCTTGACCTCGACACTCTTCGCCCGCATCTCGACCTCTGCCCTGGCGAGCGCACGCAGCTCATCGGCGAGCCGGCGTACAGCCGTGCTGACTGATGCACCGCTGTCATGGGCTCGGGCCAGCGATCGACCGAGCGGTCCCAGCTGGGGATGCCGCCCGACGTCACGCCAGACAGTGCCCGGGTCCACACCGAGCGACAGCCGGTGGTGGATCACGAGGAACTCCTCCGCAACGGGTCCGCCCAGTGCGTCGGCGACGACCAGGAGGGACTGCGTGGGCGCACCACCTGCCAGCAGACATGACCCCAGCAGGTCGACGCCAGTGGGCAGCTCACGCTGAAGCCGCTCCCGCCGACGGCGTACGTCGGGGCCCTCCGCCCGGCCGAGCACGACCCAGCTGACCCCTGCCACACCGAGCCCGATGACGAGCCCGAGCGGACCTCCCACGATGGCCCAGCCACCAGCGAAGCCCAGACTGGCGAGCGCCGGTCTGACCCGGACCAGCAGCGACTCCCGGCCGCGTCTCGACGCCGGCCGTTCGCGAACGCGGACGATCCCGGCCGCGGCACCGCTCGCCAGATAGGCCGACAACCCTGCCGCACCGGCGCCAGCAAGAGACACGAGCGCAGTCACCGAGCCAGCACCCCGTCGGCTATGTGGTGCAACCAGACCAGGCCGGCGTAGCTGAAGGCGAGCCCGGCAGCCAGGCAGCCAAGACCGGCCGGAGTGTCGGTGAGGAAGCCGACCGGGTCCCCGCCGAGCCCCGAGCCGAGGAGGAGTACGCCGACCGGAAGCACGGCCATCAACCGGGCCGTGGCATGGGCGGCGGCAAGCTCGGCGGAGACCAACCGGGTCGTCGTACGGTCCGAGCGCAGCGCGGCGGCGGCTTGACCGATGGCGTCTGCCAGGCCGGCGCCTGATCGGTGGGCGACCTGCCAGGCCGCGGCGAGCACCACCAGTTGACCAGCTCCGGGCTGTTTCGCCAGTGCACGCAGGGCGTCCGGGACATCAGCCCCGAGGCGACCGGCGGCCGCGACCGGGCCGAACTCGACCCATTCGACCGCTCCCCGGTCGAGCGCCGCCAGCGGCGGCTGGCCGGCCGCGAGGTCAGCGGCCACGGCATCGCAGAGAGCCAGCACCTGATCCGACCGGCGTTCGGCGGCTGCAGCCGAACGGCTGCGGGCAATGATGCGCGCCAGTCCCAGCGCAGCAGCCAGGCCGATCAGGGCCAGCACCAGATGCGTGCCTGCGAGGAACCCGACGATGAGGATCCCCGGCAGGCCGACCAGCCCGATGACGACACCAGGGCCCGTGGGACCGGACTGCCGGGTCCAGCTCGAGCTCGGTGCCGCTGACGAGGACGCCGCGAAGAGCAGTGCCGCCGAGGTCGCTGCGAGGAGGACCGCAAGGACGATCATCGGTCCAGCAACGACATCAGCTCGGTGAAGCCCGGACCGGGACGTGTCGCTCCGGCGGTGAACTCGACGGCCTGGATGACGGCCACGCTGCCGTCACTGCGCCGCTGGAGCACGCCGACCTCGCGCGCCCGCCGGGTGCCGTCCCGGTCGCGGCCGAGATGGATCACCGCATCGACGGCGGACGCCAGCTGACTGTGCGCCGCGTCCCGGGTGAGTCCCGCCGCCATCGCCAGCCCTTCGACCCGACTCGGCACGTCACCCGCGGAGTTCGCATGGATCGTGCCGCAGCCGCCCTCGTGGCCGGTGTTCATCGCGGCCAGCAGGTCGGTGATCTCGGCGCCCCTGACCTCACCAACGATCAGCCGGTCGGGCCGCATCCGGAGCGCCTGCCTGACCAGGGTGCGGAGCGGGATCTCGCCGGCGCCCTCGATGTTGGCCGGCCGGGCCTCCATCGCGACCACATGCGGATGCTCCGGACGCAGCTCGCTCGCGTCCTCGACCAGCACCAGACGCTCAGCAGGGCCGACGAGCGACAGCAAGGCGTTCAGCAGCGTGGTCTTCCCTGAGCCGGTGCCCCCGCTGATCAGGAACGCCAGCCGTCGCTCGATGATCCTGGCCAGCAGCCGGGCGCCGTCGGCGGTCAGTGCGGCTGCGTCCACGAGCTCTTCCAGGGTGAACACCCGCTGCCGCGGCACCCGCAAGGAGAGCACCGTGCCCGGCCGGGCGATCGGAGCAAGCACGGCGTGGAACCGGGTGCCGTCCGGCAGTCGCAGGTCGACGTACGGCGAAGCGTCATCGATGCGTCGACCTGCTGAACCCGCCAGTCGCTGTGCGAGCCGGCGGACGGCCTCGTCGTCGGGCAGCCGCACCCCGGTGAGCTCCAGCCCACGGCCTCTGTCGATCCAGACCTGCGCCGCTCCGTTGACGAGTACGTCGGTCACGCCGGCCAGTTGCAGCAGCGGCTCGAGCGGTCCCGCTCCCACGACATCGCGGCGCAGGGCGTCGTGGACAGCAAGCACGGTCGCATCCCCGACCGGCCGGCCCTGCTCGCGCAACGCCTGGGCCACCAGCTGTGGAGTGAGCGGTGACGAATCCCGGGCGAGGCGCTCACGGACACCGTCGAGAACGTCGTCGGGAACTGGCGCGGAGCTCACGCCCCGACCGCCCGACCCTCGAGCAGCAGCCCCGCGCACTCGCGTGCCGCCCTCGAGAGGGCGCCTCGGCGGGACCGGATCGGGCCGGCGCCGAGGTTGACCGACTCATCCAGCCCACGCTGGTCGGCCATCGCACTGAGCAGGGGTACGCCGAGCAGCTTGCTGACCTCACCTGGTGAGACCCCCGCATGGCCACCGCGAGTGACGAGATGCCGCTGGGTGCCGGGCGGCAGCCGGCGGGCCACCCGGGAAG
Organism: Marmoricola sp.; assembly: GCA_025965195.1. Lineage (GTDB taxonomy): Bacteria > Actinomycetota > Actinomycetes > Propionibacteriales > Nocardioidaceae > Marmoricola. The sequence goes on from JAOPXK010000058.1 coordinate 19,562, forward strand.
CAGACGTCACGGCCGGTACCGTCAGCGTCGACACGAGGACGATGTGGTCGCACCGGGCGAGCACCTCGTCGATCACCTGGTCCGGATGTCGCGGCAGGTCGAGCACCAGCGTGTCGAAGCCCCGTCGCCCGGCAGAGAGCACTTCGCGCATCGCGAAGGCCTGCAGGCTGTTGGCGCGGTCCACTGGCCAGGTGAGCACCGCCAGCCCGTCCCGCTGAGGCAACGTCTGGCGCAGGGACCGGGCACTGAGCCGTCCGGTCGCCTGGAGCAGCGCGTCCCAGCGGACGCCGTCGAGGGACTCGAGGCCGAGCACCCGGTCGACACCGGCGCCGAGAGGGTCGGCGTCCACGAGCAACGTCGAGCCGAACGGGCGACACCCCAGGGCCAGGGCCGCCGCGAACACGGTTGCCCCCGCTCCCCCGGACCCACCCACCACCCCGATCGTGACTCCGGGCACCGAGGCGCCGTCACCGACATCGGTCAGGAGCTCGATCAGCCAGGTCTCGGAAAGAGGCAGCTCGGCAACATTCTCGGCACCAGCCTGCAACGCCGAGCGGAACAGCCCGTCGGGCACCGGCCCGTGCCCGACGACGTGCACGTCGGGCCGGCGGGGTGCATGCAGGAGTGCGACCTCGTCGGCCAGGTCCGATCCGATCAGGATCACCGGGGCGCTCGGCCAGGAACGCAAGGCAGACGACAGGTCGCGCGCGATCTCGGGCACCACCCCGGCGGCCGCGGCGAGCCGGAGCACATCGGCGATCAGCAGCTCATCGGCGGAAACCAGCAACGGGGCAAGGGCAGTGGAAACATCCATGAGTCGAGGCTGTTACGAACTCCCGGCGCGAGCCAGCACCGGCGTCCGGGCTGTGCATCAGCCGGTCTGCCGTCGGCCTGTGAGCGCGAAACGGGCCACCGCAGTTGGATCTTGCCTATCCTCGAAGACATGTCGCCCGTTGCCCGACCTACGGCAGCCTTCTTCGATCTCGACAAGACGATCATCGCCAAGTCGAGCACTTTTGCGTTCAGCAAGCCCTTCCAGGCTGGTGGGTTGATCTCGCGGGGCGCCGTACTCCGAAGCGCGTACTCGCAGTTCGTCTACCTCGTCGGAGGCGCGGACCACGACCAGATGGAGAAGATGCGGCAGTTCATGTCCGAGCTCTGCGCCGGCTGGGACGTCGAGACGGTCAAGGAGATCGTCGCCGACACCTTGCACAACATCGTCGACCCGCTCGTGTACGACGAGGCGGTGGCGCTGATCGAGAAGCACCACGCCGCCGGCCGCGACGTGATCATCGTGTCGACCAGCGGGTCCGAGCTCGTCGAACCGATCGGCGAGATGCTCGGTGCCGACAAGGTCGTGGCCACCCGGATGGCGGTCGAGGACGGCAAGTACACCGGCGAGATCCGGTTCTACGCGTACGCCGAGAACAAGGCCAAGGCGATCCGCGACCTCGCCGACCGACGCGGCTACGACCTCGCCCGCAGCTATGCCTACAGCGACTCGATCACCGACCAGACGATGCTCGAGGCGGTCGGCCACCCGCACGCGGTCAACCCCGACAAGGACCTCCGCAAGGTCGCCCGCGAGCGTGGCTGGCCGATCCTGGTCTTCGAGAAGCCGGTCGCACTGCGTAGCCGGATGAAGCTCCCGCCCGCCAAGCACACCATCACCGCCCTCGCCGTCGGCGGGGTCGTGGCCGCAGGCACCGCAATCTGGATCAACTCCCGAAAACGGAAGAACATCGCCTGACCGAACCGTTGAGTTGGGTCGCAATCACCATTGAGTTGGGTCACAGTTACGTGGCCTGCGTGACTTGCGCCCAACTCATGCGTAATTCGGGCACAAGTCAACGGTGACGGAGGCTCAACTCAACACTCCCGGGACGACCTGCGGGGCAAAGTCAAGGGTCGTTCCGGGGTTGTTCTGGGTAGGCGCTCGGCGTAGAAAGGAAACACAACTCAAGACTTCACACGGATCAGGTACCCACGCGGCGATCTACCCTTCCTACAGGGTGTTTGCGACTCGGGATACTCCCGAAGCAGCAGTTAGAAAAGTGCACGCCTGGTAGCCAGACGAACCGTGTGTCCGAGAGGCATCGAGGACTCGTCCCCGGTGCCTCTCAACTACGTAGGCGGGTCCCGCGGCTGGCTTGCCTCGCTACGTAGACGGGTCCCGCAGCGGGCTGGCCTCGGCGCCCTTGGCCATCGCCTCGGCGGCGTAGAGCAACCAGGCGTGTACGCCGTTGCTGCCACCGTCGCGGTAGCCACGCAGGTTCGACTCGTACTCCGCTCGCACCGCCAGGTGACCCGCCTCGGGGACCACCAGGGACGCCGGATCCACCCCGCGGGCGACGAGCACCAGCCGCTCCGCGGCCCGCGCAACGATGCCGTTGTGCGAGGCGAAGGACGCCGAGGTCGCCAGGTCCGCGTGCACCAGCGCGGCCAGGATCAGCGCCGGCACCGAGGTCGTCAGGATCGTCTGGGAGAGCATCCCGAGCCGTTGCGCAGCCTCCGTCGAGACCGGCCGACCCAGCGAGTCATCGGGGAGAACTCCGTTGCCGGCAAGGGCATGCAGCCGGGCAAAGGCCTGCAGCGGGGACTGGCCGAGGACGGGCACCAGCGACAGCACCTCCGTGCTCACGCGTACGCCGGCCTGGGCCGTCTCATCCCCCTGGCCGAGCCGGATCTCCTCGAGGGAGGACGTCGAACCCTCCAGGACGGCCGAGGCGTGCGCACCCCGGAGGAGGGATTCCGCAGTCTGCGCAGGCGTGGTACGACGAAGGCCGCGGTCGCGCAACATGGCGTCGATCCCGTCGCGGGTCGACGCGAAGGCCGACGGCACCCCCTCGAGAGTCGTCAACCAGGCAAGGGGATCGAGTGCTGCGGGGGCCATGGGCGGAAGGCTATCGGGTAGTTTCGAGAGCACGATGAGCGACGAGATCCAACGGCAGGCCCTCAGCTACACGACGGTCGCGGACGCCTATGACCGCGCGCGACCGTCCTACCCGCCCGAGGCCGCGCAATGGCTCACCGGAAGCGGCAGATCGGTCGTGCTCGAGCTGGGCGCGGGCACCGGCAAGATGACCAGCGTCCTCCTCGGACTCGGCCACACCGTGATCGCCAGCGACCCCCTCCCCCAGATGCTCGGCCACGTCGGACGCAATGCGCCGGAGGCCCATCGCGTGGTCGCCACCGCCGAGCACATCCCGCTGCCGTCGGCCTCGGTCGACGTGGTGGTCTGCGCGCAGTCCTTCCACTGGTTCAACCATGACCAGGCGCTGCCCGAGATCGCCCGGGTGCTCCGGCCCGGAGGCGTCCTCGCACTGGTCTGGAACCGGCGCGACCAGAGCATCCCCTGGGTGCGCAAGCTGGTCGCGCTGATCGGGGACGGCGACCAGACCGAGGGCCTGACCGAGCCCCTCATCGAGAGCGAGCACTTCGGCTGGGTCGACGAGAAGGAGTTCCGCAACTGGTCGAAGCACACGCACGAGACGCTCGCGGACCTGGTGCGTTCGCAGTCGGCCTTCGCGATGCTCTACGAGGACCGGCAGGCCTCCCTCCTGGCCGCCGTCGACGCGTTGTACGCCGACTACGGCCGGGGCCACGACGGCATGCTGCTGCCCTTCCGCACGAGCTGCTTCCGGGCCGTCGTACAGAAGCGGGATCGGGAGCCGCAGCGGGAGCCGATCTCGCCTGCGCTCGACCAACCGAAACCGAGGCCAGCACCACCGCCCCAAGAACCCGACACCCTGCTCATCGACTTCAAGTAGCGCCCACGCCCCCGGTGCTGCCCCTACGGCCACGACGTCGGCACAGTCCGCACACCGAACAGGCTCCGGGCCCTACGCTGCATCCATGGTCGCGTGGCGATGGTTGCGGCCCGGCCACCTCGGCACGGAGGCGGACCGGGCTACCTTCCGCACGCTCCACACCGCGTCGCTGATGACGGCCTCACTGCGCACCGGCCTGACCACCTCGTCCGCCGAACGGTCCGTGAAGCATCTGCGCTCGCTGCTGGCCACGCCCGCCGTCGCCCTCACCGACACCCAGGGCCTGCTCGCCTGGGACGGCCGGTTCGGGCACCACGCGGAGCAGACCGGTAAGCTCGCCGAGCGCGCCGTCGCCGATGGAGGTACGACGATCCGCGACCGTCGCGACCTGGGCTGCGTCGACCCCGCCTGCAGCATCCGCAAGGTGGTGATCACTCCGCTGACCGTGGAGGAGCGCGTCGTCGGCACCCTCCAGGTGTTCTCCTCGGGAGCGTCCGCCGGGCTGGTCCGCGCCACCGAGGAGGTCGCCCTCTGGGTCTCCGGGCAGCTGGAGCTGGCCGAGCTCGACGCGTCGCGGACCCGGATGATGGAGGCGGAGGTCCGCGCCCTGCGCGCGCAGATCTCCCCGCACTTCGTCTACAACGCCCTCAACGCGATCGCCTCGTTCGTCCGGACCGACCCCGACCGCGCGCGGGACCTGCTGGTCGACTTCGCCGACTTCACCCGCTACTCGTTCCAGCGGCACGGTGAGTTCACCACGCTCGAGGAGGAGCTGCGTTCCATCGAGCGCTACCTGGTGCTCGAGCAGGCCCGGTTCGGCGACCGGCTCGCGGTCACGCTGCGGATCGCCCCGGAGGTCCTGCCGGTGACGATTCCGGTGCTGTCCCTGCAGCCGCTGGTCGAGAACGCCGTACGCCATGGCCTGGCGCAGAAGGCGGGCACCGGGCGGATCACGATCCTGGCCGAGGACTTCGACCGGGAGGCCGTGATCTCCGTCGAGGACGATGGCGTCGGCGAGGACCCCGAACGCGTACGCCGCGCCCTGGCCGGTGACGTCTCGATGGACTCGATCGGGCTCGGCAACGTCGATGAGCGACTCCGGTCCGCCTTCGGAGACGAGTACGGCCTGGTCGTCGAGACCGCGCCCGGTGCCGGCACCAAGGTGACCGTCCGGGTGCCGAAGTTCGCCGCCGGGGTGCGGCCATGACCGGTGAACCGCTCCGGGTCCTGGTCGTCGACGACGAGCGGCCGGCCCTCGACGAGCTCGCCTACCTGCTCCGCCAGGACGACCGGATCGGCACGATCCGTGCCTGCGACTCCGCCACCGATGCCCTGAGGCTGCTCCGCACCGAGCCGGTCGACGCCGTCTTCGTCGATGTCGAGATGCCGGGGCTCACCGGGCTCGAGCTGGCTGCGGTGCTCGCCCGCTTCGCCGAGCCGCCGCCGGTCGTCTTCGTGACGGCCCACATGGAGCACGCGGTCGAGGCGTTCGACCTCCGTGCGGTCGACTACCTGCTCAAGCCGGTGCGGATCGACCGGCTCCGCGAGGCAGTACGTCGAATCAGTGAGTCGGGTGGGCCGGCAACGACCGAGGAGACCTTGCCGGTGGAGCTCGGCGGCGTGACGAGGTTCGTGAACCGCTCGGAGGTCAGCTACGTCGAGGCGCAGGGTGACTATGCACGACTGCACACCGCCACCGGCAGCCACCTGGTGCGGCTGTCGCTGACCGCCCTCGAGGAGCGGTGGAGTGAGGCCGGCTTCGTGCGCATCCACCGGTCATTGCTGGTCGCGCTCGCCCATGTCGACGAGGTCCGCGTCGATGGCGGTCACTGCTCGGTGATGGTCAACGCGACCGAGCTGACCGTCAGCCGTCGGCACACCCCGATGCTCCGCGAGCTGCTGCGCAGCCATCGACAGGGCGACTCGTGAACACCGAGCCTCCCCGCCGCGTTCGCGTCACGAGCCCGCGCACCGGCCGGCCACGCGCGACCTCGGTCGCTTCGGAGATCGACGCGCAGACCGCGGTCGGTGAGATCTACATGCGCTCGCTGATGCGCGTCCAGCTCCGGCTCGCCCTCACGGTCGCGCTCGTCCTCGCGCTGACGCTCGGGATGCTCCCGGTGCTCTTCGAGCTCTCGCCCCCGGTGCGCCGGGCAACCCTGTTCGGCGTACCCCTTCCCTGGCTGCTGCTCGGCTTCGTGGTCTACCCGTTCCTGTTCGCCCTCGCCTGGTTCTACGTACGCCGGGCCGAGCGCAACGAGGCCGCCTTCAACGACCTGGTCGGCCCCAGATGAGCGTCCGGACCCCGTGAACGACGCGTTCGCGATCGTCGCGATCCTCACCGTCTCCCTGGTCACGCTGGCCGTCGGCGCGTTCGGACTGCGCATCTCCCGGACGACCAGTGACTTCTACGTCGCCTCACGCGCGATCAGCCCGGCCCTCAACGCGTCGGCCATCAGCGGGGAGTACCTCTCCGCGGCGTCCTTCCTCGGCGTTGCCGGTCTGGTGCTCGCACGGGGCGCGGACATGCTGTGGTACCCGGTCGGGTGGACGGCCGGCTACCTGATCCTGCTCGTCTTCGTCGCCGCCCCACTGCGTCGCTCGCGGGCCTACACGCTGCCCGACTTCGCGGAGTTCCGGGTCGAGTCGGTCCCGGCCCGCAAGGTGGCCAGCGCCCTCGTCGTCCTGATCGGGGTGCTCTACCTCGTCCCCCAGTTCCAGGGCGCCGGCCTCACCCTGCGGACCCTGACCGGGGCTCCGAGCTGGCTGGGCGCGGTCGTCGTCGCACTGGTGGTGCTGGTGAACGTCGTCTCCGGCGGGATGCGCAGCATCACGATCGTCCAGGCGTTCCAGTACTGGTTGAAGCTGGTGGCGTTGACCTTCCCCCTCGCGTTCCTCCTCGTGCACTGGCGGCGTGACGGGCGTACGACGCCGGGTCTGCACGCGACCGACTGGATCGAGCCGATGCAGGGCCATTACGCGATGTACCTGACCTATTCGCTGATCCTCGCCACGTTCCTCGGCACGATGGGACTGCCGCACGTGGTGGTCCGCTTCTACACGAACCGGGACGGCCGGGCGGCCCGCCGTACGACCGTTGCGGTGCTCGGCATGCTGAGCGTCTTCTACCTGCTCCCGCCGCTGTACGGCGTCCTGGGTCGCGTCTACACCTCGGACCTGATCGCGTCGGGCAAGACCGACTCCGTGGTGCTCGAGCTCCCGGGGCGGCTCCTCGGCGGCTCGGCCGGCGAGCTGCTCACCGCCCTCCTCGGCGCGGGTGCGTTCGCGGCCTTCCTCTCCACGTCGTCGGGGCTGGTGGTGTCGGTCGGCGGGGTGATCGGGCAGGACCTCCTGGGTCGCTGGTTCGACGGCGTCACCGCCTTCCGGATCGCGGGCGCCGTGGGTGCCCTGGTGACGCTGGGGCTGACGCTGCTGTCCTCCGGCCTGGCTGTCGCGCATGCGGTCGAGCTCGCCTTCGCCGTCGCTGCCTCGACGTTCTGCCCACTGCTGCTGCTCGGGATCTGGTGGCGCGGGCTCACCGCCCGCGGGGCGATCGCGGGGCTCGTGGTGGGCGGGGGGCTCTCGGCGTCCGCCGTACTCGCCACCATGCTCGGCGCCAGCCCGGCGGGCTGGTTCGGCGCGGTCCTGGCGCAGCCGGCACTGTGCACGGTGCCGATCGCGTTCGCCACGATGATCGGCGGCTCGCTGCTGACCAAGGGCCGGTTGCCGGCACACCTGGGCCAGACGATGGTCCGGCTGCACACGCCCGAGGACGTCGAGCTCGACCGCGGGAACTACCACCCCGAGGGTGCAGTCGGCGGCTAGCCCGATGCCGCTCGTCGTACCGCATCGACCGTTCGTCGCGGGGTGACCCCGCACACACCGACGCCTTCACCGCGCTCGGCGCGGACCATCCCGCGAGACCTATCGGTGGTCCGACGCGGTTCCTAGCCTCGGGGTGTCCCAGCTACTCATCAAGGGAGACCCACATGTCCGACATCAACCCCGCACCAGTCACCTCCGCGCCAGTCACACCCGGCTCCCACCTCGCCGATCCCGCCCCGCTCGGGCTGGCCGCTTTCGCCATGACCACCTTCGTGCTCAGCGCAGTCAACGCGCACTGGGTACCTCCCACCCTGGTGCCCGTCGTCTTCGGCCTCGCACTCGCGTACGGCGGCATCGGGCAGTTCGTCGCCGGCATGTGGGAGTTCGCCAAGGGCAACACCTTCGGCGCGCTCGCGTTCACGTCGTTCGGATCGTTCTGGATCTCCTACTGGTGGCTCACCGCCCACAATGTCGCCCAGCTGCCTCCAGCGGACGCGCACAAGGCAACCGGGCTGTACCTGCTGGCCAGGGGCATCTTCACGCTCTACATGTCCGTCGCGGCAACTCGGGTGAGTGGCGCCGTACTGGCCGTGTTCGTGCTGCTGACGATCACCTTCTTCGTGCTGTCGATTGCCGACTTCCAGACGTCGACGACCCTCACGAAGATCGGTGGCTGGATCGGAATCGCGACCGCGCTGGCGGCCTGGTACGCGTCGTTCGCCGGTGTCACCGCGTTCACGTTCAAGCGTCCGCTGGTCCCAACCGGCCCCCGCTGAACCGACGACTGAACTCGCACCCTGGAGGCACGGTCGGGTCGAGCTGGCCCGACCGTGCCCTCGTCGTCATCAGAGCTTCGGCCTAGGGTGGCGATGGCACCCGACTTTGGAGGAGAAGAGAACGTGAGCAGCGAGACACTGTCCAATCTGAGCCACGAGGAGCGGCGGTTCGAGCCGCCGGCCGAGTTGGCTGCGAACGCAAACGTGAAGGCTGCGGCGTATGAGGAGGCGAAGGCCGACCGGCTCGCCTTCTGGGAGAAGCAGGCCGAGCGCCTGGACTGGGACACCAGGTGGGACCGGGTCCTGGACTGGGACAACCCGCCGTTCGCGAAGTGGTTCGTCGGCGGCAAGATCAACGCGGCCTACAACTGCCTGGACCGGCACGTCGCCGCGGGCAAGGGCGACAAGGTCGCCTACCACTGGGTCGGCGAGCCCGAGAACGACACCCGCGACATCACCTACGCCGACCTCAAGGACCAGGTCTGCCAGGCGGCCAACGCGCTGATCGAGCTCGGGGTGAAGAGCGGCGACCGGATCGCGATCTACATGCCGATGATCCCCGAGACCGTGGTCGCGATGCTCGCCTGCGCCCGCATCGGCGCTGTGCACACCGTGGTGTTCGGCGGGTTCTCCGCCCAGGCCCTGATCGACCGCATCCATGACTGCGACGCCCGCGTGGTGATCACCGCGGATGGTGGCTACCGCCGCGGCGCCCCGGCCGGACTGAAGGTCGCGGTCGACGAAGCCCTCAAGCAGTGCCCCGAGGTACGCAATGTCCTCGTGGTCAAGCGCACCGGTCAAGACGTCGAGTGGACCGAGGGTCGCGACCTGTGGTGGGAGGACGCGGTCGGCAAGCAGTCGACCGAGCACACGTGTGAGTTCTTCGACGCCGAGCAGCCGCTCTACGTGATGTACACCTCCGGCACGACCGGCAAGCCCAAGGGCATCCTGCACACGACCGGCGGTTACCTGGTCGGCTGCTCCTACACCCAGTGGGCGGTCTTCGACCTCAAGGCCGAGACCGACGTGTACTGGACCGCGGCCGACATCGGCTGGGTCACCGGGCACTCCTACATCGTCTACGGGCCGCTCTCCAACGGCACCACCTCGGTGATGTACGAGGGCACGCCCGACACCCCACACAAGGGCCGCTGGTGGGAGATCATCGAGAAGTACAAGGTCACCATCCTCTACTGCGCGCCCACCGCGATCCGGAGGTTCATGAAGTGGGGCGACGACATCCCCGCGAAGTTCGACATGTCGACCCTGCGGATCCTCGGGTCGGTCGGTGAGCCGATCAACCCCGAGGCCTACATCTGGTACCGCAAGACCATCGGCGGTGACCGTGCCCCGGTCGTCGACACCTGGTGGCAGACCGAGACCGGGATGCTCATGATCAGCCCACTGCCCGGCGTCACCGCCGGCAAGCCCGGATCCGCGATGACCGCACTGCCCGGGGTCTCGGCCGAGGTCGTCACCGAGGACGGCGAGGTCGTGCCCAACGGCTCCGGCGGCTACCTCGTGCTGACCGAACCGTGGCCCGCCATGTTGCGCACCCTGTGGGGCGACGACGAACGGTTCAAGGAGACCTACTGGTCGAAGTACGCCAAGCAGGGCTGGTACTTCGCCGGCGACGGTGCAAAGAAGGACGAGGACGGCGACCTCTGGTTGCTCGGCCGCGTCGATGACGTCATGAACGTCTCGGGCCACCGGCTCTCCACCACCGAGATCGAGTCCGCCCTGGTCTCACACCCCAAGGTCGCCGAGGCCGCCGTCGTCGGAGCCACCGACGCGACAACCGGTCAGGCGCCCGTTGCCTACGTGATCCTGCGGGAGTCCGCCGGGGACGGAGGCGCCGACATCGTGGCCGACCTCCGCAACCACGTCGCCAAGGAGATCGGCGCGATCGCGAAGCCCCGCCAGATCCTGATCGTCGCGGAACTCCCCAAGACCCGCTCCGGCAAGATCATGCGACGGCTGCTCCGAGACGTCGCCGAGAAACGCGACATCGGCGATGTCACCACCCTCGCAGACTCCACCGTGATGGACCTGATCAAGGAAGGCGCGGCCACCTCCTCGGAGGACTGACTCGTTGCGTCGGGCATGAGTAGGGCCCCGTGCGGATTGTTTTCCGCACGGGGCCTACTCATGCGTGCAGGAGGCACGATTCAAACGACGCCGGTCGGATCAGCCCCGGATCAGCTCAGCCCATGCAGAGCATGCGGGAGTACGGGCCGGTGCTGGTCTTGCGGTCGGTCACCTTGCCGTCAACGGTGATCGTGCAGGTGATCGGCAAGCCCAGCGGGCCTGCCTGCAAGAAGATGTCGGCATAGGGGCCGTAGGAGTACACCTCGGTGGAGAGCGACCACGACTTGCCGACGTTCTTGGCAACCCCGTAGGCCTTGGGTCGCTCCTGCGTGGTCGGGATCAGGTAGCCAACCGTGCCGATCGCGCCGGGCGAGGTGACCGTCAGCACCAGCTTGTGGCCGGGCAGGCCGGACGCGTCGAACCCCTGGGCGGACGGTGCGGCCTGAGCGGGCTCGTCGCCGAAGATCGCCTGGGAGTCCGGGAACTGGCCAGGACTGGAGCCGGTGGCGCCCGAGGAGTCACCGAACACCGAGGTGCTCGAACCCGGCAACGGGGTCGTCAACGTGTAGTCGTCGTCCCCACCGGCCGTCGGCCCGCCGGGAAGCGGGGACCGGACGACGTGCATCAAGATCCCCACGCCGATCACGACCAGGATCACCGTCGCGCCGACGACGACCCTCCCCTTGGCCTTGCCAATCCGCTTCACGACCCATTAACGATCCGAAGCCCCGGCCGTCACGTCCCTATTCGCAGAACCCTGCAGATCAGTGTCCGCGAGGCCCGGTCGCGTCGTCGAGATCCTCGGGTGACATCTTGGAGGAGGCGATCAGGCTGACCACGGTCGTCACCACCAGGGTGCCGATGATCACCGCCAGGGAGAGCCAGATCGGGATGTCAGGTGCCCAGGAGATGTTCCGGCCGCCGTTGACGAAGGGCAGCTCGTTCTCGTGCATCGCATGCAGGATCAGCTTGAGCCCGATGAAACCGAGCAGGAACGCCAGCCCATAGGTGAGGTACACCAGCCGCTCCAGCAGGCCGCCGATCAGGAAGTACAGCTGTCGCAGGCCCATCAGGGCGAAGATGTTGGCCGTCAGCACCAGGAACGGCTCCTTGGTGAGGCCGTAGATCGCCGGGATCGAGTCGAGCGCGAAGAGCAGGTCGGTCGTGCCGAGTGCCACCACAACGACGAACATCGGGGTGATCAGCCGCTTGCCGCCCTCGCGCACGAGCAACCGGGTGCCGTGCCAGGCCGGAGTGGTCGGCAGCCGCCTCCGGACGGCCTTCACGAGGCGGCTCTCCTCGAAGTCGTCCTCGTTCTCGGCGCCCTCCTTGGTGAGCTTGACGGCGGTGTAGACGAGGAACAGCCCGAAGAGGTAGAAGACCCAGCTGAACTCGTTGATCGCCGCGGCACCGACCGCGATGAAGATGCCGCGCATCACCAGGGCGAGCACGATCCCGACGAGCAGGGCGCTCTGCTGCAGCTGCCGGGGTACGCCGAACCGGCTCATGATGATCAGGAAGATGAAGAGGTTGTCGACCGAGAGGGAGTACTCGGTCAGCCAGCCCGCGAAGAACTCCGTGCCGTACTCATGGCCCGCGACGAGCCAGACGCCGATGCCGAAGAGCATCGCCAGTCCGACGTACGCCGCCAGCGCGATGCTGACTTCCTTGCGGGACGGCTCGTGCGGACGGCGGCCGATGACGACGACGTCGAAGAGCAGGACGGCCACGGCTACACCGATGGTGAGCCACCAGGCGAGGGGCGTTACGTGCATTCAGATCCTCCGGACGCGTCGATGACAACATGGTCCGGAGGTCTCTTCCGCCCGACAGCCAACTGCATCAGCTGCGCGGACCGACGACCCCGGGTGCCCCAGCCAGCAGGACGCCGTGATGACGAGATCGGCGCGAAGGAATACTCCCCTCCAACGACACCATTGTCTCAGACCGAAGGGGTGGAGCGAAATCGCTACGATGGCCGCAGGTGCGCCGGGAAGTCTGGTCGGCAAGAGTCTCGCCGATCCCAACTCCGCCGACATTGAGGTAGCCGATGATCCTCGCCCGCCGTCGTCCGAAGTTCCTGCCCGACCCCGACCAGGGCGAGAGCAGCTTCCTCGGTGACCTGCTCCGCTCCGAGACCGTCGGCGGCGCGATCGCCCTGGCGGCTGCGGCAGCGGCGCTGATCTGGGCGAACATCGACATCTCGACGTACCAGCACTTCCGGCACGTCAAGCTCGGTCCGCTCGACATCGAGCAGTGGGCCGCGGACGGTGCGCTGAGCATCTTCTTCTTCGTCGCCGGCCTCGAGCTCAAGCGCGAGTTCCTGGTCGGCTCGCTGCGCAAACCGGCCGACGCAGCGGTGCCGGTGGTCGCAGCGGCCTGCGGAGTGGCGGTCCCGGCGCTGATCTACGTGATCGCCAACCACGGCACCTCCAATCTCGGCGGCTGGGCGATCCCTGCCGCGACGGACATCGCCTTTGCACTGGCCGTGCTCGCGGTCGTCGGGTCGGCGCTGCCGACGCAGCTGCGAGCGTTCCTGCTCACGCTCGCCGTGGTGGACGACCTGATCGTGATCGCGATCATCGCGGTGTTCTACTCCTCCTCGATCTCGCTGTGGTGGCTGCTCGCAGCACTCGCCTGCGGCACGGCGTACTTCGTCCTTCAGCAGCAGCGGGTCACGACCGGCCTCGTCTACCTGCCACTCGCTGCGGGGATGTGGTGGTCGGTCCACGAGAGCGGCATCCACGCGACCATCGCCGGTGTCGCGCTCGGCCTGCTGACGCGAGTACTGCCCGACCCTGACGAACCTCGATCGCCCGCCGAACGGCTCGAGCACCGGATCGTGCCGATCAGTGCCGGGGTGGCTGTCCCGTTCTTCGCCCTGATGAGCGCCGGCGTCGTCCTGACCGGCGGGTTCGGGCTCGCCAGGCAACCGATCGTGCTGGGCGTCGCGCTCGGCCTGGTGCTGGGAAAGCCGGTCGGGATCCTTGGTGGGTCCTGGCTGCTGACCCGCTTCACCCGCGCCGAGATCGACGAGGACGTGTCCTGGCGCGACCTCGTCGGAGTCGCGATCCTTGCCGGCGTCGGGTTCACCGTCTCGCTGCTCGTCTCGGACCTCTCCTTCGCCGGCGTACGTCGCGAGGAGGCGAAGACCGCTGTCCTGTTGGGATCACTCATCGCGGCGGTCGTCGCGGGTCTCATCCTCAGGCGGCGCAACCGCGAGCATGCCTCGTCCTGACGGTAGGGTCGGAACCGAACCATCTGAGACGCAGAGTGCGAAGGGGACCACCGGAATGTCACATCGCGAGCCCGTCGGCGGAGACGAACCCACGATCGGCAAGTTGGTCGTGGACGCGAGCCGTGACATCTCCTCGCTCGTCCAGTACGAAATCGCACTCGCGAAGTCCGAGCTGAAGGTCAGCGTCAAGGCCGGCGGGATGAGCATTGCGCTCTTCGCCGCAGCCGGGTTCCTCGGACTGCTTGCGGTGATCATGGTCTCGGTGTCGATCGCCTACTTCATCGCGATGACCGGGCTCGACCTCGCTTACTGCTTCCTGATCGTCTTCGGCCTCTACCTCTTCGTCGCCGCCATCCTGGCCTTCATCGGCATCAGGAAGGTCAAGCGCGTCAAGGCACCGCAGCGCGCGATCGCCCAGGCCCAGCAGACTCGCGCAATCCTCAAGCGGGGCTGATCATTCCCTCGGGCGCTTCCCCGCTCTCCCAGATCGAGATTCCGGGCCCCTGGCAGCATCGGTACGTCGCTGCCAACGGGGCCCGGTTCCATGTCGCGACCAGCGGCTCGGGGCCTGCGGTCCTGTTCCTGCACGGTTTTCCGCAGTTCTGGTGGGCCTGGCGCCACCAGATCCAGGCGGTTGCCGACGTCGGCCATCAGGCGATCGCGATGGACCTGCGTGGCTACGGCGGATCGGACAAGACCCCGCGCGGCTACGACCCGTTCACCCTCGCGGGTGACGTCTCCGGAGTGATCAAGGCACTCGGGCTGTCGTCGGCGGTCGTCGTCGGCGCCGGCTGGGGCGGGTACGTCGGCTGGGCGGCCGCCGTTCTGCACTCCTCCGAGATCCGGGCGCTGTGCACGGTCTCGGCTCCGCACCCGGCGTACCTGCTGCGCTCGCTGCGACCGGGGTCGGGCATGAAGGCGGTCTCCCACGTGCTCGCCATGCAGGTGCCGTGGCGTCCCGAGCGGCGGCTGGCGAACCCGGAGAGCGGCTATCTCGCGGCACACCTGCGCGAGTGGAGCGCGGCCGGATCGTTCCCCAACGACGAGGAGCTCGGCCGCTATCAGGCCGCGCTGGGGTTGTGGCCGGCGCCGCACTGCGCGCTGGAGTACCACCGCTGGTTGTTCCGGTCGCGGATCAGGGATGACGGCCGACGGTTCAACCGAGCGCTGCGGACGCCGGTGACCGTTCCGACGTACACGATCCTCGGCGGAGCCGACCCGGCGCTGCCCGACCCCCGGCGAGACCGGTCCGGCGACCACGTCGTCGGCGACTACCGGAGCGAGACCCTGGCCGGCGTCGGCCACTTCGCAGCGGAGGAGGCGCCGGCCGCCTTCAGCAACCTGCTGGTCGACTGGCTCGGCACGCTCGCAGCAGGCTCCCGGCACGACCCGAAGAACGGGCACCCTTCCTCGGACTCGCCCGATTCGCGGCTCAACTGACCGGGTTGCCCGTTCTTCGGTCACGAGAACGTGCGACGACCCGATTCCGATTCGTCCTCAGCGCCACCCCTAGGCGCAGCCGCCGGTGCCGACCTTCCTGGTCGCAGTGAGCCCGGCGGCGGCGGGACCCGCGACCTGGTCGGCCGTGAGGGCGTAGCCGGTCTGCTTGTCGCTGACCGATGCCGCGAAGATCACGCCCAGGACCTTGCCCGCGGTCGAGACCAGCGGGCCGCCCGAGTTGCCGGGACGGATCAGGCCACGGAGTGCGAACACCTCCCGGGTGACCGTGCCGTTGCCGTAGATGTCCGGCGAGCGAAGCCTCTGCTGGCTGCGGATCCGGGCCGGCTGCGCGTTGAACGGGCCGTCATTGGGATAGCCGAGGATCGCGGCCGCCTGCGCCGACTTGCCGTGCACGTCGAACGAGATCTGCGGCCCGGTCAGCGAGGGGACGCGCAGGATCGCGACGTCGATCGACGGGTTGTAGTAGACGACCGTGGCCGGGAGGTCGCGGTCATCGACGCGGACCTGCGGGTCTCGCACACCAGCGACGACGTGGGCATTGGTCATCACCCGGCCGGAGGAGTAGAGGAAGCCGGTGCCCTCGACACCGTTGCCGCAGGAGTTGTTGCCCCGCACCTTGTAGACGCTCTGCTCCGCGGCAACCACGTCCGGGTCGCGAACGGCGCTGCCCGGCGGCGGGGCGACGTTGACGATCCGTTCGGGAGCGAACGGCTCGAGGTAGCGCGGGAAGAAGCTCGAGCCGACCACCTTGTCGAAGCCACGCAAGGTGTCCTGCGCCTTGGCGGGCATCAGGTTGTTGACCGTGACGAGCACCTTGGAGTCGCGCACCAGCGGCCCGATGCCCGGGATGCGCGAGCCGCTGATCGCCACGCCGAGCATCCAGGTCACCACGAGCACGGCGGCCACGCTGAGAACGGCGCCGCCCACGGCATCGAGGGCCCGGACCGGTTGCCAGGTGATCTTGCTGCGCAGCCTGCCGCCGGCGTACTGCAGAACCGCCTGGCCGACCGAGGCACACAGGAGTACGACGAACAGGGCACCGAGTGACACCCAGAGCGAGGGGGACGCATTGCCGAGCAGCTCGGGCGCGAGCCAGATACCGAAGAGGCCGCCGATGATCAGGCCGACCGTGGCGAAGGCGCCCGTGACGAAGCCCTGCCAGTAGCCCGAGAGTGCATAGAGCAGCGCAATCGCGATCAGGCACCAGTCGAGGAGGTTCATCAGGCCTCATCCTTGCGCAGCCCGAGCATGTGCTCCGGAAGCGCCTGCATGACGGTCGTGTCCCACTCGCGGGTGAGCCCCACGTAGTCGAAGAGCTTGTTGATCAGCCCGGCGGTGAACCCCCACAGGATCAGCTCGTGGTCCGCGCCGATCAGGAAGCCCGGGCTCGAGTAGCCGATCGGGTGGAAGACCGTTACCCGGTGCTTCGGGTCGAGGAGCTCCTCGAGCGGCACCCGGAGCACCGCGTTCACCTCGGCCGTGTCGACGACGCCGACGGCCGACTCGTCGCGCCACCAGCCGAGCACCGGCGTCACGGCGAAGTTGCTCGGCGGCAACCACAGGGCCGGCAGGGTCCCGAAGACCTCGACCCCGCTCGGGTCGACGCCGGTCTCCTCCTGCGCCTCGCGGAGCGCGGCAGCGATGGGCGACTCGTCGGTGACGTCGACCGCCCCGCCGGGGAAGGAGACCTGACCGGGGTGCGACCGCATGTCATGGGCCCGTTCGGTGAGCAACAGGTCGGGCCCCTGCGGACCCTCGCCGAAGAGCATGAGTACGGCGCCCGGCCGCGCGCCGGCGTCGGCGGGCGGCAGGAAGCTGCTGAGGTCTTCGCCCTTGATGTTGCGAACGCCCTCGCGGATCGGGACCAGCCAGTCGGGGAACTCGCTCATCGACTCACCCCGAGATGGGTGGCGACCAGGTGCTCCAGCTGCTGCTCGGACGTGACCTGGATGGCCTCACGAAACACCACCTTGCCGGCTGCGTCGATGAGGTACAGCTGGGGCAGGGCCGGCGGGCGGAGGCGGGCGAGCCCGCTGACGTCCGTCAGCTGGGGGTACGTCGCGCCGGTTTCCCTTGCGAACCCGATCGCCAGGTCTGGCTGGGTGTCCTGCCAGTCGATGCCGAGGACGCCGACCTTCCCGGCGTACGTCCTGGAGAAGGCTTGGTACTCCGGCAGCTCCTTGCGGCAGGGCCCGCAGGACTGCGCCCAGAAGTTGACGACGAGCGGGCCACGCAGCCGGGCGAGATTCACGCTGGGACCGCCGCCGAGGCAGGGCAGGGTCACGTCGGGCAGCCCATCGGTGGCCTTGCCCGCGGCCGTCGTCGGGCAGGTCTCGATGTGTGCCTGCTGCTTGAGCGTCCGGAGCGCAGGCGTGTCGACCTTCACGCCGGGTGCCTTGATGACCTCCTTGGCGTTGCAGCCGGAGAGCAACAGGATGCCGAGGAGGACCGCGAGTGCTCCTTTTCTCATGCGGGTCCCTGCGTCTTCACGAGCTTGGCGGCGTCCTCCGGATCGACCGGCCCGACGCCGTACGACGGGCACCACTGGGCGACCGTGCACGCACCGCATGCGGGCTTCTTCGCGTGGCAGACCCGGCGGCCGTGCCAGATCAGGTGATGGCTGAGCAGCGTCCAGTCGGACGGCGGGAACAGCGCGCCGATCGCGTGCTCGGCCTTCACCGGGTCGGTCACCTCGGTCCAGCCGAGGCGGCGGATCAGCCGGCCGAAGTGGGTGTCGACGGTGATGCCGGGGATGCCGAACGCGTTGCCGAGCACGACGTTGGCGGTCTTGCGGCCGACTCCCGGGAGCTTGACCAGGTCGTCGAGGTTCGGCGGGACCTGGCCGTTGTGGTCCGCGACCAGGGCAGCACTGAGCTTGAGCAGCGACTCGGTTTTGGCGCGGAAGAAGCCGAGTGGGCCGATGATCCGCTCGAGATCCTCGCGGGGAGCGCCGGCCATCGCCTCCGCATCGGGGTACGCCGCGAACAGCGTCGGGCGCACCGCATTGACCCGCCGATCGGTCGTCTGGGCGCTGAGGACGGTGACGACCAGCAGCTCGAAGGGGCTGTCGAAGTCGAGCTCACACCGGGCGTCGGGATATGTTTCACCGAGCACCCGGTTGACCTTGCGGGCGCGTCGAACCAGGGACGTCTCAGGCACCGGGTCAGACTACGCGGCTGGGCTGACACGTCCTGCCCGGCGTCCGACGCGCGAATCGTGGCGATAGACCCGGTCATGGGACAGACTGTGACCTGCAACACTGGCTAGGCATCTGCACGCCCCGAGTCGCTCACCTGTACGCGATGGTTGGCCCTCGATCAGAAGAAGGAAACTCCGTGGAGAACGACGTACTGCGTCAAGCGCCGCTGTTCAGCTCGCTCGATGACGAGGCAGCCGAGGCGCTGCGCGACTCGATGAGCGAGACGCGCCTGCGACGGGGCGAGGTGCTCTTCCACGAGGGCGACTCCGGCGACAAGCTCTACGTGATCACCGACGGCAAGATCAAGCTCGGCAGGACCTCCGCCGACGGCCGGGAAAGCCTGCTCGCGATCCTCGGCCCCGGCCAGATGTTCGGTGAGCTCTCGCTCTTCGACCCCGGACCGCGCTCGGCGACCGTCACCGCCGTGACCGAGACGTCGTTCCTCTCGCTCTCGCACGAGGACCTGATGAAGTGGCTCGCCGGCCGTCCCGGCGTTGCCAACGGTCTGCTCGGCCAGCTCGCCAGCCGGCTCCGCAAGGCCAACGACGTGAACGCCGACCTGGTCTTCTCCGACGTGCCGGGCCGGGTCGCCAAGGCGCTGCTCGACCTCGCCGACCGGTTCGGCCGGACCGCCGATGACGGCGTACACGTGCATCACGACCTGACCCAGGAGGAGCTCGCCCAGCTCGTCGGCGCCTCCCGCGAGACCGTCAACAAGGCCCTCGCCGACTTCGCCTCCCGCGGCTGGCTGCGCCTCGAACCCCGCTCCGTCGTGATCATGGACGTCGAACGAATGAAACGCCGCGCTCGTTGAGTTGGGCCTCCGTTACCGTTGACTTGGGCCTCCGTCACCGTTGACTTGGGCCTCAGCCACGAAGCCGAAGCGCCGCCCTGAGTTCTGCGATCCATTCGTCAACCGCCTCGGCCGTGAACGAGTCCTTGTCAACAACGATGACGATCCAGCCGTGGTCTCGTAGCCATTCGCGCCGCTCCCGGTCGCGCTCCCTCTGCGCGGCACTGGTGTGGAATTCTTCGCCGTCGTACTCGACGGCCACCTTGCTCCGCGGCCACGCCAGATCAAGTCTGTACGTCGGAATGCCGTCGATCTCGATCCAGCACTGGAGCTCGGGCCAGGGGATGGCGTGATCGATGATCTCGAGGCGAGTCCACGACTCCCCGGACGACTCCGAGCGCGGATCAGCCATCGCGATCAGCTGCCTCAGCTGGACGACGCCCCTGCGGCGCCGAAACCGGCGTACCAGCTCGGTCATCTCCGAATGGCGCACCCCGTGCTCGCGCATGAAGGCGTCCAGCGCGAACAGACCGTCGCGCCGCGAGAGCTTGCACCCGAGATCAAGTGCAGTCCGTAGAGGTGTGGTGACCCGGAGCCCACGGATCTCGACGATGTCCGCCGGAACCAGATCTCGCGTGCCGCCATCGCATCCGGCGCGGGCGGTCGGTGCATGCCAGCGCAGCACGTAGGTCTCGAGCGGAGGCAGGATCTCAGTCTCGCGATACGCAACCACATCAACCCCGTGGATCCAGGCCGCCGTGCGGTCACACGCAACCGAGTGCTCGCTGATGACCAGCGTTGCCGCCGCGACCCTGGACTCCACGGTGTCGGGGACATCGGCACGCAGGTAGACGTTCCGGAGGACTCGGCGCACGATCCGGTTGCGGACGGCGTCATCGATCTGACGCCGGG
This sequence comes from Marmoricola sp., assembly GCA_025965195.1. GTDB lineage: Bacteria > Actinomycetota > Actinomycetes > Propionibacteriales > Nocardioidaceae > Marmoricola. The sequence goes on from JAOPXK010000058.1 coordinate 39,624, forward strand.
TGAAACCGAGGGCGGCTGCCTGTGGGTACGTGAAGGCATGGTTCGGAAACGCGGCGGTCTCAAGCATGATGCCTAGGATCGGAGCGAGTACGACGACCCGGAAGTCCCCGACCTACCGCCTGTGGATTCGCGTCAGCCCTTCCCCGTTGGGGGTGCGAAACGGGCCAGCCGTGACCGGGCCCGAACTCGCCCGTGACTACGGCCCAACTCGAAGGTGAGTTGGGCCCAAGTCAACGGTGACTCAGACCCAACTCAACGACTAGTGGAGGGAGATGAGGCCGGCGCTGCCGGTGGCGGGTTGCCACAGGGTGTTGCCGGCGTAGCTCGCGGAGACGCCGCCGCTGAGGATCGCGAGCAGGGTGTTGGTCACCGACATCGTGCAGGTCACCGTGCCATCGGCGGCAGTGATGCCGGAACACACCGTCACCAGGCCCACCTTGAAGTCGACCTGCTGGCCGCCGACCGGGTGCGCCGGTGAACCGCCCGTGAGGGTGGCCTCGGCGATGCCGATGTTGAGCTGGATCCCGAGCAGGCCCAGGTTCGTCTTGAGCAGCACCGGGTCGACGGCGAGGGTGGTTGCCCCCCTGCCGACCGTGATCGACAGATCCTTGGTGTCCACCTCTTGCGGTGTGGAGCCGTCCACGGCCTTGACCTTGAAGGTGTACACGCCCGGCGCAGCGGTCGGCGTTCCGCTGATGGTGCCGTTGCTGGCCATCGTCAGTCCTGCCGGGAGTGCGCCGCCGACCAAGGTGAAGCTGTACGTCGGCTGTCCACCCACTGCCTGAACCGGGGCGCTGTAGGCACTGCCGAACGTCGCGCTCGGCATCGAGGTCGTGCTGATCGACAGGTGCGGCACCACGGTCAGGGTGAGGTGGATGACGGCATCCGGGTTGATGCCGTTGCTGGCCGTGATCGTGAGGTGGTAGACGCCGTCGGTGCCAGCCGTCGCAGTACCGGTGATCGACGCACCGCCACCGCCACTGCCGTTGTTGTCGAAGTGCAGCCCGGCGGGCAGGTCACCCGACTCGGTGACTGTCGCGCCGGGGTACCCGTCGGCCGAGAAGCCGATCGTGGTCGCGGTGCCGGTGACGACCCGCGCCTCCGAAGGACCGGTGAGCTCGGGTGCCTCGTTGACCGTGAGGTGGGTGATCGTGCTCGCGTCGACTCCCACGTTGTTGGTCGCGGTCACCGTCACGACGTACGTGCCACCGGTGCCGTTGGCGGCCGTGCCCGCGATCCTGGCCTTGCCGGGTCCGCTGCCGGTCAGCGCGAGCCCGGCTGGCAGGCCCGTCGCGGACAGCGTCGGGGTCGGTGTGCCGGTGGTCGTGTACTCGGCCGAGCTGTGACCGGTGCCGACGGTGGCGACATCGTTGGCCGGTCCCTGGACCGTCGGTCCTTCGTTCACGGTGAGCGTGAACGTGAGGTCGTAGTCGGGCGGGGTCCCGTTGGAGCCCTTGACGTGGATCACGTAGACACCGCCGGAGCCGACCACAGGGGTACCGCTGATCGTGGCGTGCCCTGGGGTCGACCCGTCGAAGTGCACGCCACCGGGCAGCGCGCTGGTCGTTGACAAGGTGGCGTCGGGATAACCGGCCGTCATGTTGAAGAGGTCCGGACCGGCAAGACCGTCCGCGCTGCCCACCGTGTAGGTGTCGCTTGCGGGACCACCCAGGACAGGCGCCTGGTGGACGAAGAGATGGAAGGTCTTCGTCCCGGTGCCGGCCTCGTTGGCGCCCTTGACCGTGATCGGGTAGTCGCCGCCCGTGCCCGGGCCCGGCGTACCTGAGAGCGTCCCGGTGCCATCGCCGTTGTCGACGAACGTGACACCAGCCGGCAGCGCGCCGGCCTCCGAGAGCGTCGCCTGCGGCGTGCCGTCGGTGGTGAACAGCTCGGGCGTACCCATGTTGCCCACCGAGTAGTCGACCGAGTCGGCTCCATGGACCGTCGGGGCGACCTGGACCACCTCGACCGAACCGATGTCGCACTTCGCGCCCTGCGGTCGGGCGGTCTCGCGCTGGTCCTTGGCCGCGGCTGCGCACAGGACGACCGCGTTGCCGGTGACGACGTTGGTGATCCCTCCGGTGCCGGTTCCTGCAGGCACGCGGTCGAGAGCCGGGCTGGCCGGGCCCGGCAGGAAGGTGGGGGTGTCCCCGCCGTTGCCCGTCAGTACGCCGAGCTGGGGTGCGGCGAGCACGTCATGGTTGGCCACCGTGAAGCCACAGCTCGAGTCACCCGGATCGGTCAGGTTGTAGCCACCGTCAACCGGTGCTGCGCTGCAGCTGTGGCCGCCGTTGCCGGAGAAGATGTTGCCGGCCAGGCTGACGTGAGCCGGGTCGACCATCGTCAGCGCGCCGGCACCACCACTCTGAGCGGTGTTGTCCTTGATCGTGCTGTTGGTGATCGTCAGCGGGTGGAACTGCTCGATTGCACCGACGGCGACAGTTGCGGCAGCTGTCGAGGTCGCCGCCGCAGTCACCGACGAGTTCGTGTTGCCGGTGATCGTGCTGCGGTCGATCGAGGTGAGGTTCGTCGACCCGGTGCCGGCCGACAAGGTCACCAGGGCTGCGCCTGCGTAGGCGTCATTGCCGGTGATGGTGCTCGCATCGACCGTGAGCTTGGTGCTCACGTTGTCGTTGTTCGAGCCGCTGTAGATCGCCGCACCCAGGCCGGTCGCTGGAGTGGTGTGGAGTGCGTGGTTGCCGCTCAGCAGCGAGTGCACCACCTTGAGTACGCCGGAGTTCAGGATCGCTCCACCGCCACTCGCGGAAGCCGTGTTGCCGACGAAGTCCGTGCTGTCGAAGCTGGCGGGCGCATTGTCTCCGACGTAGATGCCGCCGGCACCGACCGCGCTGTTGCGGCTGATCTCTCCACCAGTCCCGGTGATCGAGGACCCCGGGAAGGTGACGATGCCGCCACCGAGGTTTGCCGCCGTGTTGTCGTCGACCGCAGCGTTGATGAGGGTGACGCTCGGGGTGTCGGTCGCCGTCGTGGAACCGCTGTAGATGCCACCGCCCTGGTACGACGCGGTGTTGGCGTTCACCTCAGAGCCCCGGACGGTCAGTGCGCCACCGTTGAAGATGCCGCCACCGTCCACTGCGGTGTTGTGGTCGACGGTTGAGCCGTTGCGAACCTCGAGGGTGACCCCGTTCACCAGGGCGATGCCGCCGCCGACGACCGCAGCCGTGTTGTTGGTGAGGTCGGTGTTGTCCAGGGTCACGACCGGCGAGGCCGCACCGGCCTTCGCCGCGTAGATCGCGCCACCGAAGCCACCCCCGGTGTTGGTCGCCTTGTTCTGGTCGAACGTGCTGTCCGTGAACGATGCGTCGCCCCCCGCGTACACGCCGCCGGCTGCTTGCGCGGTGTTCTTGAGGAGCGTGATCCTCGTTGCGGTCACCTTGCCGTTGACTCCGTTGGCGATAGCGCCGCCGACGAAGGCGTTGGCGACGCCGCCGCCGTTGATCGTGCTGTCGGTGATGGTGAGCTGGCCGATGTCACTGGCCGTGGCGGGACCGTTGTAGATCGCACCGCCGTAGCCGGCAATGGTGCTGCCGGCGCTCGACGTCACCGCCTGGTTGGCGCTGAACGTCGCATTCTTGACGGTCAGGCCGTCACCGTTGTAGATCGCGCCGCCGTTGCCGAAGCTGGCCACCGCCTGGTTGTTGGCGACGTTGCCGGTGAACACCGTGCCGTCGAAGGTCGCCACCGGGTGCGCCGAGCCGATGCCGATCAGGGGCGACTGGTAGACGCCGCCGCCGGAGAACGCGGTGTTCGTCTGGACCGCGCCACCGGTGACCGTCGCGGTGCCGCCGTTGTAGAGGCCGCCGCCGATCAGTGCGGTGTTGCCGGTCATCGTCACGTTCGTGGCGGTGAGCACGCCCGCAGTTCCGAACCCGGAGACGGTGGTGTCGTCGTTGGCGATGGCGCCACCACTCGATGCGTTGAAGGCGCTGGCGGCCAGCCCGCCGGTGATCGTGGTGTTGGTGATGGCCATGGTCGGCGCGTCGTCGGCGTCGTTCGGGCCGTTGAAGATCGCCCCACCCTGGCCACGTCGGGCGTTGGTGTTGGTCGACGCGACGGCCTGGTTGGCCGAGAAGGTCGAGCCGTTGATCGTGGTGTTGCCCGCGTTGAAGATCGCGCCACCGTTGCCGCCGGCGGCGGTCGCCGCACCGTTCGCAATGTTGTTCGTCACCGTCACGTTGTTGAGGGTCAGCGACCCTGCGGGCGTGGTGGTACCGACCTTCCCGACCACGTAGACGCCCGCTCCCGCGCCACTCAAGGCCGTCGCACTCGCCGTGGAGGTGTTGTTGATGATGGAACCGCCGGTCATCGTCAGGGAGGCGCCCTGTGCGACGTACGCGCCTCCGCCGAACGGGCTGCTGCTGCCCGACAGCGTGACGTTGTTCGCGACGATCGTGCCGTTGCCGATGGCAAGGGCACCGCCGGTGTTGGTCTTTCCGTTGCGCAGCGTGAGGTTGGTGAGGTTCAGCGTCTGGGCACTCGCATAGAGGGTGCCCATCGCGAAGGTGGTGCCGCCGCCGTCGAAGATCACCCCGGCGCCGTTGCCGACGATGTTGGCGCCCTTCGTCTGGAAGAGCGCCGAGGGGTACACACCGGGCTGCACGGTGATGGTGTCGCCTGCGGCGAAGGCTGCCTTCGCGATGGCGCCACCCACCGTCTTGCAGGGCAGCGCAAGGGTGGTGCACGCGTTGGCGTCGCTTCCCGTCGTCGCCACGAACCACGGCCCGGCCGCACTCGCGGGTCCTGCGGCCACCAGGAAACCTGCACTGGTGGCTACTGCGAGGAGCGCCGCGGTCAGCGATCGCCGGCCCGTGTTTCGACGCGTGCGAAGGCGGCTGTGCTGTCCAGACATGGTGAGTCCCTTGCGGCCCGCGACACGGGCGGACGCGCGGCATCCCGGAAACTAACAGCCTCGAAAGTTGTCGGGCGACTCTTCGGAGAGCATCGGTTCTTGCGGACTAGTCCGCAAGGTTCAGGAACGTAACCTGTGCGCGCACCGATAGTTCTGCAGCGCCCCAGAGCACCGGATCGACGTCGGCGTAGACCTTCTCGACGATGGCTCGTGGAGTGGCGTCAGGCCCCAGCTCGGCAACCGCGGACTCGACCTGCGCCAGCCGTTCGCGGCGGTGCTCGATGTAGAAGTCCAGTACGCCGAGCGCGTCCTCGATCACCGGACCGTGTCCGGGCCAGATCGACTCGACCTCTCGCTCCGCGGCAAGGGCGTGCAGCCGGTCCAGCGACGACAGGTAGGCCCCGAGCTGCCCGTCGGGGTGCGCCACGACCGTCGTACCGCGGCCGAGCACTGTGTCCCCGGTCAGTACGGCGTTCTCGGCCGGAATCAGGAACGACAACGAGTCGGCGGTGTGACCCGGAGTTCCGACGACCCGGATCTCCAGGCCGTCGACGGAGACGACGTCGCCGTCGCCCAGGCCTTCGGATCCCAGCTGGTACGCCGGATCCAGCGCACGCACCCCACAGCCCATCCGCTCGGCGAACGATCGGGCCGCTTCGGAGTGGTCGAAATGATGATGGGTCAGCAGTACGACGCCCACCTCGCCCGCCGCCGCGGCCACCGCAGAGAGATGCGACTCGTCGGCCGGGCCCGGGTCGATGACGACCGACCGCCGCGCACCCGGCTCCCGCAGCACCCAGGTGTTGGTCCCGTCGAGTGTCATCATGTTGGCGTTGGGGGCGAGCACGCACTGTGCCCGGGATCCGAACGACCCGCCCGCCCAGCTCACGACAACCGGGCCTCGATGAGCGGGCGAAGGTACTCCGGCCTGGAGAGGTAGAACACCTCGTCCTCCTCGATGGCCTCCGGGGTGAACATCTCGACGACGCGCCCCTCGGCGGCGGCCATCACCGCAGCGGGGTCGGCGGACTGGCCGACCTCCAGGCAGGTGAGGTACGTCGGCGGCATCATCAGGATCTCGCCGTCATCGGAGGCGCCACACGCACCGAGGGCCGGCAGCCACGCGACCTTGTCGGACTCCGTGGACACGTCGCGGGTCCGCTGCCCGATAGGCAGCTCTGCCACGAAGAACCAGGTCCGGTAGCGCCTCGGCTCGAACACCGGCGTGCACCAGCCACCCCAGACCCCGAGCAGATCGGAGCGCAGCACCAGCCCACGACGGCTCAGGAACTCGGTGAACGCAAGCGAACGGCCTTCCAGGGCTTCGCGATCGGCCTCCCAGTCGTCACCGGTGGTGTCGGAGACGACGTTGTCGGCCGACGTACCGGCCAGCAGGACGCCCGACTCCTCGAACGTCTCGCGTACGGCGGCACAGATCAGCGCACCGGCCGTTGCCTCGTCGGTGCCGAGTCCGGCAGCCCACTCGGCCGGTGTCGGGCCGGCCCATCCGACGGACGCGTCGAAGTCGCGTTCGTCGACGCCGCCTCCGGGGAAGACGCACATGCCACCGGCAAACGCCATCGACGTCTGCCGACGGAGCAGGTAGACCATCGGTCCCTGGTCCGAGGGCCGCATCAGGACCACCGTGGCGGCGTTGCGTGGCTCGGCCGGGGTGCGAGCACCGGATGCGAACTCCTTGACCGTCTCGAGGAGCTGCGACGGAAGCAGCATTCGGGAGGAGAGCATCAGACCTCCACGATGAGCTCGACCTCGACCGGGGCGTCCAGCGGCAGCACGGTCACGCCGACAGCAGATCGCGCATGCCGACCGGCCTCGCCGAAGACCTCGCCGAGCAGCTCGGACACGCCGTTGGCGACCGCGGGCTGGCCGGTGAAGTCCGGTGTCGAGGCGATGAACGCGACCACCTTCACGATCCGTTTCACCTGTGACAGCTCGCCGATCTCGGCACGCACGGCCGCGATCGCGTTGAGCGCGCACTGCCGGGCACAGTTGACGGCCTCCTCGGGAGTGACCTCACCACCGACCTTGCCGGCCTGCATCAGCTGGCCGTCCTTCATCGGGAGCTGGCCGGAGGTGTAGATGTAGTTGCCGCTCCGCACCGCCGGGAGGTACGACGCCAGCGGCTTGGCCACCTCGGGCACGCTCAGCCCGAGGGCGGCGAGCCGCTCTTCGGGGGTGCTCATGCGAGAGGACGCTTGAAGTAGGCGACGAGGTTCTCGGCGTTCATGCCGGGCACCACCTGCACGAGCTCCCAGCCGTCGGATCCGAAGTTGTCGAGGATCTGCTTGGTCGCGTGCACGAGCAGAGGAGCAGTCAGGTATTCCCACTTGGTCATGCTCGCGAGCCTAGTCCCGGCCGGCCGACGCCCGCAGATCGGTCGCCGCGGCCTCCGCCGCACGATCCGCAGCCATCGCCACGCCGGCCGCCACCTGGTCGGTGATCATGCTGTCCGCGAGGTAGATCGCAGCGCCGTAGGCCAGTGCCGCGAGGGGACGCGGGAGCGGCAGCCGTCGTACGCCACCGACGAGGAGGTGCTGGACGAGCAGTGCGCGCTTCGTGCGACCCGCACGGTCCGGGAGAAGCACGGCTGCGCCCCCACCGAGCGCGCGAACCAGGGACCCTGTCCTGGCAGGCATTCTTCCTCCTCGAGAGTCGTTGCCGAGCCCAGCCGCTACCGTCGCGGAGTGAGCTCCCGAGATAGCGATCAGGGTGCGTCGTACCGCCCGGACGCCACCCTGCGTTATGCCGACCACGACGACGCCGTCATCGACGTACACCTTCCGGCGGAGGAAACCGACCGGCTGCTCGTCTTCCTTCACGGCGGCTTCTGGAAGGCGAAGTACGACCGACGGCACACCCGCCCGCTCGCCCGCGCACTCGCGGAGGAGGGCTGGACCGTGGCGACACCGGAGTACCGGCGCGTGGGAACAGGTGGTGGCTGGCCGACCACCGCGAACGACGTCCGTACGGCGATGCAGACGCTGCCGAATCTCCTCGCAGACATAGGGAAACCCGCAACGCGAACGGTCGTTTCCGGTCACTCGGCGGGCGGCCACCTGGCGCTGTGGCTCGCCAGCGAGGAGTTCGCGATCGACCGGGTCGTCGCGCTCGCGCCCGTCGCCGACCTGCGTGAGGCTGCCCGTCTCGGGCTCGGCGGCAGCGCGACCCAGGCCTTCATGGGTGGCAGGCCCGATGAGGTCGACTACCGGCCGGCCGACCCCATCGCCCGGCTTGCTCGAAGGCCGTCCGCCGAGATCGTCGTGCTGCACGGGACGGCGGACGACACCGTCCCGGTTTCGATCAGCCGGGGACTGCGGGATGCGCATCCGTGGGTCGACGTACGCGAGCTCGACGGAGTCGGACACGACGAGTTCCTCGAGCCGGGGTCGGCGGCCTGGTTACCGCTGCTCGGCGCGCTCGCTCGTTGACCGTGCAATCAAATGCCGATATACAGAATCCGGTCATGTGGCGCAGGTCACAATTGTTGTGACGGTCCCGCCGCTCGGGAATGAGGACGATCGTGGCGTCAGCAACAGCAGCACCGGCAGTGCCGAGGCGGCGTACCCAGCTCGAGAGCTACCCGGACGTGGCGCAACGCTATGCCTGCCTCGGGATCGTGGTGGTCGCGACCGTGGTGCTCTACTACCAGTTCTATCTGGCTGGAGCAGTTGCGGCGGGCACCGACGGCAAGAACGGCATCCTCGTCGACTACAACATGTCGTTCGTCTACTACGTGAACATCGCCGTCGTCGGCTACATCCTCGGTGCGGTCGCGTCGTTCCTCACCGGCATCGCCGACAAGGTCGGCCGGGTCACCATCATCACCTCGGGGCTGGTGATCGTCGCGCTGCTGTGTCTGTTCGGCATCCCACTCGCCGACAGCAAGGTCGGCTTCGCCATCGTGTTCGGTGCCATCGGGCTGGTCGAAGGCGTGATCCTCGTGGCAACACCCGCGCTGATCCGGGACTTCAGTCCGCAGCTCGGCCGGGCATCGGCAATGGGCTTCTGGACCCTGGGTCCCGTGCTCGGGTCACTGATCGTCAGCATCCAGATCAGCAGCACCAGCAACACCACCCCGTGGCACAACCAGTACATCGCCGCCGGCATCGCCGGCCTCGTCGTCGCCGCACTCTCCGCGCTGTTCCTTCGGGAGCTCTCACCGCAGCTCCGGGACCAGGTCATGGTCAGCAGCCGCGACCGGGCGCTCGTCGAGGCGAAGGCGAAGGGGATCGACGTCGAGGCCTCACTGCGCAGCCCGTTCAAGCAGATGCTCAAGCCCGACATCGTCTTGTCGGCGTTCGCGATCAGCGTCTTCCTGATCATCTACTACGTCGCGGTCGGCTTCTTCCCGGTCTACTTCCAGACGGTCTTCGGCTTCAGCCAGACCAAGGCGAACTCGCTTGGCAACTGGATCTGGGCCTTCGACGCGGGCGCACTGATCGTGATCGGCTACCTCTCCGACAAGGCCCGGGTCCGCAAGCCGTTCATGGTCGTCGGCGCGATCGGGGCGATCGTGATGACGGTCATCTTTGCCACCCGGGCGACACATCCGGAGACGAGCTACACGTCCTTCGTCATCATCCTGAGCCTGCTCGCCGTCTTCCTCGGCGTTGCCTACGCGCCCTGGATGGCGAGCTTCACCGAGACCGTCGAGAAGCGGAACCCGGCGCTCACCGCGACCGGGCTGGCCATCTGGGGCCTGGTGATCCGACTGGTGATCGCGGTCTCGGTCTTCATCGTTCCTCACGTCGTGAACACGGTCTCGACGCTCGTCGAGCAGGGCCCGGTGGCCCAGTCACTCGCGGTGAAGTACGCGCCGCAGCTCGGCACGGCCGCGAAGCTCGACCCGATCACGGCCGCTGCTCTCGCCAAGGACCCGACCGACCTGAACGCCGGCGTCAAGGCGATCAGCGAGATCACCCGGATCCCGGTGGCCGACGTCACCACGGTCGCCACCCTCAGCGCGACCCAGGGCCCGGCGATCGAGGCCGCCCAGGCGATCGACCCCGCCACCATCGCCACGCTCCTGGCCGACAAGACGAACGCTGCCGCGATCCAGAAGGCTGTCGGTGAGATCACCGGCACGCTCGGGATCCCGGCGACAGAGGCCGTGACCAGACTCCAGGCGCTGGCGACGATCCCTGCCGCAGACCTGGTGCTGCTCCAGACCGACGGGCCCAAGATCCAGGCGGCTCAGGCAGACCTCGTGGCGCTCGGCAAGGTGCCGGCCACGGACATCGCCCTGCTGCAGAAGGTCCAGAGCGCCGCGGAGGCCTCCCCGAAGCAGTGGCGCAACTACTACTGGATCGCTGTCGGCGGCGAGGTCCTCTTCATCCCGCTGATCTTCCTGCTGACCGGTTCGTGGAGTCCGCGTACGGCGCGCCGCAAGGAGGAGGAGCACGAGGCGTTCGTGACCGCCGAGCTGGCCAAGCTCGCAGAGGCCGAGCCGAGCTAGCGGGTCCTGGCGGGCCCTGGCGGGTCCTGGTGGTTGACCGTGTGCCACACGTGGGTGGCGTACGGCGACTGCCGCACCCACACCGGTGTCAGATCGACGTCGGTGTCGAAGCCTTCGAAGAGCCGCTTGCCCGCACCGAGGATGATCGGCGCGATCGAGAGGCCGAACTCGTCGACGACGCCTGCGGCCAGGCCTTGCCGAATCACCTCGGCACCACCCATCAGCGAGACGTCCCTGGTGCCTGCCAGTTCGGTGGCCCGGTTGACCGCCTCCTCGAAGGAGCCGGCGAACTCGAAGCCGCTGACGTCCGGCTGGTCATCGGGGTGGTGGGTGAGCACGATGCAGGGGATGTCCCACGGGTTCGTGCCGCCCCAGGCGCCGGTGACGTCGTAGGTTCCCCGGCCGGTGACCACCGCGCCGACGCGCGCGACGATCCCCTCGTAGAAGGCCTTGTCCTCGCCGGCCATCGCCGAGCTCGAGTGCTCGTCGGCATAGGTCCACGGTCCACCGAAGACCCAGTAGTGCAACCGCTCGCCGCCGACGCCCAGCCCGCAGCCGGGCCCGTCGTCCGGACCGGTGATGTAGCCGTCCAGCGAGGTGGAGATGTTCGCGATGATCATTGGGTCCTCCTGTAGTCGGTCTCAGTCAGGCAGACCAGCGGCGGACCCGGAAATCAGCGAAGTGGCGGTTCGGTCTTCGCCCGCACCTCGTCCTCGGTGACGCCGGGCGCCAGCTCAACCAGGTGCAGACCTCCACCATTCGAAGCGGGCTCGACGTCGATCACGCAGAGGTCGGTGATGATCCGTTGTACGACGGCCCGGCCGGTGTAGGGCAGCGAGCACTCGTTGACGATCTTGAACGTGCCGTCGCGGGCCACGTGTTCCATCAGCACGATCACCCGCTTGGCGCCGTGGACCAGGTCCATCGCACCGCCCATCCCCTTGACCATCTTCCCGGGGATCATCCAGTTCGCGATGTCACCGGATGCGGAGACCTGCATCGCGCCAAGGATCGCGGCGTCGATCTTGCCGCCCCGGATCATCCCGAAGCTCGTCGCGGAGTCGAAGAACGACGCGCCGCGCCGCAGCGTGATGGTCTCCTTGCCCGCATTGATCAGGTCCGGGTCGACGTCCTCGTCGTAGGGGTAGGGACCAACGCCGAGGATCCCGTTCTCGGACTGGAGCACCAGCTCGACGTCGTCGGCGACGTAGTTGGGCACCAGCGTCGGCAGCCCGATGCCGAGGTTGACGTAGGACCCGTCGGTCAGCTCCGAGGCCGCCCGCGCGGCCATCTCCTCGCGGGTCCAGC
>JAOPXK010000192.1 GCA_025965195.1 Marmoricola sp.
AACCGGTAGAGGCCTACCGGGTGATCGAAGCGGAAAAGGCCACCTACGCCATCAAGCGGATGTGTGAGCTGCTGGAGGTGTCGCGTTCGGGGTTCTACAAGTGGCGCGCGGGCCGTGATCGGGGGCCGAGCCCCTCCCAGCGACGACGCGCCGGGCTCGACGCCAAGGTAGCGGCCTCGCATGCGGCCTCTGACGGCGTCTACGGTCGCGAAGGGTCCTGGCCGAACTGCTTGCTGAGTGCACGCGGGTCTCCCGTAAGACGGTGGCGGCGTCGCTGCGCCGGCAGCGGCTGGCCGGGATCTGCCCGCGGCGATTCGCGCCGGCCACCACGGTGATCGACCTGGACGCTGCGGCACCGAAGGAACTGGTCAGGCGGCGCTTCGATACCGGTCAGCTCGACCGGGTGTGGACCTCTGACATCACCTATTTGCGCACCGCAGGCAGGGCTGGCTGTACCTGTGCGCGGTGCGCGACGGCTGCTCGCGGCGGGTGATCGGCTGGGCCATAGACGATCACCTGTGTACCGAGCTCGTCGAGTCCGCGGTGTGCATGGCGGCCGCCATGCACGGCGCGCTGGCCCAGGCGGTCATTCTGCACGCCGACCGCGGCTGTCAGTACACCTCGGCGCAGCTGGCACGGTTCGTCGATCGACACAACGTGGCTCGCTCCGTCGGCCGCACCGGGGTGTGCTGCGATAACGCTGCTGCCGAATCATTCTGAGCGACACTGAAAGTCGAGTTCTACGACCGATGTCTGTGGCCCAGCCGCGTCGGCCGCTAAGCTCGCTGTTGGCGACTGGATCGAGCGGGTCTACAACCGGCGCAGACGCCACTCACCCCTCGGTATGATCAGTCCGGTCGAGTACGAAGGCCGATTCACTCAGACGGCACACGCCGCCTGACCATGCGTCCACTAAACGGGGTCAAGCCCATCCAGCGCTTGCAGCTTCGTACAGTACGAGCGGCTGAGCCTCGTGGTGGTACGACGAGAGAAACAGGAAGCATCGAGCGTCGAGCAGCTCGCGGGTGTTTGGCCTCGCCGTAACGTGGTCCCAGCGCGTCGAACGGCACACCGCGACGCCGCGCGTCCTCAAGTACGAAAGATGCTTCTGGCGTGACTGACCAGTCCAGCCGCACCCTAGTGTTCGTTCGAGCAGCGACGTCAAGGACTGCGACGGGACCCTTGGCGGGCGACAAATTCGACAGGTGCACGACGCCAGATCGAAGGGCCATCGGATCGGGACCTGGCGGTACTGGCATCAGGCCCGAATTGTCTACCACAACAACACGACTCATCTCAACCGCGTAGCGTTCAGCGAACTCCCTACCCATTGCCTCATCGAGAACAGCATGCCGCAACTGGGGACCGGCAGCGGCGAGCGCCAACTGCAGGTACGTCGAGTCCGCTCGAATATAGTGCGCTGAGTGGTGAGTCAGCGAAGATGGAAAGCGCCGCAGCCTGGCCGCGAACAAGGGGATGGCCTCAACCAAGAGGCCAGATTCGCCGGAAGCGACCACCACCACATACTTTGTTTGGGAACTAAACACGAATGACACCGCGGCAACAACGCATCGCAAGGCTTTAGCGATGGGCGAAGCATGCGTATTGACTACCCTTACCCGGTGCCCAGCATCCTGAAGCGCGCAGACCAACCAGATCGTTGCCTGCGCGCGACCGTCGACTGGAGGCGGAATCGGGCAAACGACGACGATATTCACAAGCGCCTATTTGCGCTCAAACAAGAAATCAGCCTGATCGAGTTCCCAAGAGCGACTCGAGCCAGGAACTCGCGCGACTCCCGCAAGTGCAAATCCGGCGTCGATAAGCAGTGCGGTCACACTCGATGCGTCCGATTGACCGGCATACAGGTCAGCAAACGAAACTTCGACGAGAACCGCGTCGGCACTGGACAAGACATTCGTGAGCCCGGACAGTACGTCAATTTCGGCACCCTGGACGTCGATCTTGACCAGCGTCGGCCGTTCGAAAGGTCCTAACGAGAACAACAGTTCGTCCCCGACGAGTACGTCCACCTCATGAGTCCCTACCTCCCGCAACGCTCCGGGAAGCCCATCGGCCGGCGAAATCGGCAATAAGGACGAACTGTCGGAGGCTGCAGTGATATGCAGCGTCTGCTTTCCCCGCGCCGAGCCAAGCGCAGCGCTCACGATCTCTACACGGCACGGTCGGAGGTGGGTGGCCGTCGCACCAAGCTGCTCTTTCGCATCTGGTAGGGGATCGATACACACAATGTGTTGCACCCCAAGGACATCGACGGCCCATACCGCGAACTGACCGAGGTTGGCTCCGATATCGATAGCCGACCTGAAGCGTCGTCCGGCCAACAACCCACCATGTTCGAGAGACGGCGCTACACCCCTGCGTAAGAGTGGCCAGCGACTCCTTCGTCGTGCGAGCCACCAAAGCTTGCGTAGCCGCAGCGCTAGGAGTGATCCATCGATGTGCCCCCAGTTGAGGGTCATGAGGGCGGCACCAACTCCTGTGGCGCGCATTGTTCGGATTGTGTAGGTCCTGCGAGCCGCGATTCTTGCACCAACCTGATGGACATTGCTTTTGACTCCCTAGTCGAACGTCTCGTCACCCTGCAGGCTCGCGACAACTGACATCGGCCAAGAGAGCCCCCGTACCCGCGTCCTCGGACATCACCGCTACTCAAACCACGGCGAACGTCTGGTGACAGCTAACCGCTTATGTTCGCGCCACACAATAGCCGAGAAATTGTCAAGACCTGTGGATTGGGGTGTTTCAGGCGACCTCCGTTTCGGTTGATTCGGCCTCGGTTTCTGCGGGCGTGATGTCGACGGGCCGCT
>JAOPXK010000069.1 GCA_025965195.1 Marmoricola sp.
GTCGCCCTCGACCACCTCGACGGGCTGACCGTCTCGCACGCAGACTGGTGGTTCAATGTGCGGGCCTCGAACACCGAGCCGCTGCTTCGGCTCAACGCCGAGGGCAAGGACGAGGCGACGATGGCGCGGGTCCGCGATGAGACGCTGGCGATCATCAGAAAGGGAAACGCATGAACCTCTCTCCGAACCTGCTCGACCTGCTCGCCTGCCCGGCCTGCCACAACGCACTCGCGGCCGACGAAGCGGCCAACGAGCTGGTCTGCACCGGATGCGGTCTGGCCTACCCGGTCAAGGACGACATCCCCATCCTTCTCGTGGACGAGGCCCGCAAGCCCGTCTAGGGCTCGTCAGCCATGGCCTTTGACGACGGACTGCTCGACGACGACGGCGCCCTGCAGCGCGCCGACTACCGGCTGAGGTTCCTCGCCGAGTCCGGCGCGCGCGTACGCCGGGAGGCCAGTGCCTCCGAGGACGCTCTCCGCGATGCCGTCACCCAGCTCTCCGACAGCCGGCCGCGCGCAGTGGTGGCCGCCGGCCCCGACTCGCGGTTGCTCCGGGCCGTGCTCGAGCCCTTCTGCCCGGTGCCGTTCCTGGCCTGGCCCAACCCGGGACTGCCGGGCTGGGCGGGGAGCCTGGATCTGGTCGTCGTACTCGCTCCGGAAGGTCGCGACCCCGGCACGGCTGCCGCGGTCGCAGAGGCCGTACGCCGGGGCTGCCAGCTCGTCGTCGCCTGCCCGGAGGACTCGCCGGTGGCCCGGCACGCCGCCGGCCGCTACTCGACGATCTTCCCGGCCGAGAGCGGCGACCAGCTCGCCACTGCCGTGGTGATGCTCGAGCTGCTCGACCGGCTCACGCTCGGTCCGCCGACCGATCCCGACGTGGTCGCCGACGCCCTCGACGCCGTGGCCGTGGACTGTGGACCGGCCCGTGACCTCGCCACCAACCCGGCCAAGATCCTGGCGATCGGCATCGCCGAGACCAACCCGCTGATCTGGGGCGGCACCGTGCTGGCTGCCCGCGCGGCACGCCGGACCGCTGAGTCGATCCGCCGCGCCACCGGTCGTACGGCGCTCGCCGCCGATGCCGAGCACCTGCTGCCCGTGCTCGAGCAGACCCCGCCGGCCGACGTGTTCGCCGACCCCTTCGCCGACGAGGCCGACGATGCCCGGCCCTCGCTGCTGATCCTCGACGACGGATCGCTGGACGACGACGTGCGGGAGACCCGCGACAGGCTCGTCCGGGCGGCCGAGCAGCACGGCGTCCGCGTCGAGACGATCAGCTCCGAGGCCGACGGCGACGTGGCCCGCTATGCGGCACTGCTCGCGACCGGGCAGTACGCCGCGGCGTACCTCGAGATCGGGACGATCAACTAGATGTCAGCGGATTCAGCAGAGGGCGGGAACAAGGCGGTCGTTGCTGCGCTGTTGGCGAATGCCGGCATCGCGGTCCTCAAGTTCGCAGCCTTCGGGCTGACCCGGTCGAGCTCGCTGCTCGCGGAGGCGATCCACTCGGTGGCCGACTCGGGCAACCAGGTGCTGCTCCTCCTCGGTGGTCGCAAGGCGAAGAAGGACGCGACTCCGCAGCATCCGTTCGGCTACGGACGCGAGCGCTACATCTACTCGTTCATCGTCTCGATCGTGCTGTTCTCGGTCGGCGGCCTGTTCGCGCTCTACGAGGCGTATCACAAGGCTCACGAGGTGCACGCACATCCCAACGACCTCGGCCAGCTCGACGGCAGGTGGTGGTGGGTCCCGATCGTGGTGCTCGGTGGCGCCATCGTGATGGAGGGGTTCTCCTTCCGGACCGCGATCGCGGAGTCCAACAAGCTGCGCGAGGGTCATTCGTGGAAGCAGTTCATCCGCCGGGCCAAGGCGCCCGAGCTTCCGGTGATCCTGCTCGAGGACTTTGCGGCCCTGCTCGGCCTGGCGTTTGCGCTCTTCGGTGTCAGCCTGACCCTGATCACCAAGAACCCGGTCTTCGACGTGATCGGCACCGGCCTGATCGGCGTCCTGCTGGTCGCGGTGGCGATCGTCCTCGCGGTGGAGACCAAGAGCCTGTTGCTGGGGGAGTCCGCCTCTGATGAGGCCCAGGTGCGAATCCTTCGGGCGCTCGAGGGCACCGACGGCATCGACCGGGTCATCCACATGAAGACGATGCACCTCGGCCCCGAGGAGCTGCTGGTCGCGGTCAAGATCGGTGTCCGCAGCTCCGATTCGGCCGACGACATCGCCGCCGCGATCGACCGTGCCGAGCTCGCCGTACGCCGCGCAGAGCCGACCGCACAGGCGATCTACATCGAGCCCGACATCTACCGCGCCGACTACGTACGAGCCGACCGGCCGGAGCCACCTGCGTCCGTTGGTCACTGATCGGGACTTCGTTCGTTAACATGTGGGAGCGCCTCGCGCACGAGATCGTGGCCAGACGCTCCAACACGTGCCACCGTGAACCCAGTGAACACAGTGCCACGTCACCCTGACCACAGACACCCGCAAGGAATACCCATGGACTACAAGGTTGCTGACCTTTCCCTGGCCGACTTCGGCCGCACCGAGATGGAGCTCGCCGAGCACGAGATGCCCGGCTTGATGGCGATGCGCGAGCGCTACGGCGTCTCGAAGCCGCTCGCCGGAGCGAAGATCGCCGGTTCGCTGCACATGACGATCCAGACCGCCGTACTCATCGAGACGCTGACCGCGCTCGGTGCCGAGGTCCGCTGGGCCTCCTGCAACATCTTCTCCACCCAGGACCACGCTGCAGCCGCAGTCGTCGTCGGCCCCAACGGCACCGTGGAGGACCCCAAGGGCGTCCCGGTGTTCGCCTGGAAGGGCGAGACCCTCGAGGAGTACTGGGAGTGCACCCAGGAGATCCTGGTGTGGCCCGGCAAGGACGGACAGGGCGACCTGCCGAACATGATCCTCGACGACGGTGGCGACGCCACCCTGCTGGTGCACCTCGGTGTCCAGGCCGAGAAGGCCGGCCAGGCGCCTGACCCGGCAACCGCGGAGAGCCACGAGCAGAAGATCATCTTCGACGTGCTCAACGCGACGCTCGCCGCGAACAAGAACCAGTGGACCCCGATCGCGAACTCCATCAAGGGAGTGACCGAGGAGACCACCACCGGCGTGCACCGGCTCTACGACATGATGAAGGAAGGCTCGCTGTTCTTCCCGGCCATCAACGTCAACGACTCGGTGACCAAGTCGAAGTTCGACAACAAGTACGGCTGCCGCCACTCGCTCATCGACGGCATCAACCGTGCGACCGACGTCCTCATCGGCGGCAAGGTTGCCGTCGTCTGTGGCTATGGCGATGTCGGCAAGGGCTGCGCCGAGTCCCTCAAGGGTCAGGGCGCCCGGGTGATCATCACCGAGATCGACCCGATCTGCGCCCTGCAGGCGTCGATGGACGGCTTCCAGGTCACCACGCTCGAAGAGGCGCTGCCGTACGCCGACATCATCATCACCTCGACGGGCAACAAGGACGTCGTCACGGTCGACCACATGAAGCAGATGAAGCACAACGCGATCGTCGGCAACATCGGCCACTTCGACAACGAGATCGACATGGCCGGCCTCGAGACGGCGGGCGTCGCGGTGCGCAAGAACGTCAAGCCGCAGGTCGACCTGTGGACGTTCCCGACCGGCAAGGCGATCATCGTGCTGTCCGAGGGTCGCTTGATGAACCTCGGCAACGCGACCGGCCACCCGTCGTTCGTGATGTCGAACTCGTTCACCAACCAGGTGCTCGCCCAGATCGAGATCTTCACCAAGACCGAGCAGTACCCGACCGGCGTCTACGTGCTGCCCAAGCACCTCGACGAGGAGGTCGCCCGGCTGCACCTCGACGCGCTCGGCGTGCGTCTGACCACCCTCACCGACGACCAGGCTGCTTACCTCGGCCTGCCTGTGGAAGGGCCTTACAAGTCCGACCACTACCGCTACTAGAGGCGCGGTCGTCTCGGTGTCCCAACCGGAAGCCATCGGTCGGACCAAGGTCCTCGTCGTCGATGACGACGCGGCCCTGTCCGAGATGCTTGCGCTCGTCCTGCGCAACGAGGGCTTCCACAGCCGGACGGTGGCGCGCGGTGACGAGGCGATGCCTGCGTTCCGCGAGTACAAGCCGGACGTCGTACTTCTCGACCTGATGCTCCCGGGCATGGACGGCATTGATGTGTGCCGGGAGATCAGGTCGGAGTCCGGCGTACCCATCGTGATGCTCACCGCCAAGAGCGACACGCTCGACGTGGTGGCAGGGCTCGAGGCAGGCGCGGACGACTACATCGCCAAGCCGTTCAAGCCCAAGGAGCTGGTCGCCCGAATCCGGGCACGGGTTCGCCGGATCGAGGGCCCGACTCCCGAGTCCCTCGGGATCGGGGACCTCGACATCGACGTCGCCGGCCACTCCGTGAAGCGTGCCGGCGCATCGATCGCGCTGACCCCGCTCGAGTTCGACCTGCTGGTCTGCCTGGCTCGGCGGCCCTGGCAGGTGTTCAGTCGTGAGGTGCTGCTCGAGCAGGTCTGGGGCTATCGCCATGCCGCGGACACCCGTCTGGTCAACGTGCACGTCCAGCGGCTTCGCGCCAAGGTCGAGCACGACCCGGAAGCTCCCCAGATCGTGCTGACGGTGCGTGGGGTCGGCTACAAGGCCGGCCAGTCGACAGACCCGACCGGGCCGGACGCCGGAGACGATGTCCCAGCCCAGGCTGAGTGACTCCAGGCCGTTGGTCCGTGCCCGTCTGGGCGCCCGGACGGTGCTCTACAACGCGCTGAGCTCGTGGCGCCGGTCAATCCGCACCCGGGTCGTGGTCAGCATCGTGGTGCTGTGCGCGATCGTGGTGGGCACCGTCGGCTGGCTGGTGATGCGCCAGATCGCCGATGGTCTGGTGAAGAGCCGGGTGAACGCGTCGGTGGCCGAGGCCACCAACGAGACCCAGACCGCACGGGATCTCCTTGGCTCGGTCGGCGGCAACGACTTCGACCCGGAGACCCAGCTCCGGCAGCTCGTCGAGAACCTGGTGACCCGCGGTGACGTCCGCGGCTTCGATGTGGTCGTCGTCGGCCCGGTGGGTGACCCCACCGCCAACCCCGGGGTGCGCAGCACACCGGGCATCGACTCCGTCAGCGTTCCCCAGCGCCTGAAGGCGGCCGTCGAGAGCAAGACCGGAGTGGACTGGACCTACACCACGGTCAGCTACCTGTCCGGCAGCAGGAAGAAAGCCGCGCCCGGAGTCGCTGTCGGCTCGCAGGTGGTGCTGCCCTCCGACGGTGGCACCTACGCGCTCTACTACCTGTTCCCGATGACCGACGAGCAACGCACCCTCGACCTGACCCGAAGGTCCCTCCTCACCTCTGGCGTCCTGCTGCTTCTCCTGGTCGCGGGTGTCGCCTGGCTCGTCACCCGTCAGGTGATCACGCCGATCCGGCTGGCCCGTCGCGTCGCCGAGCGGATTGCCTCGGGTCGCCTCGAGGAACGGATGGCGGTGCACGGCGAGGATGACATCGCCCGTCTCGCGACGTCGTTCAACCAGATGGCTGATGCGCTCCAGAAGCAGATTCGCCAGCTCGTCGAGCTGTCGCGGGTGCAGCGCACCTTCGTCTCCGACGTCTCCCATGAGCTGCGCACCCCGTTGACCACCGTCCGGATGGCCGGCGACGTGCTGCATGACGCGCGCGCGAGCTTCGACCCGGTGACCTCGCGTGCAGCCGAGCTGCTCCAGAACGAGCTGGACCGCTTCGAGACCCTGCTCGGCGGGCTGCTCGAGATCAGCCGGTTCGACGCGGGTGCTGCCGCCCTCGAGCTCGAGGACACGAACCTGGTCGACGTGGCCCACCGGATCGTTGAGGCCGCCCAGCCCCTCGCTCGACAGCGTGGGGTCACCGTCTCGATCGAGGCCTCGGGTCCATGCGTCGCCGAGGTGGACGTACGCCGGATCGAGCGCATCGTCCGCAACCTCGTCACGAACGCCATCGACCATGCCGGAGAGCCGGGTTCGCGGATCGTCGTGCGTGTCGGAGCGGACGCGGACGCCACGGCCCTGACCGTGCGCGACTACGGAGTGGGCCTCGCGCCGGGCCAGTCGGCCATGGTGTTCAACCGGTTCTGGCGCGCAGACCCCGCTCGGGCCCGGACCACCGGCGGCACCGGCCTCGGGCTCTCGATCGCGCTCGAGGACGCCAAGCTGCACGGTGGCTGGCTGCAGGCCTGGGGCGCCCCCGGGGCTGGTGCCCAGTTCCGGCTCACCGTGCCCCGTCGAGCCGGCGACCCGATCTCGCACAGCCCGCTGCCGCTGGTGCCCGATGACGTGATGGAGCCTCAGCCATGATCCGGAAGCTCCTGACTGCCGTGATCGCGGTCCCTCTCCTGGCCGCGTGCTCGGTGCTGCCCGACTCCGGAGCTGTCCACCATCGGCCGATCGCCAGCGACACCGCCGTCGACGATGCGCCGTACTTCGCTCCGCCGACACCGGCCGACGGTGCGGCGCCGACCACGATCGTCAACGGCTTCCTCCGGGCGATGACCGCCAACCCGTTGAGTACGGCGGTCGCACGCAGCTACCTCTCCGCCAAGGCGAAGTCGACGTGGAGTCCCAACGAGGGCACGTTGATCTACGAGGTCGACAACGAGGAAGGCACGGGCTCCTCCGTCGTTGCCCGGTTGGCCGATGCGCATCGACTCGACGCCCGGGGCGGCTGGTTGGCTGGTCCGACGGGTCACACCGAGGACCTCAAGCTCACGCTGGTCAAGGAGGAGGGACAGTGGCGGATCGACAACCCGCCCAACGCGCTCGTGGTCCCGACCAACTACTTCGAGAGCCACTTCGCCCCCTTCAACCTGTATTTCTTCGACCAGACCGAGCGCGTTGTCGTGCCCGACATCGTCTACATCCCGCGCGGGAAGCAGACCGCCGCCAACCTGGTACGCGGCCTGCTGTCCGGCCCCGGGCTGGCGCTCGCGCCCGTCGTCCGCAACGCGTTTCCGGCCGGCACCGACCTCGACAACCTCTCGGTGGTGGTGTCCGGTAGCGGCGTTGCCGAGGTGCCGTTGAGCAACGAGATGCTCAAGCTCTCGCCGGCAGACCTGAACCGCACGGTCGTGCAGCTCGCCTGGACGTTGCGACAGGTGCCCGGTATCACGCGGGTCCGGATCACGGTCGACGGCGACCCGATCCCGCTGGTCGACGGCAGCTCGGACTTCAGCGTGCTCACCGGCATCGACTTCGGCCCCAACGGCACCGGTGCCGCGCCGGGGCTGGTCGGCCTGCAGAACGGTCGCGTGGTCAGCGTCGCCAGGGGAGTGGTGGATCCGGTGTCCAGTCCGCTCGGCAAGCCGGGTTTCTCGCTTCGTTCGGTGGCAGCGAGCCAGGACGGCAAGACGATCGCAGCGATCGCCGGCAACGGACGCACGGTCTTCCAGGGTCCGCGGTCGGGCCGGTCTCGTGCCATCAGGACAGTCCTGACTGACGGCACCAACCTGCTGCCGCCGACGTACGACATGTTCCGCGACCTGTGGCTGGTCGACCGCACCTCTCGCGGCGCAGTCGTGCACGTGGTTCACGGCGGGAAGGAGCGGGTCGTCGTGGTGCCGGGCATCACTGGTCGGTCCGTCACGTCGTTCACCGTGTCGAGCGACGGCACCCGGATGGTGGCAACCCTTGCCAGCAAGGCGAATCCGCTCGTGCAGGTCGCGGACATCGTGCGCAGCGAGAACGGTGCCGTGACGTCGGCGACCGCACCCAGGTCATTGCCCGTGCCCGACACCGACCTCGGGCCTGCCCTCGACGTCGGCTGGGTCGGGCCGACCACCCTCGCCGTGCTGACCCGGTCGCCCGGATCCGACAGCCGGATCGTCTACGTGTCGATCGACGGATCTCCGGGCGACGACGGGCCAGTTGCGCCGGACAGCTTTGCCGGCAAGGCGACCGAGCTCGCGACGAGCACCGACCCGACGATGCCGCTCTATCTGGTCACCACTGACGGCAAGCTCTATCAGCTCGAACCGACCGGCCGCTGGTCGGCGAAACCGGTCGCCCTCGGGGTGACTGCGGCGGCGTACTCGGGCTAGACAGCTCGTCGTCCGGCCCCCGCTGCGGGTCCGGCGGCTCTACTCTCGCGACATGGGACTGTTCAACAGGGCCAAGGGCCACCTCGGAATCGAAGACAAGGCGCTGCTTGCGAATGGCACGCTCGCACTCGGCAACGTCGTCAAGGTGGAGCCGACCCACCTGGGGGTCGGGAGCCAGAACAGCACGTACGGGATGAGCACTGTCTGCAACGTGACGGTGGAGGTGATCGGCCTCGATGGCCAGGATCCCTACCAGGCTTCGTGCCTGCACGCGATCCCGCAGGTCTACCTCCCACAGCTGCAGGAGCCGGGAGCTTCGGTAGCGGTCCGCGTCGATCCGGCCGATCTCCAGCACATCGAGCTGGACCTGGCCCACGACGTGCCCGACGCACCGATCATCGCCGTCAGCGACGACGGCACCGAGCAGACCATCACCACGAACAAGTCCGTCTTCACGGTCGCCGAGATCCTGCGTGACGGCGAGGCCTGCACGGTCGACGTGCTGCTGGTCTTCCCGCTGAACCAGAAGAGCCAGGACGGACGCGACGTCACCGGTCTGGTGCTCAACGTGCACCGGACCGGGACCCCGGTCTACCAGGCCCAGATCGGTACGCCGATCCCCGAAGGCGCGGTGGCGAAGGTCATCGTCGGTGCCACTCTGCCGGCGAAGTGGGTGCCGGGTCCGGGGCTGCCGACCGACGTCAACCTCGTCGCGCCGGACTGGCCGGCCATCCTCGCCTAGGAGCGCGCTCGCGGGGCGGACAGCCGTGCCGTCACCTCGTCCGCGTCATCGGTGGTGGCCCCGCGCCTTTCGCGTCGGCCAGATGGTCGAGCACTGGGGCCTGCGTGCCCTTCGCGATCGGATCGATCGCAGTGCTCGGTGCGGTCGCCGTGCTGGTCAGTGCCAGGCAGATGCTGGTCCAGGCAGACAGCGGGCTCGACGAGCTCGAGAGGTCTCCAGCCAGTTCGCTGATCTGAGCGCCGGGCGCCGCCGGTAGTCCACAGGGCCGCATCCC
The DNA here is from genome assembly GCA_025965195.1 of Marmoricola sp. Lineage (GTDB taxonomy): Bacteria > Actinomycetota > Actinomycetes > Propionibacteriales > Nocardioidaceae > Marmoricola. The sequence goes on from JAOPXK010000069.1 coordinate 9,081, forward strand.
GGGCTACCGGCGGGTCTCGTGCGTCCCGAGGATGGAGCGATGCTCGATGCCTGGCTGGACCTCGCACACGGTGCTGCCTGCGCGGCCTGCCTCGAGCCGGGCCGGTTGCTGTGCCGGGCCTGCGACGGTGACCTGCCGGCCGACGGCTACCAGGTCTGGCCCGATCCCTGTCCCGTCGGACTGGCTCCGGCGTTCGCCTGCGGGGAGTACGCCGGACCGCTGCGCGCGCTCATCGTGGCGCACAAGGAGCATCGGGCGTTCGCCCTGGCCCGACCGCTGGGCAGGTTACTGGCCGGAGCACTGGAGGGCGGGCTGGGTGGCGTGGTCTCGACAGGCTCGACCACCGGGGGCGGCTCGACCGCCGAGGGGGTTCGGGTGCTGCTGGTCCCGGTGCCGTCGCGACCGTCGGTCGTGCGGGCGCGTGGCCACGACCCGATGCTGCGGGTGACCAGGTTCGCCGCCACCCGGCTGCGCGCTCGCGGGTCCGACGTACGGGTGCTGTCCCTGGTCCGCCAGCGTGAGCTCGTCGCCGACCAGGCCGGCCTCACTGCGCTCGCGCGGGCAGCGAACCTCGCCGACAGCATGGCGGCGGACAGGGCAGCTCTCGCTGGCGCCGCCCGCGTCCGCCGTCGCACGGTCGCGTTCCTCTGCGACGACGTGATCACCACCGGTTCGACCGCCCGCGAAGCCCAGCGGGCACTCGAGGACGTCGGCGTGCCGCTGGGTGCGATCGCCTGCATCGCGGCCACCCGCAAGCGCGTCGGCGCCGGACATTGGCAGTGAGTCTGCTGAGAACTTCGGTCCTTTCCTATCGTTCAGGCAGATCGGCCGGTAACGTCGTTTTATGGAGTCCGTACGGGTCCGTGGTTGCCCATGTTGATCAATGTGCAGGTGCTCCTGTGCGATCGGTACGGGCAAGCGCCGACCCGGGAGGCCGACGTCATCAGCTGGCGGGGCGGCCCGGATGTGGCAGCAGAAGCACATCCCGAGGCTCCTTTTTCGCCCGGTGCGCGGCGTCAAGTACGCGCATGGGCACGTCAATCGGGAGGTCACGCATGGATGTTGTCGTCAGCAGCCGGCATTGCGAGGTATCAGAGCGGTTTCGCGAGCACGTGGTGGACAAGCTCACCCGGCTCGAGAAGCACGATCACCGGATAATCC
>JAOPXK010000091.1 GCA_025965195.1 Marmoricola sp.
GGTACCGGCCTCGAGCGGTACCGCAACATCCGGGTGGAGCCCACCGAGGAGGCCCGCGCCGCGGCGTACTCCGTCACCGGTTACGACTCCTACAGCGACTACGACTTCGGCACCGGCAGCGGCCAGACCGTCGCCCTTGACGACTTCGACTTCGGCTCCTACCAGAGCTGACGTTTCGCCGACCCGTCAGAAGTTCACGCTGAAACCTCTTCGACCCGGCACTTCCTCACGCGTCTTGCGTGAAGAAGTGCCGGGTCGGCGACAATTTGTCGTGAAGACGAGCCGGGTCGGCGAGGTCGGTGGCTGGACTGGGAGAATGACGACATGACCGCTTCCGTGCCTGCGCGTACCGACCTCCTGGTCGTCGGCGCCGGGCCTGCGGGTTCGGCGGCAGCGGCGTGGGCCGCCCGGGCCGGGCTGGACGTGGTCCTCGCGGACGCGGCGGTGTTCCCGCGCGACAAGACCTGCGGGGACGGCCTGACTCCCCGCGCGATCCACGAGCTGGCGAAGCTCGGGCTCGACGACTGGGTCCGCGCCCACACCGTGAACCACGGACTGCGGGCGCACGGCTTCGGCCAGACCTTGCTGCTGCCGTGGCCGGGCGGTTCGCTGCCTGCGTACGGCTCTGCGGTCGCGCGCACCGAGCTCGACGACCACCTGCGGACCAATGCGATCAAGGCAGGAGCCGCCGGGATCGACGGTGCGCGGGCCGTCGACGTACGCATGGACGGGGACCGGGTCGCCGCAGTGCTGTTCGACCGCTCCGGGGAGAAGTTCGAGGTCGCCTGCGAGCGGCTGATCGTCGCGGACGGGGTGCGGTCGCCGCTGGGACGCAAGCTCGGTCGGGAGTGGCACCGCGACACGGCGTACGGCGTCGCCGGCCGGTCCTACATCACGTCCGGGATGCACGACGACCCGTGGATCAGCTCGCACCTCGAGCTCCGCGACGAGGACGACAAGATTCTCTCCGGCTACGGCTGGATCTTCCCGCTGGGCGACGGTCAGGTGAACCTCGGCGTCGGCACCCTCGCCACCGCGAAGCACCCGGCCAACCTGCAGCTCCGACCACTGATGGAGCACTACGCCGACGGCCTGCGAGAGGCGTTCCAGCTCGAGGGCGAGCTGCGTGCGCCGACCTCGGCAATGCTGCCGATGGGAGGCGCTGTCTCCAACGTGGCAGGACGGAACTGGGCGCTGATCGGCGACGCGGCCGGCTGCGTGAACCCGCTCAACGGTGAGGGCATCGACTACGGCCTCGAGACCGGCCGCATCGTCGTCGACACCATTCGGGAGCACGATGACCTGGCCGAGGTGTGGCCGGCGCTGTTGCGCGAGCACTATGGCGAGGCGTTCTCCATCGCCCGTCGGCTGGCCGGCATCGTCACCGTGCCACGGGTGCTTCCTGCGCTCGGTCCGGCCGGCATGCGCTCGGACTGGTTGATGACGCTCGCACTGCGCTGGATGGGCAACCTGGTCACCGACGAGGACCGGGACCGCTCGGCCCGGGTCTGGCGCTGGGCCGGTCGCCGGTCGATCAAGCTCGACAACCGCCCGCCCTTCAGTTGATCCAGGACAGTGCCCGCGCGGCTCCGAATACCTCTACATTCGGCGCACGCGAAGGGACGCCCGTGGAGAACGCCGCCTATCTCGTCGCCAACGGCCTCGGCCGGCTCGCGATGCGCGCGCTCGGATGTCAGGTGCACTGGACCGGCGCCGAGAACGTCCCGCGCACCGGTCCGGTGATCCTGGCCTCGACCCACGCCTCCTACCCGGACTTCGTGTTCATCGAGAAGGCCGCGATCACGCGCGGGCGCTATGTGCGTTTCATGACCCGCCACGATGTCTGGAACAAGCCGGGCGTCCGGGAGTTCATGACCGGGATGCGGCACATCCCGGTCGACCGGGAAGCCCCGGCGGGCGCCTACCTGACGGCCCGCTCACTCCTCGGCGACGGGCAGGCGATCAACGTCTTTCCTGAAGCAGGCATCAGCTACTCCTACACGGTCCGGTCGCTGATGCGCGGTGTCGCCTCGCTGGCAGCCGAGACGGGCGCTCCCGTCGTACCCGTTGCGATCTGGGGCACGCAGCGGATCTTCGCGGTCGGAGTCCCGGTGCCGCCGATCGACTGGACCCGCGGGCGCCGGGTGGACCTGACCTTCGGCCCGATGTCGTACGTCGAGCCGGGCACCGACCTGGCCGCCTGGACCACCGAGCTCGGGCACACCCTGACCGGCATGCTCGAGACCCTGCAGCTGATGCCCGAGCACCGACCGAGGCCGGGCGAGGTGGCGCCGTGGTACCCGGCGCATCTCGGCGGCCACGCGCCGACCCGGCACGAGGCGCGACTGCTCGATGTCGTCCCACGCAGTGCGATCCCTCCGACCTGGGGCCCCGATCCGGCGTCCGTCAGCTGACGTCGGAGCTCGATCCGGCCGAGACGAGCTCGCGTACCGGCTCTGGTGCGGGGGCCGGTTGCACCAGCCTTCGGGTGAGCGAGCCGATCGGATCGACCGCGTGGTTGAGCATCCGAGCCGCCGGCGGGGAGGCAAGCCCGATCGCCAGACCGGCCGCGACTGCGGTGGTGACCACCAGGCTGAGGACCGGATGCGCCGTGGCCCACTCGGGGAACCCCGAGTAGCCGGCGCCGAGCACGAAGAACCCGTGCCAGAGGTAGACGACCAGCGTTGCGGAGCCGAGTGCGGTGAACCAGCTCGCCCGCCTGGGCACCAGGGACAGGAACGCAAGAGCACCGGCGAGGCCGACCAGCAACAGGACCATCCGGATCGTCGCGGCTTGCATGTCGCTGGTGCGCAGGTCGCCGTACGTCGAGCGGTAGTAGAGCCACTCGGTAGCGATCCAGGTGTCGGTGAACCGGGCGAGCACGAAGATCGTCGCGAGCACTCCGACTGCGATCGCGCGGGCTCGCGGCCGGCGGAGCAGCTCGAGGTGACCCCGGTGGAGCGACAACCCGACCACGAAGAAGGGCAGCAGGCCGAAGACCCGGGCGAAGTCGAAGGTGTCGCCGGCGCGCAGGCCGGCAACCAGGCTGATCGCGACGGCGACAACGACCGGTGCGGGGATCCGCTTGAAGATCGGGGTCATCAGCCGCCAGAAGAACAGCGCGGAGAGGTACCACATCGGCCAGTGCGGATCGGCCCACAGGTCGTTGAGGTGCTCGTGCCCGACCCGGAGCCGGAACAGCGCGAGCGCGCCCTCGAAGAGGACGTACGGGACGGCCACGGTGGTGACCAGGGCCCGCAGCCGCCGCGGCTCCCAGGTGAACGACTTCGAGAGGTAGCCGGTGATCAGCACGAAGGCCGGGACGTGCCAGGCGTAGAGGAAGTCGTAGAGCCAGTTGTCCGTCGTGTTCGGCGGCAGCAGCGTCCACGCGTGGCCGATCACCACCAGCGTCACCAGTGCCATCTTGGCGTTGTCGAACCAAGGGTCACGCGCCTTCGTGGTCGCCACCGAACTCGCCACCGAGCTCGTCGCGGAAGTCGTCATCGGAGTCTTCACAGGGGCTGAAGGCATCTTTTCAGCCTTACCGGGATCTAGACTCCCGAAACATGTCTGAGACGGAGGCCACACCACGACGCCAGCGCGTGGCGGCGTACGCCGTGATCATCCGCGACGACCAGGTCCTGCTGTCCCGGCTCGCGCCGTACCTGGCTGCGGGGGAGATGTGGACCCTTCCGGGCGGTGGCATCGACTTCGGTGAGCATCCGCGCGACGCCGTGGTGCGTGAGGTCCACGAGGAGACGGGCCTGCCGGTGACGGTGGGGGAGCGGGCGTGGATCGACTCGGCGCGCCGCCATGCATCGGACTCGGGGACGGACATGCACTCCGTGCGGATCATCTACGACGGTTGGGTGCCGCTCGACGCGCCCGAGCCGCGAGTCGTCGAGGTGGACGGGTCGACGGTCGACGCGCGCTGGCTGCCGCTCGCCGACGTCGAGTCGGGCCAGGTCCCCGTCGTTGCGATGGTGCGGGATGCGCTGGCACGGCGTCATCCCGCCCAGCTGCAGCGACTCGCGGCGTACGCCCTCGTCGTGCGCGACGACAAGATCCTGCTCGCCCGGATCTCACCGAAGGGTTTCAACACCGGGTCCTGGAGCCTGCCGGGCGGCGGCGTCGACCACGGCGAGCCTCCCGCGACCGCGTTGGCACGGGAGGTTGCCGAGGAGACCGGCCTGGTCGCGACCGTCGGTGAGCTGCTCGGTCTCCACGACGTGCACTTCACCGGCACTGCCCCGAACGGCCGGGCCGAGGACTTCCACGGCGTCCACCTGATCTTCCGGGCCACTGTCTCCGACGGCAGGCCGCACGTCATCGAGGTCGACGGCACCACCGACCGCGTGGAGTGGGTTCCGCTTGCCGCGGTCGAGTCCGGTGAGGTCGAGGTGCTCGACGTCGTACGGGCTGCGTTGGCGTGCGAAGCGCAGCGATAGGTTTGCCGGATGAGCGAGACCGTCTTCACCTATGGCGCGCCCGGACTGAAGTTCGGATCGGGCGCCTCCGATGAGGTGGGCTACGACCTCGCGCAGTACGACGTGAAGCGCGTCCTGGTGATCACCGACCCGGGCGTTGCCGCCACCGGGCATCCGCAACGTGTGGCAGAGCAGATGGCGAGGTTCGGCATCGAGGCCGCGGTGTACGACGGCGTGCACGTCGAGCCGACGGATGCATCGATGGAGGCGGCCATCGCGCATGCCCGTGACACCGGCCCATGGGATGCGTTCGTCGCCGTCGGTGGCGGCTCGTCGATCGACACGGCCAAGGCGGTCAACCTGCTGACGTCGAACGACGGTGAGCTGATGGACTACCTCAACGCGCCGATCGGCAAGGCCCGCGCGCCGAAGAACCCGCTCAAGCCGCTCGTGGCGGTGCCGACGACCACCGGCACCGGCGCCGAGTCGACCACGATCTGCGTGCTCGACGTGTTGTCCCTGAAGGTCAAGACCGGGATCAGCCACCCGCGCCTGCGCCCGACCCTTGCCGTGGTGGACCCGCTGCTGACGATGTCCCAGCCGGCCGGCGTGACCGCTGCGGCCGGGATGGACATCCTGTGCCATGCGCTGGAGAGCTACACCGCGCGGCCCTACACGTCCTACGACCGCAAGCAGCCCGAGCAGCGGGTGCCGTACTGCGGTGCGAACCCGATCTCGGACATGTGGTCGGAGCAGGCGATGACGCTGCTCTCGGGTGCTTTCCGCACGGCCGTGATGCACGGGGACGACGTCGAGGCACGCGAGCAGATGGCCCTCGCAGCGACGATGGCCGGACTCGGCTTCGGCAACGCCGGGGTGCACATCCCGCACGCGAACGCCTATCCGATCGCCGGTCGCGTCAAGGACTTCCGCCCTGACGGCTATCCCGCCGACGAGCCGATGGTCCCGCACGGGATGGCGGTCTCGCTGACCGCGCCCGAGTCCTTCCGCTGGACCTTCGCATCGTCGCCGGAGCGGCATCTGCGGGCGGCCGCGCTGCTCGCCCCGGGACACTCCTATGACGGGCCGGATGCCCTTCCCGGCGTACTTACTGAGCTGATGCGCGGCATCGCCATCCCCAACGGCCTCGGCGCCGTGGGGTACGACGAGGGCGATGTCGACGACCTGGTCGAAGGCACCATGAAGCAGCAACGGCTGCTCGCCACGGCGCCTCGAGATGTCACCGAGGAGGACGCCGCCGGCATCCTCGAGCGTTCGCTGGAGCTCTGGTGACCGACGACCTGACTGCCGCTCTCCGCAAGGCAGGGCTGGCCGATGTGGATGACTCCGTGCTCGCGAGGTCCCTCTACGCGAGCGATGCATCGTTGTACCGGGTGCCGCCTCGCGTCGTCGTGCGCCCGCACCACAGCGACGACGTGGTCGCCGCGCTGTCGGTTGCCCGCGAGAGCGGAGTGCCGTTGACCATGCGCGGAGCAGGTACGTCGATCGCCGGCAACGCCATCGGTCCGGGCATCGTCCTGGACACCAGCAAGCACCTCAACCAGGTGCTCTCGCTGGATCCGGCGTCCCGGACCGCGCTGGTCCAGCCGGGCGTCGTGCACGCCACCCTGCAGCGGCAGGCCCTGGCCGCGGGTCTCCGGTTCGGCCCGGACCCGTCCACCCACACCCGATGCACCGTCGGCGGGATGATCGGCAACAACGCCTGCGGGTCGCGCGCCCTCGGCTACGGCCGGACGGTCGACAACGTCGAGGCGCTGACCGTGCTGCTGGCCGACGGGACCGTGGTCTCGACCGGACGCGACCAGCCGGGCACCGGCTGGCCGAGCGCAATCGGGACCCTGGTCGACGCGAACCTCGCCGCCGTCCGCACCGAGTTCGGTCGCTTCGGCCGGCAGGTGTCGGGCTACTCCTTCGAGCACCTGCTTCCCGAGAACGGCCGTCGCCTCGACCGCTTCCTGGTCGGCTCGGAGGGCACCCTGGCCGTCGTCCTGGATGCAACCGTGCGCCTGGTCGAGGAGGCGCCCGTCCGTGCGCTCGTGGTGCTCGGCTATGCCTCGATGGCCGATGCCGCCGACGCCGTGCCGGCCCTGCTCGTGCATCCGCTCGTCGCCTGCGAGGGCCTGGACTCCCGGATGACCGACGTCATCCGGGCCGCAGGTCGACCGGTTCCCGAGCTGCCCGCAGGCTCCGGCTGGCTTTTCGCCGAGGTCACCGGCGCGAGCCCGGCCGAGGTCGAGTCGGCCGCCGCGGCCGTCGCGCAGACCGCGGGTGTCCCGCACCGCGTCGTCACCAACGTCGCCGAACAGGCTGCGCTGTGGCGGATCCGTGAGGACGGTGCCGGACTCGGTGCCCGCTCGCTGAAGCGTCCCGCCCATGCAGGCTGGGAGGACTCGGCGGTCCCGCCTGCGCAGCTCGGTGCCTACCTCCGCGAGTTCGAGGCGTTGCTGCGGGACTCGGGCCTCGACGGCGTGCCCTACGGCCACTTCGGTGACGGCTGCCTGCACGTCCGAATCGACTTCGAGCTCGAGGACCCGGGTGGTCGCGGACGCTACCGCGAGTTCATCGAGTCCTCTGCCGACCTCGTTGCGTCGTACGGCGGATCGATGTCCGGCGAGCACGGTGACGGCCGGGCCCGGTCCGAGCTGCTGCCCCGGATGTACTCGCCCGCCGCGATCGAGCTGATGGCCCACGCGAAACGGATCCTCGACCCCCGCAACCTGCTGAACCCCGGCGTGCTGGTCGATCCGGCGCCGTTCGACGCGGACCTGCGGCTCGCGGTGCCGATGCGAAAAGAGCGGCCGTTCCTCCGGATGACCCATGACGGCGGCTCACTCGGAGAGGCTGTCCATCGCTGCACCGGAGTTGGCAAGTGCATCGCCGACCCGGCGTCAACCTCAAGCGGAGGAGTGATGTGCCCGTCGTACGCCGCCTCCAGGGACGAGAAGGACTCCACCCGCGGCCGGGCCCGGGTGCTCCAGGACGTGGTCACCGGCGCGCTGGCGTACGACGACCCGGCGGTCTCCGAGGTGCTCGACCTCTGTCTGTCCTGCAAGGGCTGTGCGAGCGACTGCCCGACCGGCATCGACATGGCGACGTACAAGTCGGAGGTGCTTCACCAGGCCTACAAGGGCAAACGGCGTCCGCGTTCCCACTACGCGCTCGGCCGGTTGCCGAAATGGGTGCGGATGACGCCGCCCAAGGCAGCCAACAAGATGATGCGCAGCAAGGTGCTCGCCGCGATCGCGAAGCGTGCCGCGGGTGTCGACCAGCGCCGCAGCCTGCCGGAGTTCAGCCCGAAATCGCTCCGGACGTCATACCGACCGGTCGCCCGAGGAGCCAAGTCGTATGACGTCCCGGCTCGCGAGGTGGACGTGTGGATCTGGGCGGACACCTTCACCGACCACTTCGCGGCGGAGGCGGGCCGGGCAGCCGTCGAGCTGCTCGAGAGCATCGGGCTCAGCGCCCGGGTGATCCCCGAGGACGCCTGCTGCGGCCTGACCTGGATCACCACCGGGCAGCTGACCCAGGCGAAGAAGATCGTCACGAGGACGATCGCAACGCTGCACGGGTACACCAGCACGGGCGTCCCGGTGATCGGGCTCGAGCCGAGCTGCCTGGCCGCGATCAGGGAGGACGCCCAACAGCTGATCGACGACCCGCGCGCGCTCGAGGTCGGCAAGGCGATGCAGACGCTGGCGGAGTTCCTCGAGACGGCCGACTGGACACCTCCTGACCTGACGGGTACCGAGATCGTCGTACAGCCGCACTGCCACCACGCCAGCGTGCTCGGCTGGGAGATCGACGCCCAGCTCCTGAAGCGCACTGGCGCGACGATCACCCGCGTGGGCGGTTGTTGCGGTCTCGCGGGCAACTTCGGGGTCGAGCAGGGGCACTACGAGACCAGTGTGAAGGTCGCCGAGCACCAGCTGCTTCCGGCGGTCCGGGAGGCCGGTCCGGGCGCCGTGGTACTCGCTGATGGTTTCTCGTGCCGGACCCAGCTCAAGGACCTTGCCGACGTCCGGTCGGTCCATCTGGCCGAGCTGCTGAGTCCTCGTTTTGACCCTCGCTCAGGCAACCGGTAATCTTGGTCCTCGTGTCTGGTTCGTCCAGACGCGTCTGTGTGCCCTGACTCGGTTCGTGACGGGGCACGTCGTCCTCAGGGCGAGCACCCCCAGACAGTTGGCAAGACACTTACCAGACAATCACGAGCCATTCATCGTGCCCGGCAGAGCGCCGGTTACTGAGAGCAAACCGAAAGGGAACCGCCCGGTGCCCACCATTAATCAGTTGGTCCGAAAGGGCCGCCAGGACAAGGTGTCCAAGAGCAAGACACCTGCCCTGAAGGGTTCTCCCCAGCGTCGCGGTGTCTGCACCCGCGTCTACACCACCACCCCGAAGAAGCCGAACTCCGCCCTGCGCAAGGTCGCCCGCGTGCGCCTGTCCAGTGGCGTCGAGGTCACCGCCTACATCCCGGGTGTCGGTCACAACCTGCAGGAGCACTCGATCGTGCTCGTCCGCGGCGGTCGTGTGAAGGACCTGCCCGGTGTTCGTTACAAGATCATTCGCGGCACGCTCGACACCCAGGGTGTCAAGAACCGCAAGCAGGCCCGCAGCCGCTACGGCGCGAAGAAGGAGAAGAGCTAATGCCTCGCAAGGGTCCCGCGCCCAAGAGCCCGCTCGACGTAGACCCCGTCTACTGTTCGACGCTCGTCTCACAGCTGGTCAGCAAGGTCCTCCAGGACGGCAAGAAGCAGGTTGCCCAGCGCATCGTCTACACCGCGCTCGAAGGCTGCCGCGAGAAGACCGGCACTGACCCGGTCGTCACGCTCAAGCGCGCCCTCGACAACGTGAAGCCGTCGATCGAGGTCAAGTCCCGCCGCGTCGGTGGCGCGACCTACCAGGTCCCGATCGAGGTCAAGGCCAACCGAAGCACGACGCTGGCGCTCCGCTGGCTCGTCGGCTACGCCCAGGCCCGCCGTGAGAAGACCATGGCCGAGCGACTGATGAACGAGATCCTCGACGCTTCCAACGGCCTCGGTGCCGCAGTGAAGAAGCGTGAGGACACCCACAAGATGGCCGAGTCCAACAAGGCCTTCGCGCACTACCGCTGGTGATCTTCTGCGGGAGGAGAGCTTGCAGCTCCTCCCGCAGCCACCCGTTTCGCGTCACCGCGTTAGTTACCTGTTCCAACTAAGAACTTTCACCCGAGGGGATCACGACCACAGTGGCCGTCGACATCACTACGGACCTCAACAAGGTCCGCAACATCGGCATCATGGCGCACATCGATGCCGGCAAGACCACCACCACCGAGCGGATCCTGTTCTACACGGGCATCACGTACAAGATCGGTGAGGTCCACGAGGGCGCCGCCACGATGGACTGGATGGAGCAGGAGCAGGAGCGCGGCATCACGATCACGTCCGCCGCGACGACCTGCTGGTGGAAGGACCACCAGATCAACATCA
>JAOPXK010000037.1 GCA_025965195.1 Marmoricola sp.
CGAGCGTCGTGTCGGCCATCGAGGCGATCTCGACCTCGCTCTGTCCGACGCCGACGGTCTCGACCAGGATGACGTCGCAGCCGGCCGCGTCGAGGACCCGCAACGCCTGCGGCGCGGCCCAGGACAGTCCGCCCAGGTGTCCTCGCGAGGCCATCGAACGGATGTAGACCTCCTTGTCGAGCGCATGGTCCTGCATCCGCACCCGGTCACCGAGCAGCGCGCCGCCGGAGAACGGAGACGACGGGTCGACCGCGAGCACTCCGACGCGCTTGCCCTGCGCACGAAGGGCGGTCACCAGGGCCGAGGTCGAGGTGGACTTGCCGACGCCGGGCGAACCGGTCAGGCCGATGACATGCGCATTCCCGGCGTACGGCGCAAGGCCGGCCATCACCTCGCGCAGCAACGGCGAGGCGTCCTCGACGAGCGAGATCAGCCGGGCAACCGACCGGGGATCGCCGGTGCGCGCCTTCTCGACGAGCTCGGGAATGGCAACGGCCGACCGTCTCCGGGATGAACCCAAAGAACGGCCGGCCGATGCATCAGTCATGAAGCGGAGCCTGCCACAAAAGCGGTCTTCGTCAGGACGCGGGCACCGTGATGATCAGGGCATCGCCCTGGCCACCGCCACCACACAGGGCAGCCGCACCGGTGCCGCCGCCGCGACGCTTCAGCTCGAGGGCGAGGTGCAGCACGATCCGGGCCCCGGACATGCCGACCGGGTGACCCAGTGCGATGGCGCCACCGTTGACGTTGACGATGTCCTCGGAGACGCCGAGCTGGCGAGTCGACTCGATGCCGACGGCGGCAAAGGCCTCGTTGAGCTCGAAGAGGTCGATGTCGGAGACCGCAATGCCCTGCTTCTCGGCGGCCTTGGCGATCGCGCGGGCCGGCTGGGCCTGCAGCGTCGAGTCGGGACCGGCGACCTGGCCGGAAGCACCGATCTCGGCGAGCCAGGTCAGCCCGAGCTCCTCGGCCTTGGCCTTGCTCATCACGATCACCGCACACGCGCCGTCGGAGATCTGCGAGGAGGAACCAGCGGTGATGGTGCCGTCCTTGGAGAAGGCCGGACGCAGACCGGCGAGCGACTCGGCGGTCGTCTCGCCGCGCACGCCCTCGTCCTGGCTGATCACGATCGGGTCGCCCTTGCGCTGCGGGATGGAGACCGGCGTGATCTCGTCGTCGAAGAGCCCGTTCTTCGCCGCTGCCGCGGCACGCTGGTGCGAGCGGGCGGAGAACTCGTCCTGCTCCTCACGGGTGAGGTTGTCGACGTTGGCGTTGCGGGCCTCTGTCAGGTTGCCCATCGCCTGGGTGGTGAACTGGTCGTAGAGGGCGTCGTACGCCATCGAGTCGACCAGCGAGACGTCGCCGTACTTGAAGCCCTCTCGGGACTTCGGCAGCAGGTGCGGAGCGTTGGTCATCGACTCCATCCCGCCCGCGACGATGATGTCGTGCTCGCCCGCGCGGATCAGCTGGTCGGCCAGCGCAATCGCATTGATGCCCGAGAGGCAGACCTTGTTGATGGTGATCGAGGGGATGTCCATCGGGATGCCGGCCTTGACGGCGGCCTGACGCGCAGTGATCTGGCCGGCACCGGCCTGAATCACGTGCCCCATGATCACGTACTCGACCTGGTCTCCGGTGACGCCGGCCTTCTCCAGCGCGCCCTTGATGGCGACGCCTCCGAGGTCCGCGGCGGACAGGCCCTTGAGGCCTCCCAGCAGACGGCCGATCGGGGTACGCGCACCCGCAACGATGACGGATCCGGACATGGTGCCTCCTACAGAGCGAAAGGATGAGTGCAAACAGCCTGAGGAACAGGGCCCGAGTCATTGCGACCCTACCCACGATGCCACGAGATTTGGAGGGGTCCCAGACCGCAGGCACTGTCGGACTGATCACATGGGATGGCGACCGGGAGACCGGTTGAGCAAGATGGCCCCATGACCTCGCCCTCCACCGACATCGACGCCACGATTCCCGCCCATCTCTTTGTCTGCATCGACCACGTCGGCATCGCCGTACCCGACCTGGACGAGGCCATCACGATGTACGCCGACAAGTTCGGCATGCGGGTCCAGCACCAGGAGACCAACGAGGAGCAGGGCGTCCGCGAGGCCATGGTCGCGGTCGGCGACTCGGGTTCGTGCATCCAGTTGCTCGCTCCGCTCAACGCCGAGTCGACGATCGCCAAGTTCCTGGATCGCTCGGGGCCGGGCCTGCAGCAGCTCGCCTACCGGGTCACCAACGTCGACGAGGTCTGCGCGATCCTTCGCGAGCGCGGCGTACGACTGCTCTACGACGCCCCGAAGCGGGGTACGGCGAACAGTCGGATCAACTTCATCCACCCCAAGGACGCCGGCGGTGTTCTGGTCGAGCTCGTCGAGCCTGCCAAGGACGCGCACTGATGGGGATCAGTTTTCACAGGGTATGAACCCATAGCGGTACTTCGCACACGTCACGACATGTGCGATGAGGAGGTTTGACCTCATCGCCTGTGAAAACGTCGGTCCCAAGAGCTCGGAGGAACCATGGCCCGGATGAGCAAGGGCGCGGTGGTCACCGGATCCGGACAGGGCCTCGGCAAGCAGATCGCCCGGCTGCTCTCGGACCGCGGGTTCACCGTCCTCGCGACAGATGTCGATCTCGCGAAGGCGCAGGAGACGGCTGAGGAGATCGGTGGCTTCGCACTCGCGGTCGACGTACGCGACCACGCGCAGGTCCAGGCCGCGGCGGCCGCAATCGTCGAGCGGGCGGGGAGCCTCGACGTCTGGGTCAACAATGCCGGCGTCCTCGTCACCGGACCGGCGTGGGAGCAGGACGAGGCGCAGCGCCGGCTGATGATCGAGGTCAACTCGATCGGCGTGATGAACGGAACCGTCGCCGCCATCAACACGATGAAGGACGCCGGCGGCGGTCACATCGTCAACATCGCGTCGCTGGCCGGGCTCGTCGCGGTCCCCGGCGAGGCGGTCTACGCCGGCTCGAAGCATGCCGTGCTCGGGTTCAGCCTGAGCACGGCTGCGGATCTCCACCTCGCGAAGATCAGGAACATCGACATCTCCTGCATCTGCCCGGACGGGATCTGGACGCCGATGCTGCACGACAAGCTCGAGGACCCGGCGGCCGCGCTGTCGTTCTCCGGCAAGTTGCTCACCGCTGCCGAGGTCGTGAAGGCGGTCGGCCAGGTGCTCGACAAGCCACGCCAGGTGACCGCCGTACCCCGTTGGCGCGGGGTACAGGTCCGGGCCCTCGACGCGCTGCCCGATCTCGCGCTCAAGGCGCTGCCGCTTGCGGTCGGGATGGGTCGGCGTACCCAGAAGAAGCTGGTGAGGAAGGGCCTCCAGCCCTGAATTCCTACCGAGTGGTAACTACGTCACACTGTGCTGCGCTCAGCGCTTGCGCCCATTAGATTTCAGCGCAGCCCCGCCCGGGTCTCGACTGCGCTCGACCAAATGAACACCGACCGACCACTGCGCTCGACCAGCCGAACCCGGGCTCGACCGTCTTACTCCCAGGAGTTGTCCCGTGAAGCAGATCCTCGACGCCATCCTCGCCGGCGACACCTCCCCGGAGGAGTACGCCGCGCTCGAGCTGCCGGAGTCCTACCAGGCTGTCACCGTCCACAAGGACGAGCAGGGCATCTTCGAAGGCATGGCCAGCAAGGACAAGGACCCCCGCAAGTCGCTGCACCTCGACGACGTCGCGCTGCCGGAGCTCGGCCCCGGCGAGGCGTTCGTCGCGGTGATGGCCAGCGCGATCAACTACAACACCGTCTGGACCTCGATCTTCGAGCCGGTCTCGACCTTCGGCTTCCTGGAGCGCTACGGCAAGATCTCGCCCCTCGGCAAGCGCCACGACCTGCCGTACCACATCGTCGGCTCCGACCTGTCCGGCGTCGTCCTGGCGACCGGCCTGGGCGTGCACTCCTGGCACCCCGGCGACGAGGTCGTCGCGCACTGCCTCTCGGTCGAGCTGGAGAGCTCCGACGGCCACAACGACACGATGCTCGACCCCGAGCAGCGGATCTGGGGCTTCGAGACCAACTTCGGCGGCCTGGCACACATCGCGCTGGTCAAGTCCAACCAGCTGATGCCGAAGGCCGCCCACCTCACCTGGGAAGAGGCCGCCTCCCCCGGGCTGGTGAACTCCACGGCGTACCGCCAGCTCGTCAGCCGCAACGGCGCCGGCATGAAGCAGGGCGACAACGTGCTGATCTGGGGCGCCAGTGGTGGCCTCGGCGGCTTCGCGACGCAGTACGCCGTCAACGGAGGCGCGACCCCGATCTGTGTCGTCTCCAACGAGGAGAAGGCCGGGATCTGCCGCAAGATGGGCGCCGAGCTGATCATCAACCGGTCGGAGGAGAACTGGCAGTTCTGGAAGGACGAGCACACCCAGGACCCCAAGGAATGGCGTCGTCTCGGCGCGAAGATCCGTGAGCTCACCGGTGGCGAGGACGTCGACATCGTCTTCGAGCACCCGGGTCGCGAGACCTTCGGCGCGTCGGTGTTCGCCGCGCGCAAGGGCGGCACGATCGTGACCTGTGCGTCGACCAGCGGCTACATGCACCAGTACGACAACCGCTACCTGTGGATGAACCTGAAGAAGATCGTCGGCTCGCACTTCGCGAACTACCGCGAGTCCTGGGAGGCCAACCGGCTGATCGCCAAGGGGATGATCCACCCGACCCTGTCGCGGACCTACCCGCTCGAGGAGGTCGGCCAGGCCGCGCTCGACGTGCACCAGAACAAGCACCAGGGCAAGGTCGGCGTGCTCTGCCTGGCTCCCGAGGAGGGGCTCGGCGTGCGTGACCAGGAGCTCCGCGCGCAGCACCTCGACCAGATCAACGCCTTCCGGGGCGTGTGAGGTTTCCCCTCATCTGATCGGATCGTGGACCGCAGGCGGGGAAACCCACCTGCGGTCCTGTCTTTTCCTTAGGAATTCCGCCCATTCGCCTGCCTCGGGTAGGAATCGCTCGATGCATCGGGAACACTGGGCGCCGTACGACGACGTGGACGACGACGAAGTGAGGAACTGATGAGTGACGACCGGGGCCTGTCCATCTTTGACGAGGAACAGGACAACTCAGCAGACGAACCGACCCGGGTGATGCCCCGCCCGAAGCAGGACGCTCCTGCCGCCGAGAAGCCCGCTGAGGCCAAGCCGGAGACGCCGTCCGTGCCCGCCCAGGCCCGACATGCCAGCCCCGTGATCCCACCGGCGGCCTCGGCCACCCGTCCGCCGTCGGCCACCCCGGCGCCGGCAGCGCGTTCCGCGTCGTCCCCGGCCGCAACCGTGCCCACCACCTTTCCGATGGTCCGCCGTGGGGGCTACGACAAGGACGCCGTCGACCTGCACCTGCGCTCGGTCGCCGGTGAGAAGGCTGGCCTGACGGCCGGCCTGACCGAGGCCCGCAACCGGTTGAAGGCGCTCGAAGCCGAAGCTGCCGAGCTGCGTGAAGCGGCCACGGAGATCGAGAAGCCGACGTACGCCGGACTCGGTGGCAAAGCCAGCGAGATGTTGCGTCTGGCCGAGGAGCAGGCCGACGAGGTCATCACCCAGGCCAACGACCAGGCCAACGCGATCCGCGAGCAGGCCAGCCGCGACTCCGCCGCGATCAAGGCCCAGGCCGAGAGCGACGCCGAGGACATGCGCGTCGTACAGACCCGCGAGCTCGAGGACCACCGCACCCGGACCCTGGCCGAGGTCGAGAACGTCCGCACCCGCACGCACGCCGAGGCCGATGACCTCGTCGCCTCTGCGAAGCGCGAGGCCGACCAGCACCGGCTGGCGGCCGAGCAGGAGACCAACACCCTCCGCACGAGCGCGGTCCGCGAGGCCGAGCAGGCCCGTGCCGCCGCCGACCGCGAGGTGCAGGAAGTACGTCGTACGCTCGCCGTCGAGAAGGAGCGGCTGACCCGCGAGGCCGCCGAGCACCACACCAACGCGAGCGCCGAGACCAACCGCTTGGTCGCCGAGGCCGAAGAGCGCGCCAACGCCGCCGAGCTGCGCGCCCGCGAGGCGACCAACGCCGCCAACACACACCGTGACGCGGCCGCGTCGGAGGCCGAGCAGACCCTGGTCCGGGCCCGCCGCGAGGCCGAGCAGATCGTGTCGTCGGCCAAGAAGCAGGCCGACAGCCTGCGCAGCAGCGGTCACGCCGACTCCGAGCGCGAACTGTCCGCGATCAAGACCGAGATCGACCGGCTCACCAAGCGCCGCGACGCCGTCGTCGCCCAGCTGGGTGCGCTGCGCGATGTGGTCGCGGGCTTCGGCGACGACGAGAGCTGAGGATGCCGCGTTCGGGTGGTCGCGGCCCCTCCCCTGCCGTGCCGCCCGAGGACGTGGCTGCCGAGAAGCAGCCCAAGGACGCTGAGGCCGACGAGGCCGCCGAGCAGACGGCCCCGTCGTCATTGTCCGACTACGGCGAGCCGGGTCCGCCGCTCGAGCACTCGCCGTTCTACATCGGCCTGACCGGCGGCATCGGCTTCGTACTGGCTCTCTGGCTCGGCCAGCAGGTCCTGCACATCGGGTCCGTGCTGATCCTGATCGTGGTCGCGCTGTTCCTCGCCGTCGGGCTGAACCCCGCTGTCGAGCTGTTGATGCGCCGCGGGCTGCGTCGATCGCACGCCGTCGTCGTAGTGATCGTCGTGGTCCTTGCCGCACTCGGGCTGTTCCTCGTCGCGATCGTCCCGGTGGTCAGCGACCAGGTCGCCTCGATCACCAAGAACGCCCCCGGCTGGCTCGACGACCTGACGCACAACAAGCAGATCCAGGACCTGAACGACAAGTACGACGTGATCACCAAGATCAAGAAGTACATCTCCTCCGGGGACCTCGTCAGCCAGCTCTTCGGTGGGGCGCTCAACGTCGGGATCGCCGTACTCTCCGCGCTGGCGAACGCGTTCGTCGTCGTCGTGCTGACGCTCTACTTCCTCGGTTCGCTGCCGACGATGAAGCGGGCGGCGTACAGCCTGGCGCCGGCCTCGCGTCGCCCCCGGGTCACCAAGCTCGGCGACCAGATCCTGAAGAACGTCGGCGGCTACGTCTCCGGCGCGTTCGTCGTCGCGATGTGCGCGGGCATTTCGTCGCTGGTGTTCCTGTTGATCGCGGGGCTCAAGGAGTACGCCGTCGCGCTGGCCATCGTGGTCGCGCTGCTCGACGTGATCCCGATGATCGGCGCGACCCTCGGCGCGATCGTCGTGTGCGCGATCGGCTTCGCCACCTCGCCGGAGACCGGCATCGCCTGCGTGATCTTCTACATCGTCTACCAGCAGCTCGAGAACTACGTGATCTACCCGCGGGTGATGTCACGCTCGGTCGACATACCCGGCGCGGTCACCGTGATCGCGGCCCTGGTCGGCGCCGCCCTGCTCGGCGTGATCGGGGCCCTGCTGGCCATCCCCACCGCTGCCGCCATCCTGCTCATCATCCGCGAGGTCTACGTCCGCCGCCAGGACAACCTCTAGCCTCCCTCACCGTTGAGTTGGGCCTGCGTCACCGTTGAGTTGGGCCTAGTGCTCGGGCTGCGGTACCGGCACGTCCTTGTACGCCGCCAGGTTGTGCGCGTTGTAGGCGCTGGTGTCGGCTGTCTCCATCGGTCCGTCCCATTCGCGTGGAAGAGGTACGTCGACGTCCGGGGCGACGCGGCGTACGACCTCATCGAGGACACGCTCTGCATCCCCGACCCAAAGGTGCTTCGATCCCGCCATCGGAACGATCTCGGCCTGCGTGAGCGGGCCGAACTTCTCGATGGCCTCGGCCGGCCGCAGGTAGTCGTCGAACTCGGGGACCAGGGCAGTCACCGGCTTGCCCGATGACGCCCACCGCTTCAGGTCATCGGGGGTGCTGAACCGCAGTGGCGGCGAGAGCAGAATCGCACCCTGGATCGCCGGATCGAGCCCGTGCATCAGGGTCAGATCAGTGCCGAATGACCAGCCGACGAGCCAGATGTTCGGCAGGTCGTGGAACTCGGCGTACTCGATCGCGGCAGCGACGTCGTACTTCTCTCCCACCGCGTTGTCGAAGGTGCCCTCGCTGGTGCCCTGCTCACTCCAGGTGCCGCGGGTGTTGAAACGGAGTACGGCGATCCCGGCCAGCGCAGGCAGTCGGAACGCCGCCTTGCGAAAGAGGTGGCTGTCCATCATCCCGCCGTGGGTCGGCAGCGGGTGCACGCAGATGATCGTCGCGGCCGGCTTCCGATCCTCCGGCACGGCCAGCTCTGCGACCAGTGAGAGGCCGTCGGCCGTCTCGAGCGTGATCGGCTCACGCCGGGCCGAGAGCACCGAGTTGGCGCGGATCTTCTGCGACATGGGTCCATCCTCCCGCACGTACACGAGACCCGATTCAACGGTGCCCGAGACCCAACTCAACCGTGACGGAGGCCCAAGTCAACCGTGACCGGCACCCAACTCAACGGAATGAATGGTCGAGCCCGGCTGCGGCCACCACCAGCAGCACGAGGAACACCACCAGTCCCACGCGGCCGGCCTACGGGCGGGCCGGTTGGCCGGCGCGCGACATCCGCGCCCCCAGCTCGGCCAGGGCATCACGGAGCTCGGGAGGGTCCAGCACCTCCAGCTCGAAGCCGATCCAAGACAGGTGGAACGCGAGCGCGTAGATGCTGCCGCCGCCGGCCTCGAGCAGGCAGGTCCCGTCCTCGAGCTCGGTGAGTACGGCGCTGGTCGGCGAGACCCGCGCCCGCGCCTCGTCGTACGTCGTGAGCAGCCGGACACGCGCCATCATCCGATGCGGGGAGGTGACCGACCGGCCGACGAACTCGACAGGATCTGGATGGTCACGGGGGGTGAACCGCCAGGTCGTGCCGGCCACCGACGCCATCCGGTCCAGCCGGAACGTCCGCCAGTCCTCGCGATCGAGGTCGTAGGCCATCAGGTACCACCGGCGCCCGGTCGCGACCAGCCGCACCGGCTCCACGCGCCGTTCGGATGCCGACGAGTCGCGCGCCACGTAGGCGAACGTCGCCCGCACCTGGTCACGGCACGCCTTGGCCAGGGCGAGCAACGCCTCGCCGTCCACCTCGGTCGCCGGACCGCCGAGCATGTCGGTCGCACCCAGGATCGCCGCGATCTCGGATCGCAGCCGCGCAGGCAGCACCTGGTCGAGTTTCGTCAACGCACGCAGGGCTGCCTCCGATGCACCCGCGACCGTCCCACCGGCCGCGAGCCGGAGCGAGACCGCGACGGCAACGGCCTCCTCGTCATCGAGCAGCAACGGAGGCAGCGCTCGTCCGGCACCGAGCTGGTAGCCGCCACCGACTCCCTGCGCCGCGTTCACCGGATAGCCGAGCGAGCGCAGCCGGTCGATGTCGCGACGGATGCTGCGGGTCGTCACACCCAGCCGATCGGCCAGCTCGGTCCCGGTCCACACCGGGCGGGACTGCAGCAGGCCGAGCAGCGTCAGCGCTCGCTGGGTGGTTCCGCCGCTATCCGTGGCCATGGCCATACTCGGAAGGATGCCACGGATAGCGGACGGATCTTGTCCGGTCGGACAGCTAGGGCGTACTCACCGTGACGCTCCTGGTGACCGTGCCGACCTTGCCCCAACCGTCAGTCGTGGTCAGGGTGACCAGATAGGTGCCGGCGAGCGCGAAGGTGTGTGACGGTGCCGACGAGGTGCTGGTCGCCGTCAGGTCTCCGAAGTCCCACCGGTAGGTGAAGGTGTCACCGGTGTTCGGATCGGCGGAGCCGACTCCGGAGAAGTTGCAGCTCAGCGCCGCGCAGGACGGCGGGTTGATCACTCCGACAGGAGCGACGTTGCCCGGCGGCTCGGTGATCGTGACCGTCTTGGAGATGCTGTTGGTGACGTTCCACTCGTCGGTCACCGTCAACGTCACCGTGTAGGTGTTCGCCGAGGTGTACGTCCGGGTCGGGAGCGGGCCGGAGCCCGAGCCGTTGCCGAAGTTCCACGAGTAGAGCAGCGTCGGCGCGTTCTCGTCGGTCGAACCACGACCGTCGTAGGTGCAGACGTTGTTGGTGCACGAGATCGTGAAGCTGGCGACCGGCGGCAGGTTGCCCGCTGGCTGCGTCACGGTCACATGCCGCTCGGACGGTACGGCGGTCGTCTGGTCGTGCTGGTCGACGCCACGTGCCCGCACGGTGTACGCGCCGGCCGGAATCACCGGAGTCGTGTACGAGAAGTTCGACCCCGGAGTGCCCGGGCTGTTCAGGAACGCCGTACGCCAGCTCTGGTTCGTGCTGGTGAACGTGCCCGTCGAGCTCATGTAGCGACCGAGGCTGTCGACCACCGCGACCTCAACCCGCTGCATCGCCTGGTCGTCCTCGGCGCGGCCGCTGATGAAGATCTTGCCGTCGCTGAAGGTCGCGCCCTCGAACGGGGCCAGCAGCGAGTCCGTGAGCACCGGCGGGGTGTCACCCGGATAGATCCGGTAGCGCGCCGTGGCACCCGAGGTGGACGTGTCCTGCTGACCGGCGGTGTCATAGGCCACCGCCGTCACGTTCCAGTCGCCCTGGGTGGGCAGGTTGACCGGGAGGGTCCAGGTCGTACTGGTCCCGTTGGGTGTGGCCAGCGTCGCCGGTATGGCCGCGAACGCCGCCGCCATGCTGCCGTTCGGCTGCAGGTAGCGGCTGGTGTCGCCGTCCTCCAGCGAGACCATCACGCTCTGGACGCCGAGGTCGTCGGTCGCCGTACCGGCCAGGTCGAGGTGCAGCACCTGACCACCGAGGATCGTCCCGGTCTGGCTCAGCTTGGCATCCGGCGGCAGGTCCCCGGGGATCTGCGCGCTCAGCGTCAACCGACCCTGCAGGTTGTTGGCCGTCGTCAGACCGATCTGGTCGGTGCCTCGAACCGAGAACGAATAGGTCCCCGGCTTGAGGTTGAACGGCGTCGTGTAGCTCCAGTTGTAGCTGGCGCTGTTGAGGTTCACCGGGGAGATCCGGTACCAGCCCGCGATCGAGTCGACACTCCAGGTGCCGTCGGTCGCCAGCTGCTCGTGTGTGGTGCTGTTGCGCAGCTGGATGTCGACCTCGCTGAGCGACTGGTCGTCGTTGGCCGAGCCGGAGAAGGTGATCGGCGAACCCGGCGCCACCACGACCGTCTGGACGGTCGTCGGCGGCACCATCGAGACCGGTGCACTGATCGAGACCGAGGGCGCGACGCCCGACTCGCTGACGATCCAGGTTGCGTCGGCCGTGTCGAGGTCGTCCTGTCCGGCCGTGTCGACCGCTCGCGCCTGCGCCTTCCAGGTGCCCTCGCTCGGGACGGTGATCTCGTAGGACCAGGTCGTGCTCTTCGCCCCGACCACATCTGGTGTGATGCGGAAGGAGCTGTACGTCGAGTCGATCGAGCCGTCGTCCTGCAGGTAGCGGTTGTTCTCGTCCCGGATCGTCATGCTGATGGAGTTCACCCCGACGTCATCGGTCGCGGTGCCCGTCACGGTGAAGGTCTCGTTGCGGATCGGGCTCTGCGGACCGGTCACCGAGGTGTTCGGCGGCTGGTCGGCGAGACCGAACGTCTCGAACTTCTTGGTGTCCTTGCTCGGATCGCTGGCCCCGTTGACGGCGATCGCCTGCGCGATCACCTGCATCTTGTGGTTGCCGGGGATGGTCAGGCCGAGCGACCAGTTGGTGCTGGTGCCGTTCGGGGTCGCCAGGGTCGCGTTGATGGTGTTCGACGCACCCCAGGTGGTCAGGTCGTCCTGCAGGTAGCGCTTGGTGTCGCGCTCGAAGATCTGCACCTGTACCGACCGCACCCCGCTCGCAGCAGAGGCCGTTCCGGTGACCATGAACGGAGAGGCCGCTGTCTTGACCCGACCCTCGATCGGGTCGGTGATGGCGGTCTCCACGCCGTTCGGTGCCGGCACCGAACTGAAGTCGAAGAACGCGATCCGGCCGACGTTGTAGCCGCCTTGGGTGGTCGCGTCGCCGCCGGTGAACAGGCCGCGTGGGGTCGCCTCCATGGCCTTGTTGCCTTCATAGGAGTTCGAGCCCGGGTTCCAGTTGATCGCCTTGCCGTCGACCGGGTTCAGCGCGCCGAGGTGCTCACGGTTGACCACGGCGTCGCCCAGGCTGTAGCCCGAGAGGCCCTGACCGGTGCCGTAGCCGACGTCGTCGAGACCCGGCCACGGGTCGGGCGCACTCGGGGACTCCTCCCAGGCGAAGTGACCGCCGAGGTAGACCGCATTCTCGGTGATCGCCACGGAGTAGACGCTGTCGAAGCTACGAGAGACCCAGTTGGGCTGGACGTTGTCGCCACCCGCCATCGGGAAGGAGATCGCGGTGTCGTTGATCGGCGGCCGGTCACCGCCGGAGCCGCTCGTCACCACGAAGAAGCTGTCGTCCGGCGAGATGTCCATGCCGTACGCCCGCTGGATGCCGCCGACGAATTGCAGGTTGTCGTCCCAGATGTGGGAGCGCCACGGCAGCAGCTTGTTGGTGTTGACGTCGATGATCGCGACGCCGGACCGGTCCAGGCCGTTGACCTGGCGGCCGGTGTGGACGACGACCAGCTTGCTCTGGTCGTGGGTCAGCTTCATCCGTTGTACGGCGAGGTCACCGTTGGTGCCGATGCCGCCGCTGATGTTGTTCACGAAGCCCGGGATCACCGCTCCGGTGGTGCCGTCGAGGGCCGCGAGGGCACCCCGAGCGACGCTGTTGACGTGGGTGAACCGGCCACCGACGTACACCCTCGAGTTGGTCACCGCGATCTCGTTGACCTTGCCGTCAGCGTTGGCCGTGAAGCCGGCGAGCGGCGCGCCCGTGGTCAGGTTGAGGCTCGCGATCGTCTTCTTCGCAACGCCGCTGACGGTGCTGAAGTTGCCGCCGATGTAGAGCTTGGTGCCATCGGGAGTGGCCTCGACCGCTTCGACTCCGCCGCCGCCGATGGTCGGGCGGAAGCTCGCGTCGACGAGTCCGGTCACGTAGTTGTACGACGCGATGCCGGCCTGGTTGTAGGTGGTGGTGTTGTTGCTGCGCTGGTTCTGGATCGAGGTGAACGAGCCTGCGATGAAGACCCGGTCACCGAGGACCTCGATGTCCCAGATCTCGCCGTCGCTGATCTTCGGCATGTCCGTGCGCGGGACGCTCGGGACGATCGAGGTGTGGCCCGGGCCGGGGAGCCGCTGAGTCGGCGTGGCCTGGTTGGTGGCCACCCCGGTCGACGTGCCGTCGTTCACGGTCAGGGTGACCGTGCGAGCCGTGTAGGTGGCGTAGGTGTGCGAGGGCGAGACACCGGTGCCGTTCTGGCCGTCACCGAAGTTCCACGCATAGGTCAGCGGGTTGCCGTCCGGGTCGATCGAGGCGGAGGCATCGAAGCTGCACACCAACCCGGAGCAGGAGGTCGTGAACGACGCCACCGGCGGGTGGTTGACCGGGCCGGTGTCCGGACCCGGG
>JAOPXK010000096.1 GCA_025965195.1 Marmoricola sp.
GGCGCATGGACAAGGACCATTCCGTGCCCTACCGACCCAATGGCCCACCCGGTCAGACCAAGGTGGAGAACCTCGGGTTGATGACCCGACGCCACCACCGGGTCAAGACCCACGCCAAAGGCTGGGAGCACCGGCAACTGCCCGACGGCAGCTACCTCTGGAAGACACCCCACCACCGCTACCGGCTCACCGACCAGTTCGGCACCCACACCGTCAGTCCCGTCAGCGGCCTCACGATGCTGCACGGCAGCAGACTCGAAGCCCACTTCGCGAACCTCATCGTGCTCGCGGCCTGACCCCCGCTAGGCCTCGATCGGCTCGCGCACCTCGAGCAGGGCCCAGGTGACGGCGGCCGAGATCAGGGCCGCGCCGAAGACGTGGAAGCCGACCAGCACGATCGGCAGGCTGGTGAAGTACTGCACGAAGCCGATCGTGCCCTGCAGCAGCTCGACGACGAGCAACACCGTGATGGCGCGCCGGGCGGCGGGCCGGGCACCGGTGGCGAAGGCGATCACCAGCAGGCCCACGGTCAGGCCGACGAACAACATCACCAGGTCGGCGTGCAGCTGGCTCAGGTCGAGGGCGGACAGGCCGTTGCGCTTGCTGTGGATGTCGCCGGCATGGGGTCCGGCGCCGGTGACAACCGTCCCGACGTACATCACCAGCCAGGCGACGCCGAACGTCGCCCACGCCAGTCCGACGATGGGTCGTGGCTGCGTGCGACCAACTGGTGCCGGGTGGTCGATCCGGCGGATGAACAGCACCGAGACCCCGGTCATCGCCAGCGAGCAGAGCAGGTGGAAGGAGACCAGCCACGGGTTCAGGTGGGTGCGAACGACGATGCCGCCGATGACCGCCTGCGCAGGCACGCCGAGGGCCAGGACGAGGGCGAGGAGGCGGAGCTCGCGACGGGCGGTCTGCCAGGCCGCGACGAAGGTGGCGATCGCGATGACCGCGAGCACGAACCCGATCATCCGGTTGCCGAACTCGATCGCGCCGTGGATGCCGAGCGCACTGTGGGTGACGAAGGACTGGTCGGTGCAACGCGGCCACGTCGGGCAGCCGAGTCCCGAGTCGGACAGCCGGACCGCTCCACCGGTCACGACGAGGGCGATGTTCGTGACCAGCGACGCCCAGCCGAGAGCCCGTACATGTGGGGCGAGCCGGTAGCGGCTGAGGTTCACTCCCATTTGAAGGTCCGGGCCGTCAGCACGGTGCCGAGGACGGCCCATCCGAGCAGCACCGCCAGGCCGGTCCAGTTCGTGGAGCCGCTGATGAACGCGGACCGCATGGCGTTGCCGAGGGCGCCGGAGGGGAGCCACTTCACGACGTTGCCGAAGGCGCCGTACGCCGACGTGGGGAGAACGACGGCGCCACCTGCCATCAGCAACAGGTAGATGAGGTTGGCGGCAGCCAGGGTCGCCTCGGCCCGGAGTACGCCGGCCACGAAGAGCCCCAGAGCCGCAAACGCGGCAGTGCCGAGGACGACCGCCAGCACGGCACCGAGATAGCCAGGATGCGGGTGCCAGCCGAGCACCGCGGCGACGAGGCAGATCACCACGATCTGGAGGGCCTCGACGAACAGCAGCCCGCCGATCTTGCCGGCAAGCAGGCCGGAGCGGGGGAGCGGCGACGAGCCGAGTCGCTTGATCACGCCGTAGCGCCGCTCGAAGCCGGTCGCGATCGCGAGCGAGGTGAAGGCCGTCGACATCACCGCGAGCGCCAGCACTCCCGGGGCGAACTCGTCGACCGCACGGTGCGCGATGTGCAAGGTGATGTGGTGCGCGCCCTCAACCCCGCCGATCAGCACGATCACCGGGATCACCACGGCGAGCAGCAGCTGCTCGCCGTTGCGCAGCATCAGCTTCGACTCCATCGCGGCCTGTGCGGCAACCTGGCGAGTGAGCGGGGCAGCGCCGGGCCGAGGAGTGAACGTTCCACGGTGATCGAGTCCATGGTGATCGAGCTTGTCGAAATTCATGGGAGCAGCTCCCGTCCGGTCAGCTGCAGGAAGACGTCTTCGAGGTTGCGCTGACCGAGCGTCAGCGACTCGGGGAGGACATCGTTCTCCTCGCACCATTGCGAGACCTTCGCGAGCGTGGAGCTGTCGGCCGGACCGGTGACGAGCAGGCTGATCTCGTCGAGCACGGTCACCTCAGTCTTCTCGCCGAGGGCCTTACGGAGGGACTCGGGTGCTCCGGGCGGGAACGGCCGGGTCACGACGAGCCGGATCGTGGTCGCCTTGCCGCCACGGGTGAGCTCGAGCGGAGTCCCGCTGGCGATCATCCGACCCTTGTCGATGATGTGGATCCGGTCGGCCAGATGCTCGGCCTCGTCCATGTAGTGCGTGGTCAGCACGACCGTCACGCCGTCTCCACGCAGCTCCTCGAGCAGCTCCCAGGTCGTCCGCCGGGCCTGCGGATCCATCCCCGCCGTCGGCTCGTCGACGAAGACGATCTCGGGGCGGCCGACGACCGCCATCGCCAGACCGAGCCGTTGCTGCTGGCCACCGGAGAGCCGGCGGTAGGGCGTGCGACCACAGTCCGCGAGGCCGAGCCGGTCGGAGAGCATCTCGGTGTCGAGCGGGTCGGCGTGCAGCTTGGCGATGTGGCGGAGCATCTCCATCGCCCGCACCCCCGACCAGGCGCCGCCGCCTTGCAGCATCACGCCGATGCGGGGGAGCAGGTCGCGACGCTGGGCGATGGGGTCGAGCCCCAGCACCCGGACCGTCCCGGACTGCGGCTTGCGATAGCCCTCGCAGGTCTCGAGGGTGGTGGTCTTGCCGGCGCCGTTGGGTCCGAGGACCGCGGTGATCGTGTTGCGCTCGACGGTCAGGTCGAGCGCGTCGACGGCGACCTTGTCGGCGTACCTCATGACCAGGCCGCGCACGTCCACGGCAAGGTCAGAAGGGGAAGGCACATCCGGATTCTACGGATGGGTCGCGACGCGAGGTGACCCGGTAGTGACCGGTCAGATCTCGGCGCCGCCCTCAGCCGGTGCATCCAGGCCTCGCCGGGGCAGATCGGCGAAGACTGCCGGCGGCTCCCGCCACAGATCGGGCGCGGTGCCGTCCGCGGCCTGCTGAATTGCGCGCCACACACGCTGGGGGGTGCAGGGCAGGTCGACGTGGCGTACGCCGAGGTGGCGGACCGCGTCGACGACGGCGTTCTGGACGGCGGGCGTGGATCCGATCGTCGCCGATTCGCCGATCCCCTTCGCGCCGAGCGGGTTCAGCGGTGTCGGGGTCTCGGTGTTGGAGACCTCCAGCGTGATCGTGTCGGCGGCCGTCGGCATCGCGTAGTCGGCGAACGTCGAGGTCAACGGGTTGCCCTGGGCGTCGTACACGAACTGCTCCCACAGCGCCTGGGAGATGCCCTGCACAGCACCGCCGTGCTGCTGGCCCGCGACGATCAGCGGGTTGAGGACGGTGCCGCAGTCGTCGACGGCGATGTGTCGGATCGGGGTGGTCCGGCCGGTCTCGGTGTCGACCTCGACGATGGCCACGTGGGCGCCGAACGGGAAGGTCGCGCCGTGTTGGGTGAAGTCGGTGTCGGAACCCAGGCCACCCTCGTGCTCATGGGCGTACGCCGCCAGCGCCG
This sequence comes from Marmoricola sp., assembly GCA_025965195.1. Classification (GTDB taxonomy): domain Bacteria; phylum Actinomycetota; class Actinomycetes; order Propionibacteriales; family Nocardioidaceae; genus Marmoricola. Next base: position 3,600 of record JAOPXK010000096.1, read on the forward strand.
GCCATTCGACCCGCGCGGCGGGCACACCACGGACGACGAACGCGTCGCCGTCGATGACCACGTCGGCCGCATCGGTCTCGAGCATCGTGGCCGCGATCTGGAGCGCCTTGTCGTGCACCTCGGCGGCCGCCTTGCCGACGGCGTTGCCGCCCAGCTGCAGTGAGCGCGAGCCGCCGGTGCCACCACCGCTGCGCACCAGCGCGGTGTCCGACTGCACGTAACGGATCCGGTCCATCGGGATGCCCAGCTGGTCGGCGACGATCATCGAGAACGACGTGGCATGACCCTGACCGTGTGCGGACGTGCCAGCCATCACGGTGGCGCCACCGTCGGCGTCGATCTGCACGGAGCCGAACTCCGAGCCCCCGAAGCCGGTGATCTCGACGTAGACCGCGATCCCGATGCCCAGCTGCCGGACGGCGCCGGTCTGGCGGCGCCTTTGCTGCTCGGCGCGGGCGCCGTCCACGTCCGCGATCCGCATTGCCTCACGAAGCGGCAGGTCGTAGTCGCCGACGTCGTAGGTCGCACCCGTGTGCGTGGCGAACGGGAACGCATCCGGCGCCACCAGGTTGCGTCGGCGCAGCTCTTCGGGAAGCAGTCCGACCTCGTCGGCGGCGAGGTCCATCAGCCGCTCCAGCAGGGCGGCCGCCTCGGGCCGGCCCGCGCCCCGGAATGCACCGACCGGCGTGGTGTTGGTCAGGACGCCCACGGAGTCGTAGCGCAGCTCGGGAATGACATAGGGACCCTGGGCCATCAGGTACGACGGACCGACAGCGAGGGCGCCACCGAATCCGGCGTACGCGCCACAGTCGCCCAGCACGCGCAGCCGGAGCCCGAGGATGCGCCCGTCCGTGTCGAGGCCGAGCTCGGCGTACTGCACCTGGCCGCGGCCGTGCATCGAGAGCATTGCCTCACTGCGAGTCTCGGTCCACTTGACCGGCCGGCCGAGCCGGAGCGCGGCCGCGACCACCGCGGCGTGCTCGGCGCCGATGCCGGCCTTGCCACCGAAGGCGCCGCCGACGTGCGGGGTGATGACGCGAACCTTCTCGGGGTCGAGACCGGTGTAGGTCGCGATCAGGTCGCGGGCCAGGTGTGGCTGCTGGGTGGCGACCCAGGCGGTCAGGCCGTCGCCGGTGGGCTGGGCGAGGATCGCATGCCCCTCGATCGGGGCAGTTGCGATGCGCTGGTTCTCCATCCGCACCCGGACCAGATGGTCTGCTCCGACGAGCGGGTCGCTGTCGTCGACGTCGCGCAACCCGATCGCGATGTTGGTGCCCAGCTCTTCGAACTGCAGGGGCGCCCCCGGCTCGAGAGCAGTGTCGACGTCGGCGGCGACAGGAAGCTCGTCGTAGTCGACGTCGACCAGCTCGGCCGCGTCCACTGCCTGGGCGCGGGTCTCGGCGAGGACAAGTGCGACCTGCTCACCGACGTAGCGCACCTTCTCGAAGGCGAGCGGGCGGCGGGCGCAGACGGCATTGACCTGGGCGAACGGCGGCACCGGGCTGTCGGAGAGGTCGGCCGAGGTGAGGACGGCGACCACGCCGGGTGCCTGACAGGCCAGCGAGGTGTCGATGTTCGTGATCCGCGCGTGGGCGAACGGACTGCGCACGAAGATCGCGTGCAGGGTCCCCTCGATGCGATGGTTGTCGACAAAGGTGCCTCGCCCGGCGAGAAGCTCGGGATCTTCGACACGGCGGACGGCGTTTCCGAGTATTGATCCAGGCACGAGACGGAGCCTAGACCCTCGCCAAACCGGTTCGTGGAGGTTAGGTGAGCCTTATTTGAAAGCCGGATCGCATTAAAGGCACACTGGTGTTGTGGAAATCGAGGAGCTGCACGACGAGCCCACGCGTGAGCGTGTGGTTCGGTCGATCCTCGTCAACGGCGCCTCCACTGCCGCCGCCCTCGCGGAGCGTCTCGAGCTCACCTCCGCAGCGGTACGCCGGCACCTGGACCTGCTTCTCGACGAAGGCACGATCGAGGCTCGCGACCAGCGCCTGTTCAAGGCCCGCGGGCGCGGCCGTCCCGCCAAGGTGTTCGCGCTGACCGAGACCGGACGCGACCGCTTCGACCAGCAGTACGACGACCTGGCGGTCCAGGCCCTGCGCTTCGTGGCCGAGACCGGTGGCGAGGAAGCCGTGCGCGCGTTCGCCGTACGCCGGGCCTCGTTCATCGAGCAGCGCTTCGCCGGCGTCGCCGCCGAGAACCCGCAGCTCAGCCCGGCCCAGACGCTCGCCCGGATATTCACCGACGAGGGTTACGCCGCGGCGGTCCGGACCTTGCCGGTTGGCGAGGAGCTCTGCCAGCAGCACTGCCCGGTGTCCCACGTGGCCCACGAGTTCCCGCAGTTGTGCGAAGCGGAAACAGAAGCGATAGGCCGCGTGTTGGGAAGACACGTGCAACGACTTGCGACGATCGCCCATGGCGACGGCGTCTGCACCACCTGCATCCCGAGCATGACCCGCAACCAGGACGGAGCGTCAGCATGACGACGATTGATGAGCGCAACCCAACGCTCGAAGGTATCGGCCGCTATGAGTTCGGCTGGTCCGACAAGAACGATGTCGGAGCCGATGCGAAGCGAGGGTTGAGCGAGGACGTCGTACGCAACATCTCTGCGCTCAAGAGCGAGCCGCAGTGGATGCTCGACATGCGCCTCAAGGGGCTCAAGCTCTTCGACCGGAAGCCGCTGCCCACCTGGGGCTCGGACCTGTCGACGATCGACTTCGAGAACATCAAGTACTTCGTCCGGTCCAGCGAGAAGCAGGCCGCGACCTGGGACGACCTCCCCGAGGACATCAAGAACACCTACGACAAGCTCGGCATCCCCGAGGCGGAGAAGCAG
>JAOPXK010000116.1 GCA_025965195.1 Marmoricola sp.
CCGCAACCACGACCGAGATGCCCGAGACGACCGCCTTCTGCACCAGCTCGAACCCGATCCGGCCACTGAGCACGAGGACCGGCGGAATCTCCAGGCCGGCGAGCAACCGTGACCCGACCACCTTGTCAACGGCGTTGTGCCGGCCGACGTCCTCACGCACGACGATCCGCTCCCCAGCCGCGGTGAAGAGCCCGGCCGCATGCAGCCCGCCGGTCTGCTCGAAGCCGCCCTGGGCCTCTCGCAACAGGGTGGGTAGGCCGCGCAGCACCGCGACCGGGACCACGAGCGAGGCAGGCCGGCCTGCGACCAGGGAGAGCGCATCGGAGATCGACTCCTTGCCGCACACCCCGCAGGCCGAGGAGATCGAACGTCCGTCGGGCATCCGCAGCGGGGCGGACTCGAGGGCCGCCGTGACGACGTTGAACTCCTCCTCGGGATCGAGGTCGACATCGGTGCAGTAGCGCAAGCCGCGGAGCTGGGAGGCCGCGATGACACCTTCATGGACCAGCCAGCCTGCCGCGAGCTCGAAGTCGTGACCGGGCGTGCGCATCGTCACGCCGGCGCGGATCGGGGGAGCGGCGGGCCACTCGAGACGGATCTCGAGGGGTTCCTCGGTGCCCAGTCTGTCTTCGCGTTGTAGCCGCGTGGCACCCTTGAACTCGACCACGCGTGCGCGAACGGTTGGACCGGGGCGGCGCAACGTCGACACGTGTACAACTCTAACGGCGGGAGTTCGACATGCGCCGCCAGCCGCGGAGCATCCACCCCGGATCCGACTGGACGACCGAGGTGTCCTCGGCCTACGCCCTCGCAGGTTTCCTGGCGCTGGTCTTCGTCGGGTTCACGCTGCTGACCATGGGACCGCTGGTCGCGATCGACGGGTTCTTCAACATCCGGACGCCGCCGCCCGGCTGGGTGCCGGTGCTGCACGTGCTGGACCGGATGGGTCAGCGGGCGGTCTGCCTGCCGGTGCTCGGCATTGCGGTCTACCGCGTCGTGCGCGAGACGAAGTCCTGGCGCCCGATCATCGTGGTCATCCTCAGCGTGCTCGCGCTCAACTTCGTTGTCGGCATCCTCAAGATCGGGCTGGGCCGTGGCGAGCCGGGCACCGGTGACCCGTCCTTCTTCGTGGGCGGGATGGCGTTCCCGTCGGGCCACACGTCCAACATGGTGCTGGTCTACGGCTTGATGCCGTACCTGTTGACGTCGTACGGCACCATCCACCGGCGTACGGCGTACATCCTGTCGGTCGCCGTGGTCGCACTCTCCCTGCTCATGGTCGGGGTCTCGCTGACCCTGAACTGGCACTGGTTCGCGGACCTGATCGGTGGCCTGCTGATCGGCGGGATGGTGCTGAGCCTGACCAGTGGCATCGACCACGCGATCCCGCTTGACATCTTCGCGCGTGGCTGGCGCGACGGCCTCAGACGGATCCCGGGCGTGATCCTGACGTCAGGATCACGCCCGGTGCCGCGTCGGCGGCCGCTGCAACCGCACTGATCAGTCGGTGTGCGGGGGAGCGGAGGCTAGCTCGGCATTCCCTGGATTGCCACCGCGAACTGGACGCCGCCGTTCTCATCGATCCGGGCGTCCAGCACCTTGTCGTCCAGGCTCGCCGCGGCAGCCTCATCGAGGAAGATGCGGGCGCCGTTGGCCTCAACGACTGCGTCCCCGACTTCGGGTGCCGGCACGGGGGCGAGTGACAACGAGTCGGGTGACTCGGTCTCCTGGGTGATCCGCAGGCCGGCGTCCTGTTCGGCGACGTTGGCCTCGGTGATCCTCTTGACTACTTCTGTCGCGTTCTCGGTCATCGTGAGCATGGGGTTCTCCGATCGATCGTGTGGCGAAACATCCACCATTGCTCGATCGAGTCGTCCAGACAAATTACCGGCAAGTGCCGACAAGCTCGCCCGGTTCGGGAAGCACCCGATCGTGCGTCCCGTCAGGCGTACTTGCGGCGCGTCGCGAGCCGGTGCAGCATCTCGTCGCCACAGTCCAGCAGCTGGCGCCGCAGGCTCAGATTCAGCTCCGGGTCGGCGCACACGGCTTCGGTGGCCGCGACCGTCGAGTCCGCGAGCGCGATGAAGGGATAGAAGAAGCCGGTGGTGGAGGCCAGCACCCAACCCGAACGCACCTTCGCGGTCCCGGCGACATCGGCGAAGTAGCGGTCGACGTACGGCGCGAGCAGGTCCTCCTGGCCGCCCTGCCACATCCCCAGCCCGGTCGCCTCGAGCTCGTAGTTCGAGGCGTCCTCGATGCCGGTGAAGCGTTGCCAGGCCCAGGCCTTCGCGTCCTCATCGGCGATGGCAGCGGTGCAGTACGCGTGGTCGTTGCGTGACTGGGCGCTCGGCTCGGAGGCGAGGGCCGCGTCCAGCTCGGTCCGGTCGGTCTGCCCCAGCGTGGTCAGCCGCTTGAGCAACCGCCAGCGCAGCTCGCGGTCGGGCGCGTCGGCCAGCCGGGCCCGTAGCCAGTCCACGTCGGTCGCAGTGGCGACGGCTCCCTGCAGGGCAGCCAGCTGTACGCCGCTCCCGGCCGGGGCAGAGCCGAACCGTGACAGGAACGCGTCGTGGAGCCGGGTCCGGGAGGTGTCAGGATCCGCGACGACACTGAGCAAGGTGCTCGTCGACCAGACGCCCAGGGAGGCGATCGCCGCGTCCTGGTCCTCGATCGGGAGTCCGGAACAGAGCAGGTCAACCGCGGTTCGCGGGTCGAGGGTGCCCTGATAGATCGCATTGCGCGTCGTGTTCCAGACCGTCGAGCGCATCCGGGCGTCCGCCATGGACGGCATCAGTGCGGGCAGGGCTGAACTGGTCACCTCGTCGAACGACAGGTTGGCCCAGGCCTGGTTGCGGCCGTCGATGACCGCCGGCGCGGCACCGACGGTCACCGGTGTGCGGTCGCCGCTGGTCGTGACCGGCGTGAGCGACCACGATGATCCCGTCCAGGCGGCGATCTCCAGGGAGTGCGAGCGGTCGACGCGCTGACCAGCCGGGGGAGTGCGGACCAGCTCGTTCGTGGTCCGGTCCACGGCGAGCTGGTCCAGGCCGGGCGTGCGCAGCCAGGAGCTGGTCCACTCGTCCAGGTCACCCGCACCGGCCGACTCCCACGAGGTGAACAGGTCACCCATCGTGGCGTTGCCGAACCGGTGCCTGGCGAAGTGGTCCCGCACTCCGGCGAAGAAGACGTCGTCGCCGAGGCGGGTCGCGAGCTGGCCGAGCACGGCGGATCCCTTGGCATAGGAGATCCCGTCGAAGTCCTGGAGGGCGGCGACCGCGTCTACCGCACCGGTGCCTGCGACCGGGTGCGTGGTCGGCCGGCTGTCCGCGGTCAGGCCCCAGTTCTTTCGGGTGATCGCGGCCCAGACCAGCGCCTCGTCGTACTGGGTGGCGGAGGCCGCGACCCGGTTGCCCATGTACTCGGCGAACGACTCGTTGAGCCAGAGGTCGTCCCACCATTTCGGCGTGACGATGTTGCCGAACCACTGGTGGGCCATCTCGTGCGCGATCGTGGTGGCGCGCTTGATCCGGTCCGCCCGGGTCACCTTGCTGGAAAAGACCAGCGGGTCACGGAAGGTCACACAGCCCGGGTTCTCCATCGCCCCGGCGTTGAACTCGGGGACGAAGGCCTGGTGGTACTTGCCGAACGGGTAGCGCACCTCGAAGAGCCTGTGGAACTCGTCGAAGCACTGCTTGGTCATCGTGAACAGCTCGTCGGCGTCGGCGTCGAGGTCCCTGGCGAGGGACTGGCGGGCCGAGAGGCCGAGCGGAATGCCGTCGTGCTGGTCGGTGAGCAGGTGATAGGGCCCCGCCACGATCGTCACGAAGTACGTCGAGAGCGGCTGGCTCTGTTCGAACTCCCAGTGCTGGTCGGACACCTTCGTGCCGGCAGCGTTGCCGAAGACCAGCCAGTCCGACGGGGCGGTCACATGGAAGGTGTACGGCGCCTTCAGATCGGTCTGGTCGAAGCAGGCGAAGATGGTCGGCGCCGCGTCGAGGAAGGACATCCCGTAGACGTAGTCGCGCCCATCGGCCGGGTCCTGTGAGCGGTGCAGTCCCTCACCGTCGTTGCGGAACGGCATCACCGCGTCGACCACGACCTCGTGCTCGCCGTCACTGAGGTCCAGCGGGTAGCGACCATCCTCGAGCTTGTCGGGGTCGAGGGTGTGGCCGTCCAGGCTGATCGCGCTCAGGGCCACGGGTTTGACGTCGAGGAACGTCGTTCCTCCCCGGCTGACCAGGCGGATCGCCGTACGGCTCGAGAAGGTCTTTGGATCACCCGCCAGGTCCAGCGTGACGTCGTAGGAACTGATGGTGAGGAGGTCGAATCGGGCCAGGGCCTCGTCGAGCTGAAGACTGCGCACAGCGCCACCCTACGAGGCAAGTCACACCGCCAGAACGCGAGAGACGGGGATGTCGGGACGCAGCTAGTTGAGCGCTCGCTCAAACAGGCGTAGCCTGTGAGTTGAGCACCTGCTCAACTCAGGAGTGAGACATGCAAGCTCGCAGCCAAGGACCTCGAACCGTGGACCGCTTCCAGATCGCCCTGCGCGGGCTCGCGCTGGGCGCGGGGACGGGTGCCGTCTTCGGTTGCGACGTGATGACCGCGATCATCGTCGGGGGAGTGATCCGCGACGGCAACCCGGAGGCGTTGCCTGCCGTGGTCATCTATTGTCCGATCGGGGCGGCCTTCGGGAGCGCCGCCGGTCTGGTCTCGGCGGCATGCGGGGTCTGTGTTCTTCTCCTCAGCGGGCCGCGAGTGCTGGCGGCCCTCGCTTCCACCGCTCCGTGGCTGGCGGCTGCGCCTTGGTCCGGGTGGCCAGCGCTTGCCGGGGCGAGTGCAAGTGCCGTGTCGGCGGCGTTGCTCATCCCGTTCATGGTGTCGAACCGGGCGGAACGACGATCGGCTGGCAGGGTGGACGCGTGAGTGATACCAAGCAGAAGCTGCTCGACGGCACGGTGGAAACCCTGCGCACCAAGGGGATCGCCGGTACGTCGGCCCGCGCGATCGCGACCGCCGCCGGTGTCAACCAGGCATTGGTGTTCTATCACTTCGGCTCGGTCGACCAGCTGATCGACGCGGCCTGTCGGGACGGTGCCGGCAGCCGCGTGGACGAGTACCACGAGCGCTTCAGCAAGGTCGCCTCACTGCGTGAGCTCCTCGAGCTCGGACGCGCCCTGCACACCGAGGAGAGCGCCCGGGGCAACGTCGCCGTGATGGCACAGGTGCTTGCCGGTGCCCAGCAGGACGAGGCACTCGCGCCCGCGGGCAGACACGCGTTGAGTCTCTGGATCACCGAGATCGAGACCGTGCTGGCGCGGCTGCTGGTCCGAAGCCCGGTCGCCGAGGCGATCGACGTGCCGGGGCTCGCCCGTGCGGTCTCGGCAGCCTTCGTTGGTCTCGAGCTGTACGACGGCGTCGACGACCGCGGCGCGGACCAGGCGTTTGCGGCCCTGGAACAGTTCGCCGTGCTCATCGAAGTCGCCGAGGACCTCGGCCCGGTCGCCCGCCGGGCACTGCGCAGCCGACTCCGGAAAGCCCGTTCGAAGCCCTAGCCGCAGCTGGCTTGATGACTGCCGGATGACTGCCGGATGACAGAGTGGATCCATGGACGAAGCGCTGCGGACAATCGAGCTGACCAAGATGGGCGAGGGCCGCTACAAGGCCACCAACAGACGTGGGGGAGTGCTGCCCATCGGCAGCGGGGACGACCCCGACTTCACTCCCGTTGAGCTGCTCCTGGCGGCCATTGCCGGCTGCACGGCGATCGACGTCGACCTGATCACCGGCAAGCGCGCGAAGGCCGAGTCGTTCGACGTGCACGCATCGGGTGACAAGATCCGCGACGACCAGGGCAACCACCTGACGAACCTGAAGGTGTCCTTCGACATCACCTTCCCCGAAGGTCCGGACGGCGACGCAGCTCGCGGGGTACTCCAGCGGGCGATCGACCAGTCGCGCGACCGGCTCTGCACGGTGAGCCGCACGGTCGCGCTGCCGACACCGGTGGAGATGGTGATCGCCGCGAACGATGAACTCCCGCCGCGAGCCGAGGGCTCGGGCGGGAGTTTCGCGTGACCTGGCCTACTTGACGCTGGTGATGATGACCGGCTTCTTCGGTGCACCGTCGCCGGCACCCATGCCTGGCGTGGCCGCGCCGATGCCGTCCTTCGCGATCGCCTTGACGACCTTGAGACCGGACGCGTCCATGTGTCCGAACACGGTGTACGCCGGCTGGAGGGGTGAGTCGCCGTAGACGAGGAAGAACTGCGACCCGTTGGTGCCGGGTCCGGCATTGGCCATCGCGAGCGTGCCCGCGGCGTAGTTGCAGACCTGCTGGGTGCCTGAGCCCTGGCAGGGGGCGATCCGGGCGTCGTTCTTCAACAGCTCGTCGGCGAACTTGTAGCCCGGGCCGCCGCCGCCGGTGCCGCTGGGGTCACCGCACTGGAGGACGTAGATGCCCTGCGTGGTGAGGCGGTGGCACTTCGTGTTGTCGAAGTAGCCCTGCTTGGCCAGCGACAGGAACGAGTTCACCGTGCACGGCGTCTTGTCGCCGTCGAGGGTGACCTTGATGGCGCCGCGGTTGGTGTTGATGGTCGCGGAGGTCACCGTGGTCGCGGTCGGGGTGCCCGGGGGAGCGGTCGCCGGCTTGGCCGGCTGCGACCCGTCGGAGGTGTAGGTGCACGCGGCGGCCTTCGGCGACCTCGAGGACGACCCGCTCGTGGTCGTCGTGTCGTCCTTGCTGCCGGAGTTGCCGCAACCAGCGGCCAGCACGGCGAGGATCGGGACAATGGCAAGGCTGGCAAGTCGTTTTCGGGAAGTCACCCGGCCGATGTTAGGTCACCCAGCCATGACGCTGCCATGACGCTGGCCGAAAGGGGGCTCATCCCGCCGCGAGCACGTCCACCACGAAGACCAGGGTCGCGTTCGGAGGGATGGTGGGGGCACTGCCGGCAGCGCCGTAACCGAGCTTCGGCGGGATGATCAACAGCACCCGGCTACCGACCCTGACGCCGGTCAGGCCCTTGGTCCATCCGGGGATCACCCCGGAGAGTGAGAGATCTCTCGGAGCACTCGAGTAGCTCTCATCGAACGGCTTGTTGCCCTGGCGCCAAACGGTGCCGAGATAGTTCAGCGTCAGGGTGCTGGTGGCCGTGGCCTTGGGGCCGGTGCCCTTGATAAGCGTGATCGCCCGGAGCCCGGCGGGGGGATTCTTCGGCGACTTGCTGAAGTCAAAACCGGTGACCTTGGCTCCCTTGAGAACGAGTGCGGGGGTGCCGGCCGGCGGCTTGACTGCCGTGCCCTTGGGTCCGCTCAGCGGAGCCGGTGCCTTGCCGAGCAGGTCGAAGACGAACACGACGTCCGACTTGGCCGTCATGCCGGCGGGCGGCGCCTGGCCCGCGGCGCCAGGGATCTGCGAGAGCGGCGCGAGGATGGTGATGCGGCTGCCGATGTGCTTGCCGACCAGCCCGTCAGTGAAGAGCGCCGGCTCGGAGGCGAGGTTCATCCTTGCCGGCGGGTTGGCGAACGTGCTCTGGACGACCTTCCCGTTCTCCGCATTGCCGATCCAGAGCCGGTAGAGGACCGAGTCGGCGCTGGTGGTGACCGGCCCGGTGCCGGCGATGACCACGCCGTACGTCGGCTTGCTGACGTCGACGTTCTTCGCCTGCACCGTCGGCTCCTGCCCGAGCGTGCCGCTCACCTTGAAGACGGCCGGGTCCTTGCTGCTCGTCGCAGAGGGCGACTTGGCCGAACCGCACGCGGTCGCGGTCAGGGCGAGGATCGGGACGAGTACCAGGCTGGCAGTGCGCATTCTCAGGGTCACGGGCCAGATCGTATGACCCGAACCCATGAAACTCGTAAGCGAGCCTGCCCTTCAGGACTCTTCGTGGATTTCCGGATCTCCACCGAAGATGCGTCCATCCGGTCGGCCGAGTGCCGTGATCGCGGCAACCTCGTCGGCGGTGAGCTCGAACCCGAAGAGATCGAGGTTGGCGCGCTGACGTTCGGGAGCCGCGGACTTCGGGATCGACACCGAGCCCAGCTGGACGTGCCAGCGGAGGACCACCTGGACCGGGGAGACGGCGTACTTCTCAGCGGCTGCCTTGATCGGCGGCTCCGAGAACGGCGCCTGCGTGTTCCCGAGCGGGCTCCAGGACTGTGTCCGGATGCCCAGCCGCTGGTTGACGGCCAGCATCTGCTCTTGGGGGAAGTACGGGTGCAGCTCGATCTGGTTGACGGCCGGGGTGACGCCGGAGTCGTCGATGATCCGCTCGAGGTGGGCCTCGGTGAAGTTCGAGACGCCAATGGTCGTGACCAGGCCCTGCTTCTGCAGGTCGACCAGCGCGCGCCAGGTCTCGGGGTACAGGTCGTCGCTGGGGTTGGGCCAATGGATCAGGTGCAGGTCGAGCCGATCGAGGCCGAGCCGATCGAGCGATTCCCTGGTGGAGCGGATCGCATCGTCGTACCCGTGATGGCGGCCGGGGAGCTTGCTCGTCACCCGGATCTCGTCACGAGGTACACCGGAGCGCCGGACCGCCTCCCCGACCTCGGACTCGTTGCCGTAGTTCACTGCGGTGTCGAGCAGCCGGTAGCCCGCCTGGAGCGCGTTGAGGATCGCGGTGGTGCCGTCCTCGCCCTTCAGCGGATAGGTGCCGAAGCCGACCGCCGGAATGGTGGTGCCGTCATTGAGTTCGTAGGTGGGAACGTTCATGGGACCCAGCCTAGGCAGGGCTTCTAAGGTGAGCGCCATGACCCTGCCCGCACCGAACGCACGCACCACCGCCGTCGTCACCGGCGCATCATCCGGCATTGGCGCCGAGATCGCACGCGAGCTGGCCCGTCGCGGTCAGCAGGTCACCCTCGTCGCGCGTAGCGCCGGGAAGCTCGCCGCCCTGGCGGAGGAGATAGCCGCGGGCGGCGGCCGTGCGGACGTTCTGGCCACCGACCTCTCCGATCGCGAAGCACGTGCCGGGCTGCTCGACCGGATCACCGGCCTGGGCCTGACGCCGAGCATCCTGGTGAACAACGCCGGGCTCTCGACGATGGGCGCGGTCGCCGACTCCGATCCACTTGCCGAGATGAACATGATCGAGGTGGACGTGGTCGCGGTGGCCGATCTGTGCAGCCGGTTCCTGCCGGGCATGGTGCAGCGGCGCGGCGGGGCGGTGCTCAACGTCGCGTCCACCGGCGCCTACCAGCCGTTGCCGGGACAGGCGGGTTACGGCGCGGGCAAGGCGTTCGTGTTGTCCTACACGCAGAGCCTGGTCGGTGAGCTGCGCGGCACCGGGGTCAGCGCGACCGCACTCTGTCCCGGACCGGTCGCGACCGGGTTCGGGGAAACGGCCGGAATCTCGGACGAGGACGCCGAAGCAGCGCTGCCGGCAATCATGTGGGTGAGCGCAGAGTTCGTCGCCAAGGCGGCCGTCGACGGCCTCGACAAGGGCCGAATGGTCGTCATTCCCGGTGCGGCCAACCGCGTCGCGGCGAGGGTCTCGCAGCTGGTCCCGCGCAGGCTGCTCGTCCCGCTCCTCGCGAAGCAGCACCCGGCACTCCGTGACTGACGCCTCGCTCCCACAGCTCGTCTCGCGGCTGCGCGCAGCGGGCTGTGTGTACGCCGAGGAGGAAGCCGCCCTTCTGGTCGCAGAGGCAGCCACTCGCGCCCAGCTCGAAGAGCTGATTGTCCGGCGGATCGACGGGTTGCCGCTCGAGCAGGTCCTCGGCTGGGCGGCGTTCTGCGGGCTCAGGATCGTCGTGCGACCCGGGGTGTTCGTGCCTCGCCGACGCAGCGAATTCCTTGCCCACCAAGCGATTGCGCGCACGAGGGCAACCTCGGTAGTGGTGGATCTCTGCTGCGGGACGGGTGCTCTCGGCGCCGCTGTTCGTGCCGCCCGGCCGGGCATCGAGCTGTACGCCGCCGACATCGACCCGGCCGAGGTCGAGTGTGCCCGGCGCAACCTCGGAGACTGTGTCTACGAGGGCGATCTGTTCGCCGCGCTGCCGGCGGAGCTGCAGGGGCGGATCGACGTACTCGTGGTCAACGCTCCCTATGTGCCGACGGACAACGTGGCCCTGATGCCACCCGAGGCACGGCTCCACGAGGCACCCGTCGCGCTCGACGGCGGTCCCGACGGTCTCGACATCCAGCGTCGGGTGATTGCCGGCGCGCCGTCGTGGCTGGCGCCCGGGGGAGCCGTGCTCATCGAGACGAGTGTCCGGCAGGCGCCGGTGTCCGTGGACCTGCTCGCTCGGACCGGACTGTCCACCCAGCTGATGCGCGACGAGAACCTCGACGCGACCGTGGTGATCGGAACCGCGTGATCCTCAGCCGGCCGGGACCAGCTGCCAACCGTCGCGAGTCGGCGACCTACCCATTTCCCGGAGGATGGTCGGCTGGGCGCCGTAGGATGGTTCGGGGATGGGGGAACCGGAGATGCCATCAAGGCGGCCCGTGACGGAAATCGTCGACGCGGTGAGGCCGACCGCGCGAACGCTGAGACCGTTCGTGCTGGTCGCGATGGTGGGGCTGGCCGCGGTGTTCCTGCCTCCATTCAGCGCTTCGGGCTGGAAGGCGACGTTGATGATCGCCGTCTTCATCGTCGCGCTGGCATTCTTTGCGGTCAGCGTCCGAAGGGAGACCCGTACCTGGGTCGACCCGATGGGGCCCTACGTCCTGGTCATCGTGGTTGCCCTCGCACGAGACCTCACCGGCGGGACAGCCGGCGGTGCCACGATGCTGGCGGTCCCGATCCTGTTGCTCGCAGTCACAGGCACGGTCTGGGACCTCGTGGTGGCGACTGCTCTCATCAACGCAATGTTCCTGGTCCCGATCCTGCTCGTCGGCGGGACCAAGTACCCAGCCCACGACTGGCGACTGGCGTTGATCTGGTCAGCCGTGGCGATCCTCCTCGCGCCGGTCATTCAGCGCCTGGTGCGCGAGTTGGCAGTGGAGACGCTGAAGGCGCGGGCGACCGCGGCCGAGCTCGACGGCATCATGCGCAGCGCTCGGCTCAGCAGCATGATCGCGACCGATCTCGCAGGGACTGTCCGGTCGTTCAGCGCCGGCGCTGAGGAACTGCTCGGCTACCGTGCGGGCGAGGTCGTCGGGAGCTTCAACCTGCAGCAGTTTCACGATCCCGCCGAGGTGGCGACCGTGGCTCAGGAGCTCGGCGTGGTCCCGGGCTTCGAGGTCTTCGCCACGCTCGCAGAACAGTTCGCGCCGACTCGCACCTGGACCTATCTGTGCAGCAATGGGCGCCGCATCTATGTCCGTCTGGCCGTCACGGCTCTCCGCGATCTCGGCGGCGAGGTCACTGGTTATCTGGGTGTGGCGATCGACACCACAGCCGCTGTAGAGGCCAGACAGGTATTGGCACTGTCCGAAGCACGCTGGCGAGTTCTTGCGGGGCACCTGCCTGACACCACGCTGTTGCTGGTCGACGAGGACCTTCGGATCCAGCTGGTCGCCGGAGCGGGGGCGGTCCGACAGGGCGTGGACGGCACCGAGGGACGCCTCCTCTCGGAGGTGTTGAACGCCGAGAACATGGCCCTGTGGCACACCTTTCTCGACAAGGCCTTCGCGGGCCGCGAAGCCGTTGGGGAGTTCACCGCGACGTTGACGGGCGCCGAGCACGAAGTGGTGGTGACGCCTCTTCCTCCCGATCCGGAAGGGCCGCGTGCGCTGATCCTGGCTCGTGACGTGAGCCGGGAACGGGCGCGTCAGCGCGAGGTGTTGCGTGCGAAGGAACGGGCCGAACGGTTGTTCTCAGACGCGCCGCAGGGTGTCGCCGTGCTGACGGCGGAGGGCATCGTGGTGCAGGTCAACAGGGCAATGCAGACGATCATCGGAGATGTCCCGGGTGGCATTGAGGGACGACCTCTGGCGCTGCTGTCACGTCCCGGGGACGACCGGTTCGATCGTCATCTCTCGGCACTGCTCGCGTCCCACGGTGCGCGTGCCGAGACGGACTGGACCATACGCACCGGCGCCGGCGATGACGTCCACGTCGCCCTGAGCAGCCGGATCCTGCACGAGGACGGGGGAGCGGCCGACGTCCTGCTCGTCAACGTCGTCGACGTGTCGGAGCGGCACAGGTACGAGCAGCGCCTCACCTACCTTGCCGATCATGACGCGCTCACCGGTCTGACCAACCGGAGACGATTCGACCAGGAGCTCAGGCGACACCTCGATCATTGCGAGCGATATGGGCCGACGGGTGCCCTGTTGCTTCTCGATCTCGACAACTTCAAGGAGGTCAACGACGTCTTGGGCCACGGTGCCGGCGACCAGTTGATCGTCTCGTTGGCCAGCCTGTTGGTCGACGGCGTACGCAAGACCGATGTCGTCGCTCGTCTCGGCGGGGACGAGTTCGCGATCCTGCTCACCGATGCAGATCGGGTGTCCGCCGAGGTCGTCGGGATCTCGATCGTCGAGAGCATCCGGCAGTACACAGCGACCCTCGACGGCACATTTCGGCGCGTCACTGCGAGCGTTGGGGCCGTGGTCATCGGGGCGACCACGGTGCAGGCTGCCGAGCTGCTGGCCCTTGCCGACATGACGATGTACGACGCCAAGGACGCGGGCCACGACCGCTGTGTGGTGCTCGACGACCGAACCAACAGCCAGCCGCGCTCAGGCGCACGTCTCCAGTGGAAGTCGAGGATCGAGAACGCGCTGGAGAACGACACCTTCGTGCTCCATCTGCAGCCGATTCTCGATCTCCACACCGGGCGGGCGCACTCGGCCGAGGTCCTGCTGCGACTCGATGACGCCGATGAGCTCGTGCTGCCGGCCCGCTTTCTGCACATCGCGCAGCGAACCGGCCTGATGCCGGCTCTGGACACCTGGGTCGTCCGGCACAGCATCGCGATGCTGGCGAGGCTTCGCAGCCAGGTGCCCGACTTCCAGCTCGCAGTCAACCTGTCGGGGCACTCCATTGGCGACCCGGACATCGAGCGGGCCATCGTTGAAGCGCTCAGGGAGCATCAGGTCGATCCGGGCGCGCTGCTTCTCGAGATCACCGAAACCGCCGCTGTCGCTGATGTCCAGCTGGCCCGCGAGTTCGCTGAGCGGATGACAACCTTGGGCTGCAAGTTCGCGCTTGACGACTTCGGGGCCGGTTTCGGATCGTTCTTCTACCTCAAGCACCTGTTGTTCGACTACGTGAAGATCGATGGCGAGTTCGTTGCAAACTGTCATCGCAACGAGACTGACCGGGCGATCCTGAGATCGATTGTCGGGATCGCACACGACCTCGGCAAGAAGACCGTGGCCGAGTTCGTCTGCGATCCCGAGATCCTCGAGGTGGTCCGGGCCGAGGGTGTTGACCTGGCCCAGGGCTATCTGATCGGCAAGCCCATGCCGATCAGTGAGCTGTTGTCACGACTCGAAGAGGGACATGAGTGGGGAAGCTGCCTCGGCGATCTCCGTAACATGACATAATGCACGTTATCGGCGGTTATTCGAAGGTTGTTCGACATAGGCCGCCAGGTGCTCGCCGGTGAGCGTGGAACGGTCGGCGACCAGGTCGGCGGGTGTCCCCTCGAAGATGATCCGGCCACCGTCCTGGCCGGCACCGGGGCCGAGGTCGATGATCCAGTCGGCATGCGCCATCACTGCCTGGTGGTGCTCGATGACGATGACCGACTTGCCGGAGTCCACCAGCCGGTCGAGCAGGCCGAGCAGCTGCTCGACGTCGGCGAGGTGGAGGCCGGCGGTCGGTTCGTCGAGGACGTAGACACTGGAGGCACTGCCCTTCTCGACCATCCGGGCCGCCAGCTTGAGTCGCTGCCGCTCGCCACCGGACAGCGTGGTCAGCGGCTGGCCGAGGCTGAGGTAGCCGAGCCCGACGTCGGCGAGCCGGTCGAGGACCTTGTGCGCGGCCGGCGTGTGCGCCTCACCGGTCCCGAAGAACGCCTCGGCCTCGGCGACCGGCATCGCGAGCACCTCGCTGATGTCCTTCCCGCCGAACTTGTAGTCCAGGACGTCGGCCTGGAACCGCTTCCCCTCGCACTCCTCGCAGGTGGTGGCGACGCCGGCCATGATCGCCAGGTCGGTGTAGATGACGCCAGCGCCGTTGCAGCTGGGGCAGGCGCCCTCGGAGTTGGCGCTGAACAGGGCCGGCTTGACACCGTTGACCTTGGCGAACGCCTTGCGGATCGGCTCGAGCAGTCCGGTGTACGTCGCGGGGTTGCTCCGTCGCGAGCCGCGGATGGGGACCTGGTCGACCGAAACCACACCC
>JAOPXK010000115.1 GCA_025965195.1 Marmoricola sp.
ACCCCAGGGTGCTCCGACCTGCGGCCAGGTCGCCGCCACCCTCCGCACCGGACCCGACCGCGGCGCGCGGATCAAGGTCCAGCTGAGCGGCCCGAGCGGGACCCAGGGCCTCGTCCCCGGGGACAGCATCCAGGTCATGCACGTGCCTGCGCCGAAGGGCGCACCGCCGTCCTCGGCGTACACGTACTTCGGCGTCGACCGGGCACGCTCGCTGTCCTACCTGGCGGTGTTCTTCGTGCTGTTGGTGCTGCTCGTGGCTCGACTGCGGGGCTTGATGGCGCTGGTCGGTCTGGTGTTCGCGGGCGGCGTGGTGGCCAAGTTCATGCTGCCGGCGCTGATCGCCGGCGAGTCCGGACTGTGGGTGGCACTGACCGGCGCGTCCACGATCATGTTCGTGGTGCTGTACCTGGCGCACGGCATCTCGATGAGGACGAGCACCGCGCTCGTCGGCACCCTGGTCGGCGTCGCGATCACAGCGGCGGTCGCCCACGTGGCGATCGGCGCCAACCGGCTCAGCGGGGTGGGCGACGAAAGCGGTTCCTTCTTGTCCTCCATGGTCAACCATCTCGACTTCCGCGGCCTGCTGCTCTGCGCGATCATCATCGCGGGCCTCGGCGTCCTCAACGACGTCACGATCACCCAGGCATCGGCCGTCTGGGAGCTGCGCGCCGCGGCACCGGAGATGCCGCGCCGCAAGCTGTTCGGCAGCGCGATGCGGATCGGCAGGGACCACATTGCCTCCACGATCTACACGATCGTCTTCGCCTACACCGGTGCAGCGTTGTCGGTGCTGCTGCTCGTCGAGCTCTATGACCGGCCGTTGCTCCAGCTGCTGAACTCCGAGGACATCGGCGAGGAGGTGATGCGCACGCTGGCCGGCTCGATGGGTCTGGTCCTGGCGGTGCCGCTGACCACGCTGATCGCCGTACTGACCGTTGCGCACGCCAGGGCGCTCAACGACCCGACCGGCGACACCGGCGACACCGACCAGGGACACCGGCCAGGAGGCGGCTAGGTCAGTCCTGCGTCGTGCACGCACAGGGCGATCTGGACGCGGTTCTCCACCCCGAGCTTGGTGAACAGCCGGCCGATATGGGCCTTGACGGTCGGCACGCTGAGGAACAGCTCCTGGGCGATCTCGGCGTTGCTGAGCCCCTGACCGACCGCCACCGCGACGTCGTGCTCACGTTCGGTGAGCAACGCGAGCCGGTCCAGCGCGGCGTGGGCGCGCTCGGGCGACTGCTGGGTGATCTGCTGGATCAGGCTGGTCGTGACGGCGGGGGAGAGCATCGGCTCACCGGCGACGACCTTGCGGATCGCGTCCACGATGTCCTCGGGTGCGGTGTCCTTGAGCAGGAAGCCGCTGGCTCCGGCAGCGAGCGCACGCACCACATAGTCGTCGGCGCCGAAGGTGGTCAGCACGATCACCTGCGGCGGTTCGGCTCGCTTCAACAGCTGGGTGGTCGCCTCGATGCCGTCCATCACGGGCATCCGGATGTCCATCAGGACGACGTCGGGCCGGTGCTCGGCCACGGCCAGCAGGCCCTCACGACCGTTGCCGGCCTGCGCGACGACCTTCAGGTCGGGCGCCCCGCCCAGGATCAGCGAGAGTCCGCTGCGGACGAGCGCGTCGTCGTCGACGATCAGGATCCGGATCACTGGCTCACTCATTGGTCACTCATTGGGGCCACGGTAGCCACCCGTGGATGCCGAACGTCTTGCGGTCATCGGTGACCTCGAGCCGCCCGCCCGCGAGCTCGGTCCGCTCCTTCAGCCCGACGAGGCCCATGCCGGCTCCCGGTGTGGTCGCCCAGCTGCCGAGCCGGATCGGGTTGCTCAGCTCGACGTCCACACCCGCGCCTGCCGATCCGCTCACCGTCACGACGACGTGGGTGCCGACCGCGTGCTTGCGGGCATTGGTCAGGCCCTCCTGGACGATCCGGTAGATGGTCCGGCCGACGCCATCGGGGACGGGCCCGCTGACCGTGTTGGTCAGGTCGACGGTCATCCCGCCCTCGACTGCTTCGTCGACCAGCGCGTCGAGGTCGGCGAGGGTCGGCTGCGGCCGGTGCAGGAGGTCGTCCCCGCGGAGTACGCCGAGGACTTCGCGCAGGTCGGCGAGTGCTTCGTGCGACTTCGCCTGGATCAGCTGGGCGGTCTCGCGGACCTGCTCGGGCGGGAGGTCGGTTCGGTAGGCGAGCGCGCCGGCGTGCATGGTGATCAGCGAGATCCGGTGGGCGAGTACGTCGTGCATCTCGCGGGCGATCCGCTCCCGCTCGGCGGACCGGGCACCGGCGAGTCGGAGCTCCTGCTGGGCCTCGGTCTGGTTGGCCCGGTCGCGCAGCGTCCAGAGCAGCTCACGGCGGGAGCCGATGTACATCCCGAGGACCAGCAGCGCGACCGTGACGACGATCGTGATCGAGAAGTTGACCCACCAGTTGTCGTTTCCGGTGCTGGGCTCGACGACCTCGTACACCTGCGAGGCAACCACGTTCAGCAGGCCGATCGTGACGACCTGCGGGATCCGTCGCCCGGTGGCCAGGGAGACGGCAGCCAGCACACCCGGCCCGGAGGCGGTCCCGGAGAACGCGCTGAGCACCGTGGTGATCGCGGCAATTGCGAACGGCCAGCGTCGCCGGAAGAACACCAGCGGAAGGGAGGCCAGGCCAAGTGCGAGGTCCAGCCAGAAGAGGCCACGGGCGTGATGCCACTGGGCCGGCGCCATCTCCCACCAGACGAAGGTGCTGATCGCAACGCACAGCAACGTCCGCCACACGTGCCCCCACCGGGACACGGGCGCGTTGTACGGCACGAGCGCTTGGCCTTCCACGCCCCAAGGCTAGAAGCACGGCCTCAGGGTCAGCCAGCGCCCCGCGTCGGGGTTGGCACCGACTTTGGTATGCCCTTGGTCGATCCCTCCGGCCGATGCGGACCTCCCGGTACGTCGGGCACAGTTGGCGACATGATCAAACTTGAAGGTGTCTCCAAGAAATACGGCGCATTCACTGCCGTGGACGACGTCTCCTTCGTCGCGCAGCCTGGCAAGGTAACTGGCTTTCTCGGCCCCAACGGGGCCGGCAAGTCGACCAGCATGCGCATCATGGTCGGCCTCACGCCGGCCGACCGGGGGACCTCGACCATTGGCGGTCTGAAGTACGCCAACATTCCCAACCCAGGCCGTCACGTGGGTGTCCTGCTGGACGCCTCCGCGCAGCACGGTGGCCGCACCGGCCACGAGGTGCTGATGATCGGCGCCAGGACGATGGGCCTGCCCGACTCGAAGGTCGACGAGATGCTTGCGCTGGTCGGACTCAACGAGTCCGAGTCCAAGCGCCGGTTGAAGAACTACTCGCTCGGCATGCGGCAGCGCCTCGGCATCGCGCACTCGCTGCTCGGTGACCCGTCCGTGCTGATCCTCGACGAGCCGGTCAACGGCCTCGACCCTGCCGGCATCCACTGGATGCGCGGGCTGCTTCGCAACTTCGCGTCGCGCGGCGGCACGGTGCTGCTCTCCAGCCACCTGCTGCACGAGGTCGAGATGATCGCGGACGAGCTGATCCTGATCGGCCACGGCAAGATCGTCGCCCAGGGCACCAAGGCCGAGCTGCTGCAGACGAAGGGCACGTTCGCCAAGAGCCCCGAGCCCGAGCTGCTCAAGAAGGCCCTCGACACGGCAGGGATCCACGCCTTCGACTCCGGCGACGGCGGTTTCCGGACCGAGTCGGACCCGATCGACGTGGGCCGCGCGGCGGCCGCATCGGGCGTCGTACTCCAAGAGCTTCGACCCGCCGAGGGCGCAGGTCTGGAAGAGCTGTTCCTGCAGCTCACCGGCGACCACCAGCGCGACGACCTCAGCGCCCCCGTGACCACCGAAGGAGTCCAGTGATGAGTGGCACCATGAGCGCTCCTCCGATGTACGGCGACAAGCTCGACGTCTCGAAGACCAAACCGATCTCGATGTGGACCCTGGTCAAGGTCGAGATGCGCAAGATGATCGACACCAAGGCCGGCATGTGGCTGCTGATCGCCATCGGCCTCATCACGGCGGCGATCGTCGTGATCATGCTGCTGGCAGCGAATGCCAGCGACCACACCTTCATCAACTTCATGGGTGCGACCGGCGCTCCGCAGGGCTTCCTGCTGCCGGTCCTCGGCATCCTGCTGGTGACGCAGGAGTGGGGCCAGCGCACCGGAATGGTGACCTTCACACTGGTGCCCCACCGCGGCCAGGTGCTGTGGTCGAAGGTCTTTGCCGCGCTGCTCTTCGGCATCGCCGCCGTGTTCGTCGCGATGATCATCGCGGCTCTCGCAACCTCGATCGGCGGATCAAGCGACGGGTGGGCGAATGTCGGCCTGGATGACGTCTTCAAGTACGGCATGCTCCAGGTGAGCAGTGTCCTTGGCGGGATGGCGTTCGGTCTGCTGTTCCTGAACTCCGCCGGCGCCATCGTGGTGAGCTTCGTGCTTCCGATCGCGATCTCGATCGTGTCGGGCCTGTGGCACGCACTGAGCAAGATCCAGGCCTGGATCGACCTGGGCACCTCGCAGATGCCGCTGTTCAACGGCGACCACATGACCGGCAAGGAATGGTCGCAGCTGGCCGTCGGCACCGTGATCTGGGTGGTCATCCCGTTCGCAGTGGGCATGTGGCGAGTGATGCGCGCCGAGGTCAAGTAGGCCAGCAAGGGCCGCCTCCCACGGGAGGCAAAAAGGTGGGGCGGACGGGGGTCCGCCCCACCTTTGTCTGTTCACCCGGGCTTCTTGGACACGACACGCGCCGCTGTCCGTCTGGTACTCCGGGCCGCCACCGTTGAGTCATGCACCAGGGTCGATACCTGAGGTTGGCAGCGTTGGGAGACAGCTCCACGGTCGGCGTCGGCGATCGATCCGCCGAAGGTGCGCCCGACAGGTGGCGCGGCTGGTCGCGGCTGCTGCACGCTGCACTCGCCACGACGTACGACGTGTCCTACTGCAACCTGGCTGTCACGGGCGCCACTGCCTACGACGTACGGCGCACGCAGCTGCGCGATGCGGTCGCCCACCGCCCGGACCTGGTCTCGCTGATCGTCGGGATCAACGACACGATGCGCTCGAGCTGGGATCCCGCCCGCGTCCGGGAGGACCTGCATGCGTGTGCCGACGAGCTCGCCGCCAGCGGATCGATGCTGCTGACTGCACGGTTCCACGACTTCCCGGCCACCCTGGGCGTGCCCGGGCCGCTCCAGGGACCGCTGCGCAAGCGGCTGGCGGTCGTCAACGACACGTATGCCGAGATCCACGCTCGCCACGGCGGAGTGCAGGTCGACCTGGCCGCGGTCTGTGGCGCACCCAGGCGGGACTTCTTCAGCGTCGACCGGCTGCACCCCTCCGAGCTGGGCCATCGGACCCTGGCCGCGGCTTTCGCTGAAGCACTGGCGGTCGCAGGCCTCGACGTCGAGGCGCCGAGCCTTGTCTGCGACGGCCCGGAAGCCGGTCGCTGGGAGGAGATGCGCTGGCTCGTCACCGAGGTCGCGCCGTGGTTCGGCCGGCGAGCCCGTGACCTCGGGCCCTGGGTGGCACGGGCGATCGTGACCGAGGCCCGGACCCGGCGCTCAGCGGATCTGCGCCAGCTCCCGCCAGAGCCTGATCACGTCGGCGTCACCGGTGCTGTCGACCCGGTCGAGACGGTTCCAGAGGTAGAGGTAGAGGTCGGCCGCGGTGCCGGTGACCGCGGCATCGGTGTCGGCGATGTCGACGTCGACCAGCGCGCGATCTGACGGACCGATCCGCATCGCCCAGTGCCCGCCGGTGTCGACCGTGCGGATGCCGAGGGTGACCGGCTCCGGTGAGACCAGCCGCTTGCCCCGGGCCGCGACGAAGCCGAGCACCTCGTCGACGCCGTCATGGGCGAGGGCAGTCCCGACCCCGGTCATCAACCCGACGGCCTGCTCCGCGTCGAAGCGATGGATCGCGGTCTCGTGTGCCTGGCGCCTTGCCCAGAAGTCCGCGCCACTCGGGTGTGGAAGGAAGCCCCACACAGGTGCGGCCGGGTCGGTCGTCTCGAGGGTGTCGACCAGCAGAACGTGCGACGCGGCGTACCAGTCGACGAGCTTGGCGTGATCCTGAGGCGCTGCTGCTTCCGTGGCGCCGAAGAAGTCCCGATCCGGCGGGACTCCGGCCCGGGTCAGCGCCTCGGTCGCCCAGAGGTGGACCGTGCCGATGTGGCGGACCAGGTCGTCGAGCGACCAGTCCGGGCAACCCGGCACCGGCTCGTCGCCGGAGCCCGCGGTTGCGGCGTCGACGAGCAGACGGCCTTCGTCACGGACATGTTCGAGGTGGGTGGCGGGGTCCATTCGGCCAGCCTGCCAGCCAGGGTGAAACCGCCGGTAGGCCCCTTCGTTGAACTTAGTAGGGTCGCCACATGACCAGAGCAGACGGACGCGCAGATGACGAACTCCGGACCATCAAGATCACCCGCAACTGGCAGGACCATCCTGCGGGCTCGGTATTGGTGGAGTTCGGCCGCACCCGGGTGCTGTGCGCCGCATCGGCATCCGAAGGTGTTCCGCGCTGGCGGAAGGGCTCCGGGCTCGGCTGGGTGACGGCGGAGTACGCCATGCTCCCGTCGGCCACGAACACCCGCTCCGACCGCGAGTCGGTCAAGGGCCGCATCGGCGGCCGCACCCACGAGATCTCCCGCCTGATCGGCCGGTCGTTGCGCGCGGCGATCGACTACAAGGCGTTGGGGGAGAACACGATCGTGCTCGACTGCGACGTGCTGCAGGCCGATGGTGGCACCCGCACGGCCGCGATCACCGGGGCGTACGTCGCACTGGCCGACGCCGTGTCGCATCTGCGTGAGCAGGGCGCGCTCGCCGGTGACCCGCTGGTGCACTCGATCGCCGCAGTGTCGGTCGGCATCATCGACGGTGTGCCGCGACTGGACCTTCCCTACGAGGAGGACGTCCGGGCCGAGACCGACATGAACGTGGTGATGACCGGCGACGGCAAGTTCATCGAGGTGCAGGGCACAGCCGAGGGCGAGCCGTTCGACCGCGCCGAGCTCGACAGCCTGCTTGCCCTTGCTGCCAAGGGATGTGCTGACCTGACCAAGCTGCAGCGGGGGGCGCTCGACGGTGGCGAGTGATCTCGACAAGCTCGATCACCGGGACGACGAGCTCGACCAGCCCGTTGTCTTCCTGGCATCTCGCAACGCCAAGAAGCTGGCCGAGATGCAGCGCATCCTCGGCGAGCAGCTGCCCGGCATCAGGGTGCTCGGCCTCGATGACGTCGCGCATTACGACGAGCCGGTCGAGGACCAGCCCACCTTCGAGGGCAACGCGCTGCTGAAGGCCCACGCCGGTCTGGCGGCCACCGGACTGCCGAGCCTCGCGGACGACAGCGGGATCTGCGTCGACGCCCTCAACGGCATGCCGGGCGTGCTGTCGGCGCGCTGGGCGGGCGCGGCGAAGGACGATGCCGCCAACAACGCGTTGCTGCTCGATCAGCTGACCGACGTACCCGATGAGCGGCGCGGTGCCGAGTTCCGCTGTGCGGTCGCGTTCTGCTACCCGATCGGTGCCGGCGGCACCTCTGACCACGTGGTCAACGGCGTGATGCGGGGCAGCGTGATCCGCGAGCTGCGGGGGACAGGCGGCTTCGGCTACGACGTGCTCTTCGTCGCCGACGAGAACGACCCCGCCAACGCCGGCGACGGACGCACCTCTGCCGAGCTGAGCATCGCCGAGAAGGATGCGATCTCCCACCGCGGCAAGGCGCTCCGTGAGATCGCGCCGCTCGTCAAGAGCATCCTCACCGGACTCTGAGACGACCGGTGCGCTCGGAGAGATTCGAACTCTCACTGGCCAGGACCTAAACCTGGTGCCTCTGCCATTGGGCTACGAGCGCTGAGGTCCAAAGTCTAGGGTCACACGTCGATGCCGAGATCCCGTCGCAGCTTGGCAACGTGCCCGGTGGCCTTGACGTTGTACTGGGCGAGTTCGATCCTGCCCTCCTCGTCGACCACGAACGTCGAGCGGATCACGCCCTGGACGACCTTGCCGTAGAGCTTCTTCTCACCGAACGCGTCGTACGCCGCCATCACCGACCTGTCCTCGTCGGATGCCAGCGTGATCGTCAGGCCGTCGCGCTCACGGAACTTGGCCAGCTTGGCGGTTTTGTCGGGGGAGATGCCGATGACCTCGTAGCCGGCAGCCTTCAAGGAGGACAGCGAGTCCGTGAAGTCGCACGCCTGCGTCGTGCAACCGGGGGTCATGGCGGCCGGGTAGAAGTAGACGATCACCTTGTGGCCGCGGAGCGCGGAGAGCGTGACGGACTTGCCGTCGTCGGTCGCAAGCGTGAAATCGGGAGCGGTGTCACCGGGGCTGAGTCTCGACATGGGCACACGGTAACGTTCCCTGCAGCAGCCAGACGAGGAGTGTTCGTGAGCGATATGGACTTGGGTTCGATCGAGACCGAGATGGAGCAGACGCGTGAGCGTCTCGCCACGACCATTGACCAGATCTTCTATCGAGCCAGCCCAAAGACGATCGTTCGCCGCCAGGTGGATGAGGTCAAGGCGTTCTTCATCGACGGGAACGGCGCTCCCCGGACCGACAACATCGCCAAGGTCGCGGGTGGCCTCTTCGGCGCCGTCGCGCTCATCGTCGTGATTCGCAAGATCGTCAAGTGACCGGGTTTGAGTAAAGCCTCCACCCGGCCGCTCCCGGACTCGGGAGACAAGCTCCCGATCCGGAT
Organism: Marmoricola sp.; assembly: GCA_025965195.1. Lineage (GTDB taxonomy): Bacteria > Actinomycetota > Actinomycetes > Propionibacteriales > Nocardioidaceae > Marmoricola. Next base: position 8,737 of record JAOPXK010000115.1, read on the forward strand.
GCTGCACGACCGCGTCCTGGTCGCCGTCGACAGTGAGGCCGGTGAGCGTCGCTCCTCGGGCGGCATCCTGATCCCGGCAACGGCCGAGATGGGTGGCAAGCGCCTGGCGTGGAGCAAGGTCATCTCCGTTGGCGCCAACGTGCGCACCGTCGAGGTCGACGACCGGGTGCTCTTCGACCCCGAGGACAAGGCAGAGGTCGAGGTGCACGGCAAGGTGTACGTCGTGATGCGTGAGCGTGACATCCACGCCGTCGCAGCCGACCGTCTCGGCGACAGCCCGACCGGGCTCTATCTCTGAAGGTCAGCGGGTGACCGTGAGGGCACGCCTGACCAGCTCGTCCGGTCCGGCCACGAAGACCAGCTCCTGGTTGCGCAGCCGTTGTGGCGTGCCGACCCGCAGGCCCTTGCCGTTGTAGATGCCGATCTGCGCTCCGACGTACCTCTTGGAGTCGAAGGCCAGCACACCGACACTCTCGTGCCCGGCCTGGCTCAGCCAGGCCGTCATCTCCTCGGCCGTCACCCACGACTCGTCGTTGTAGGACACCACCACGACGTCGGCGCGGGTGTCGAGGATCAGCGCATGCAGGGCATCGGGCATGTCGCGCTTGCGGTTGAAGACGCTCTTGGTGTCCTCGTCCCGGGCGTCGGCGCGCTTGCAGGCGATGCCGTAGTGATCCGGCTTGTCCCAGCGGACCAGGGTCTCCCACACGTGGTAGTTCGTGAAGTACCGGTGCTGGTTGTACGGCGGATCCAGGTAGGCCAGCTCGGTCCTCGGCAGCTGCTGGACGATCTCGCGGGCATCGCCCCTGATCGTCGTACCGGGTCCGGGGATGAGGTCCGGCATCCGCAGCTGGAGGTCGTCGTGCGACCTCGGCGACCAGCCCTTGAGGTAGGCCATCTGCAGGCCCGTCGTCGAGTCCACCCGGTCCGCCGCGTCGATCAGGCTGGTCAGCAGGACCGGCCGAAGCGGACTCCCTGAGTAGTCGGCGTCGATGGCGTCGCGGATGGCGTCGATGCGTTTCCCGTTGTGGGGCTGGAAGAACCGGCTGTCCGTGCAGAACGTCTGGGTCACATAGCCGGCCTTGCCGGGCCGGCTGTTGAGATCCTCGAGCGCCTCGTCGAGCTCCGCCTTGTTGATCGTCTCGGCGTCGGTCGCGATGTAGCAGTCGCTGAACACCTCGCTGTACGTCGCGATGTCGCTCGCCGTCACGTCGACGCCCCGGCGCTTGAGTTCCTGTGCCACCCGCGTCGTGCCCGTGAACAGGTCGACTGCCGTCGACGCGCCGGTGGCGGTCGCGATGTCGCCGAGCACGCCCACGAGCAGCCGCTTCGAGCCGAGGTACTTGATCATGGTGAGCCCACAGTAGGGCAGCGGGCTCAGCCGAAGCTGAACGTGAACGCCTGCAGTCCCTTGCTGTAGGTGAGGGTCAGCGTGTGCCGCGACGGCGAGGAGGAGTCGATGATCGGGTAGTTCGTCGGGTCGCCGCTGACAGGGATCGTGCGGTCCGGCTGTCCCTCCTCACTGACCGTGATGGTGCCCTCGCCCGCGACCACGTTGTAGACCTTCGACCCGTTGGCGTTGATCCGGATCTGGCTGCCGTCGACGGTCGGGACCGACGACTGGGTGCCGACCTTCCATTCGCCACCGAAGCTGAAGGTGTCCGCCGGCTGGTTGACGTTGACCGCATACCTGGTCGCGGAGTTGAGGTCCATGCTGGGCGCGCCGCTGTAGTTCGTGGCCCGTGAGTAGGCCAGGTAGGTCTCCGGCGTGATGTCCTTGCCGGCCTTGATGGTCTTCACTCCCTTGGTCACCGGTGCGGGCAGCTGGACGCCTGGGTTCGCATCCTGGAGGAGCTGGCGGATCTGGGTCTCGATCTGCGCGTAGTTGGACTCACCGAAGTTGATGGCGCGCACGGTGCCGTTCTGGTCGACCAGGTACTTCGCCGGCCAGTACTGGTTGCGGTACTGGGTGAAGGTGCCGTCGTTGGGATCGAGAGCGACCGGGTAGGCGATGTGCTCCCGGTTGATCGCGCCCTGGACGTTCTTCTCGCTCTTCTCGAAGCTGAACTCCGCCGACTGCGTGCCGATGACCTCCAGCCCGGCGTGGTGGTAGGCCTTGTACCAGGCGTTCAGGTAGGGCTGGTCGCGCTGACAGTTGATGCAGGAGTAGGCCCAGAAGTCGACGAGGAGCACCTTCCCCCTGGTGTCGGCCGGCACGTCGATCGCCTTGTCACCCGGGGTGTTGTACCACCGCGAGATGTCGACGAACGGCGGCGCCTGGCCGCAGCTGGTCAGTTCGGCAGCCCCCGGCGTGCACTTGGCGAGCTCCTTGTTCGCGTTGTTCTGGAGCCCGGTCAACGCACCCTGGACCGCCTTGGAGCTCGCGACCTTCGTCTCCAGGCCCGAGGTGTACGACGGCACGTTGCGCTGGATCACATCGGTGATGTTGAACAGGAGCGCGAACGACAGCGCGATCAGGACGATCCCGCTGCCGACCCGGAAGGCACGGTCACGACTGCGGTAGGCCTTGACCCGCTCGGAGATCCGGGCACCCGCGGCGGCGAAGAAGAGCAGCGGGATCGCGGCGCCGATGGCGAAGGCGACGGTCAGGACGACCGTCTTGAAACCGATCTGACCGGTCGCGCCGGCAACGATGATCGCGGCAAGGATCGGGCCCGCGCAGGGCACGTAGAGCGTGCCGAGGCCGAGCCCGAGGACGAAGGGACCCTTGTTGCCGTTCGAGAGCTTGGGCAGCCGGTAGAACGGCTTCTCGATGAGGTGGCCGAGAGCCGGGAACAACATCCCCAGGCCGACGACCGTCAGCACGACGAAGCCGATGTAGCGCAGCGTGTCGTCAGGCAGGCCGAGCGCGGAGAGGATCGCCGATCCGAGCAACGCGATGATGCTGAACGCCACGATGACGCCCAGGATGATCTTCAGCGGGCGGAAGCGATCCTTCTGCGCACTGGCGTCACCGCCGGCGATGAAGATGATCGGGAGCATCGGCAGGACACATGGCGACACCCCGGTGATGAGGCCGCCGACGAGTCCGATGAACGCGAGAGTAAGCACGCGAATGCTCCCTGTGGTGTTGACGAATGTTGCACGTCATTCGTCACCACAGGCCGGTCGGCTTGGGGCGGAACGGTCAGCCGACCTCGTCACCGGTGTCGAGCTTGCGCCACGCGGTGATTCCGGGCGCGGTGTTCACTCCGGCGGCGCCCATCATCGCGGCGATGTCGGGGCTGGCATCGAAGAAGGCGTGGAACGACGCTTCGTCGGGCCACTCGTCGACCACGAGGACCTCGTCGTCGGTTCCGTAGAAGTGGTGCGCGATGCACCCCATCGACTTCGCTCGTTCGACGATTGACTGCATGGTCGCGGGGTCCGTGGCCTCGATCTTGGTCGCGTCTGCGTTGACGCGCAGCGTGATGAGAACGCTCATGAGCTGACTCCTTGACGGCTGGTGCTGGATCCCCCTGCATTCCACTGTGGACCTGGTCTGCCGGATTGGCGAGGCCCAGATGGGGGACGCGACCAGCAGCTGGAGTCAGCTCACGCGCACGTGCCGCGTCACGGTCCGGCTCGCCTGGTAGTTGTCCCTGACCGTCAGCCTGATCGAGCGACCGCCCCTGTGGGTCCGGTAGCGGTGGGTCGCCTTCGGCTTGCTCGTCACCGTCCTGGTGCCGTCGCCCCACCTCCACGTGTAGCTGACGACGGCGCCGCCGGGGAACGGGTCAGTGGCGTGAGCAGTCCAGGTCCTCGCCGTGCCGTGTCGGACCGTGCCCGGTCCGGCGAGACGGGCGGTCGGGAGGGCAAGGGCGAAGGCACCGAGGCCGTTGGGCGTGCCGAGGCCGGTCGGACCGTCGTACCCGGGCAGCGCGGTGCAGGCACGGACTCCGGCGCTCGGGGTGCCGTTTGCGGTGTAGGCGCAGTCCCGGACCCCACCGCCGAACAACCCACCGTTGGGATTGGCACACGATGTCGCCGCGAGACCGGCGCAGTAGCCGTTGCCACCCTGCGTCACGTCGTAGAGGGACTTGCTCCCGCGGTGGGCGTACAGGCTTCTCGCCGGATGCGCGACGCCGTGTGCCCCTCCTGCGAGCGCGAACATCGCCGCGATGATCGGCGCCGACAGCGAGGTGCCACCGATGGTCTGCCAGCCGGTGTGGCATCCCGAACAGGCGTAGGAGGAGTAGGTGTCGAAGCCGGTCAGGTAGTCGCCGACGGCCGAGACATCGGACACCAGGCGGGCGCCACCACACGCCGTGCTCGCCCAGGTGGTCAGCCGGGACTGCCAGAGCGGCGCCGGATGCATGGTGCTGCAGCCGCCGCCGGTCGCGCCCTTGTCGTGGCCGAGGCTTTCCTGCGGTCCGTTGTCGTTCCAGACCGTCTCCGACGAGCGAGCACCGGTCGAGCGGAGGTGCAACGAGGTACCTCCGACCGCGACGACCGTGTTCAACGACGCGGGCGCTTCGGGCTCGTTGATCGATCCGTCGTCGTAGTCGAAGTAGCCGTCATCACCGGCTGCGGCGGTGATCACGATGCCGGGGTGGTTGTACGCCGAGGCGTCCGCGACGCTGAGGTCGTCCTCCGCCTTGCCGTAGGAGTTGCTGATCTCGGTGGCGTGCAGCCTGGCCGCGGTGTTCTCGGCTGCCGAGAGGTCGCCGTCCGACTCGCTGTTCGCCTCGACCAGCAGGATGTGGCACTTCTGGCAGACCGAGTGCACGGTCTCGACGTCCAGGGCGATCTCGCCGGACCAGCCGGTGGTGTCGTTCGCGGGGAGGGTCGTTCCGCCGTGCTGGTTGACGACCCGCAGGCAGCCGTTCGACGTAGTGCACGCGCGCAGGCCGTAGTGCTTGTCGAAGGTCTGCAGGTCGGCGTTGATGCGCGGGTCGTTGAACGCGTCGACGATCGCGACCGTCTGAGCACCGCCGGTTGCCGTGGAGTTGAAGCCGTACGCCGTGGCCAGGTCGCGCGGGGTCAGTCCGTCGGCGGGGCCATGGGTGACGGCGCTCGGCCCCGTCGGCACGACGTAGGCGCGCGCATTGGTCGTGCCCTTGGCGACCCGGACGCGGCGCATCGACATGCATCGGAACGCAGTGGGTGAGGCCGGTGCCGCGCAGACGGGCTCGCTGGTCGCGTAGAAGGTGGTGCTCGTCGACGGGGGAGTCGCGGTGGCCGGGTCGAGCGGGTTCACCAGGAGCGCGACCGCGACCGCGGCGACGCCGATGACCCCGACCAGGCGGCGTGCCGACGATGTCATCGGCGTCATCGGCGTCATCGGCGTCATCGGCTTCATCCGCGACCGCTCAGTGACGGGACCTCGACGACGATCGCCTCTTGGGTGCTGCGCGCGATCACGACCACGGCCTCGACGTCGGGGTCGTTGTTCTCTTCGCGGTGCGGCGTGTACGGGGGCACGAAGACGTAGTCACCGGGGCTCGCGTGCACCCGGGTCTCCTCGCCGCTGTGCTCGTCGAGGAAGACGAACTCCGGGTGTCCGCTCAGCACATAGATCGCGGTCTCGGCTTCGCCGTGGTGATGGTCGCCGGATCGCATCGCCGGGGCGACGTGCGTCTGCCCCATCCAGAGTCCCTCCGAGCCGACCTTGGAGTTGCTGATCGCGGCGAACCGCTGCATCCCGGACGTCTGGGCCGTCTCCGAGTCGATCTCGTCGGCGGGTACGTGCCGCAGGTTCGGATGGAAGGCGTCGGTCATCGGTGGGCTCCGTCGTACGGCGTCGGTGAGTGTTCCTGACACAACGATCGCGCGAACCAGAAGAAACGCAAGCCGAGGGCCGATGCGCCCTACCGGATCCGGACCGAGCGGGTGAGGGCGGCGGCGAGGACCGTCGGACTCGCGAGGTAGCGAATCGTGAACGTCCGGCTGCCCTTGGCGAGACGGGTGATCGTGGCCGTTGCGGTGCCCTTGCGCAGGGTGAGCACCTTGAGCAGCTTGCCCCGCGATCGCACCTGCACGGTGCCGCTGACCGGTGAGACGCCAGAAGCGGTGAGCGTGACCGTGAAGCGGACCCGGCGATGTCCGGGCGTGGTCAGCACCTTCAGTCTCGGGACCGACTTGATCGCCCACGTCACCGGGGTCCTGCTCGTCAGCGTCGTGTAGCCGGCTCGCGTCACGGTCAACCGGGCTCCGATCCGGGAGCCCAGGTCAGCAGCGGTGAGCTGGTACGTCGAACCGCTGGCTCCGGGTACCGCAACACCGCCTCGCAACCACTGCACAGCCACTGCTCCGCCGGCCGGCGTGACCCGGCCTCGGTGGAGGGTCAGCGTCTGGCCGGTCCTCGGCGTGCCGGTGATCGTGGACGGGGTCGCGGCGAACGTGCCCGCCGCGATCGAGGTGGTCGGTTTCGAGGTCACCGCGACCGGCGTGTATCCGGTCTTCGCCGCGGTGACCGTGACCGCGAGCGCCTTGCCGACCAGGGACGGGTCCGCCGTCAGGGTCGCCGCCTTCGCGCCGGGGATGGGAGCGCCGTTCGCGGTCCACTGATACGTCACGGTGGCGGGCGTCGGCTTCCACTGTCCCGAGGAGACCTCGAGGGTCGAGTCGACCTTGGGTGTGCCGCTGATCGCGGGAGGTGCACTGTTCGTGATCGACCCGGGCTCGACCGCGGTCGTCGCTGCCGACGTGACGGCGCGGGTGGGGTAGCCGGTCTTTGACGCAGTCACCCGGACCGTGATCGGCTTGTCCTGCTGGGCAAGCTGCAGTGTCAGCGTCGAGCTGGTGGCGCCGCTGATCGCCACGCCGCCGGCCAGCCACTGGTACTTGATCGTCGGGGCGGAGGGAGTCCAGGTCCCGGACGACGAGGTCAGCACGCTGCCGACCTTGGCGGTGCCGGTCACGGCTGGGAGTGCGGTATTGGTCAGGGGTACGTCGTTGAAGTGGATGAAACCGCTCGGCCAGCCCGAGCTGCCCTTGACCAGCCTGGTCCAGGCGAAGTCACCGCCCCAGCTGTCCTGGGACACGACGACCTCGGTCGCGGAGATCACCTGCTCGACGTACGCGACGTGGCCCGCGGACCCGGCCCCGGGCACGTTCGCCTTCCACCAGGCGACCGCGCCGACGGCGGGTGTGGCGTTGGTGATCGACGACATCCCGACACCCCAGTAGCTGGCGTTGCCGCTGCCCCCGGTCCACGGGCGGGTGTTGGCCAACCCGCTCTTGACCATCCGGTACGCCGCGTAGTTGGTGCAATTGTGGCCGGTGTACATCCGCCAGAACATCTTGGTGTTGTTGGCCGACTGGGCGTAGCCCGAGGCGGACATGCCCTCAGAGAGGCACGAGGCATAGCCCGTGCAGAGCACGGTGCTGGCCGATGCCGGAGCGGCAGCCGCCCCGACAGCGAGCCCGGCTGCGACGAGCAGACAGGCCAGACCAGCGGAGACGCGGGAACGGACCGACACCCAAGGGAGTGTAGGGGCGGAAGTAGCCCTGAGTGAAGAAAATAGAGAAAAGTCAAGACGACTCGCCGACGGCGTGTCGGCGTCCTGAAGTAGCTGGCGGCGGACTCAGTCGTGACGCGAGGCCGTCCCGACGTCAGATCGCCCGATCCGGCCGACCAGACCGATAACGTGTGCGCACCATGACTGAGCACACTGCGGCCCGGCAGCCCCTCCTCACCGGTTACCGGATGGTCGTCGCGCTGGTGACGTTCGCAGCCGTGGTCACGGAGATCGCGACCCTCGCCGAGCGAGGGTCGTTCAAGGCGGCCAACTTCTTCAGCTACTTCACGATCGAGGCCAACTCGTTCGCTGTCGTGGTGCTGATCCTGAGTGCGCTCTCACCGCGGCCCGGACGAGCGGTCGTGATGCTGCGCGGCGCTTCGACCCTCTACATGGCCGTCACCGGAATCGCGTTCTCGGTGCTGCTCTCCGGGATCAAGGATGCGGAGTTCACCGCGGTGCCGTGGGACAACGTCGTGCTGCACTACCTCACGCCGATTGCGGTGGTCCTGGACTGGTTCATCGACCTGCCCAGCGTCCGGATCGCCTATCGGGACGCACTCGTCTGGCTCGCCGTACCCATCGCGTACGCCGCCTACAGCCTGATCCGCGGACCGATCGTGCACTGGTACCCCTACCCGTTCCTCGACCCGGGCCAGCACAGCGCCGCCGAGATCGCGATCACCATTGCCGCACTGGTGGTGCTGGCGGCAGCATTGATCTGGATCGTCATCCGATTCACAGGACGCGAGGTCAGACGATGACTGCCATCGAGGGGATTGAGCCGTCGGCCGTGCCGAGCGGGCCGGGATGTGCGGAGTGCGAGACAGCGGGCGGCTGGTGGGTGCACCTGAGGCGGTGCACGCAGTGCGGTCACATCGGCTGCTGCGACTCCTCGCCGTCCCAGCACGCGAGCGCGCACGCGGCGAGCACCGGACATCCGCTCATCCAGAGCTTCGAGCCGGGAGAGGACTGGTTCTGGAACTACCAGAGCCAGGACTACTACAACGGTCCGACCCTCGCCGACCCCCAGCACCATCCGCTCGACCAGCCCGCTCCTGGCCCGGCCGGTCGGGTGCCTGCCGACTGGCAGCAACGGCTCAGCTAGTCAGCGCGCAGCGCTGCGGATGAGCTCGAGGAGGGCGCGGGTGGCACTGCTCAGCGCGCGGTCCCTGGGCGCGGCCAAGGACAACGGCCACTCAAGGTCGGCGCCGGCCACCGGCAGGGCGACCACGTCGTCGTCTGCGCCGATGGCGAACCGGGGCAGCAACGCGATGCCGAGTCCGTCGCGGACGTAGCTGGTGGCGGTGGCGATGTCGGCGATCTCGATGCTGACCCGTCGCCGGACGCCTGCGGCCTCGAAGGCCCGGTCCGCGACACTGCGGTTGCCGTACCCGATCGGGGAGTCGATGAAGTCGAGGTCGGCCAGGTCAGTGATCGGCACCCGGGCGTGGCCGGCCAGTGGGTGATCGACGGGCAGGACGAGGACCATCGGTGTGCGTGCGAGCTCTGTCAGCTGCAGCTGCGGAGGTGGCTGGCCGGGCAACGACACGAAGGCCAGGTCGAGCCTGCGCTCGATGAGGGCGTCAACCAGGCCCTCCGAGCCCGATGGGGCAGCGGTGAGGCGCAGCAGCACCCCGGGGTGACGCCGGTGGAACTCGCCGAGCAGGCCCGGCACGTCGAGGAGGCCGACCGAGGTCATCGTGCCGACCCGCACGGTTCCGCGCAGCCCGCCACGCACTTCCGCGACCACGTCGCGAGCGTCGCGGGCGGCATCGAGAGTCGCCTGGGCCTTGGGCAGCAGCGCAGCCCCGGCATCAGTCAGGTCGACGCGCCTGGGGGTGCGGTCCAGCAGCTGCGCGGCGAGCTCGCGCTCGAGCGCCTTCACGCCGGCCGACACCGCAGACTGGACGACGTGCAGCCGGGCGGCGGCCACCGTGAAGCTGCGCTCCTCGGCGACCGCGACGAAGTACTCCAGATGTCGCAGCTCCACGTCGCAACACTATCAACGATCGCGATGGATGTGATCAAGAACGTTCGTTGGATCTGATGGCTCAAAGCAGGGATAGTTGAACTCGAAACCAACGTCGCCTGCCTAGGAGCACCCACACCATGTCCGCACTGACGCGCCCACCCGGCGACGCCACCTCGTCGGCCGAGTCCCCGACTCGCGCTCCACAGCTCGTCAACCGGGCTCGGTACGGCCGGGGTTTCTGGATGATCGCCCTGGCGTTCCTGACGGCGATGGCGTTCTCGACGGTGCCCGCACCGCTGTACCCGCTGTACCAGGCTCGTAGCGGCTTCTCGACCTTCATGATCACGGTGGTCTTCGCCGCCTACGCCGTCGGTGTGGTGTCCAGCCTCGTGCTCGCCGGCCACGTCTCGGACTGGGTGGGTCGCAAGAAGATCCTGGTACCCGCGCTCTGCCTGGAGCTGGTCTCCGCCGCGATCTTCCTGACCGCGCCATCACTTCCGTTGCTCATCGTGGCCCGCCTCGTCAGTGGTCTCGGCGTCGGCATGCTGACAGCAACGGCCACCGCACACCTGCACGAGCTGCACACCCGGCACCGGCCCGAGGCCTCGGGCCAGCGGTTCGAGGCGGTCTCGACGGCGGCCAACATCGGTGGCATCGGCACGGGCGCTCTGGTCTCCGGTGTTCTCGCCCAGTACGTCACCGGTCCGTTGCGTACGCCGTACCTGATCTTCGCCGTACTGCTGCTCGTCAGCATCGTCGGCGTGATGCTGACCCCCGAGACGGTCGAGGAGAAGCCGGTGCGCCCGAGCTACCGGCCGCAGCGGATCAGCGCCGACCATGGTGACCGGGCTGGGTACATTGCCGCCGCAGCCGCTGGCTTCGCCTCCTTCGCGGTGTTCGGCCTGTTCACCTCAGTCGCCCCGGGCTTCGTCCGCGGCGCCCTCCATCACGCGTCTCCGGCACTGGCCGGGCTGGTGGTCTTCGCGGTCTTCGGTTCCGCTGCCGTCGCGCAGACGCTGACCAGCCGGATGCGCGCCGGCGTCAAGCTGGGCATCGGACTGGTCGGTCAGGCGCTCGGGCTGATCGTGCTGGTCGTGGGCATGCACGCCGCGAACCTGGCGACCTTCCTGGTCGGCGGCGTCATCATCGGCGTCGGTGCCGGCATGCTCTTCAAGGCCGCAGTCGGCGCGGTCGCCGCGATGGCCGCCCCCGCGAAGCGCGGCGAGGCCCTGGCTGGTCTGTTCCTCGTCAGCTACGTGGGACTCAGCCTCCCCGCCGTGAGCGTCGGCATCGTCACTCGCTACGTCACCGCGACCACGGCGATGACCTGGCTCACGGTCGTGCTGCTCGCGATCCTCGTCGTGGTCGCGACGCTCAGTCGCCGCCGGAGCCCTACGAGCGCTGAGTAGCCGCCAGCCGCCCCGCCAGGGTCGGCACCACGATCGCCGCGGCGAGCGCGATCAGCGTGGCCGCGGAGCCGGCGTCGAACCCCGAACGTGAGGTCCGGGACGAAGGACAGCGCGGTGGACATCTCGGGCTCCGTTCGTCGAACGGGCCCCTCGCCCCAGGAATCCGATCGCACGGATTCTGTGGCAGGTTGTCGTATCTGCGGGATGCCGTTCGTGGTGGGGGTGGAAGGCGGTCATCGGGACCGCCCGGAACTGAGGAGAAGTGGGATGACGCACTACTTGTTGGCCGTCCATGGCCCCGCCGAGATGGAGGAGTTCGGCAACTACGGCTCCAAGGAGGAGATGGAGGCCGCGTTCGCCGCGACCGACGCCTTCAATGAGAAGCTTCGCGCCGATGGCTACTGGGTCTTCGCCGGCGGGCTCCAGTCGGCGTCGACGGCGACCGTCGTCGATGGCCAGGGTGAGACGCCGGTGATGACCGACGGCCCCTACCTCGAGACCAAGGAGGTCATCGGAGGTTTCTGGGTCGTCGACGCGCCCGACCTCGACGTGGCGCTCAAGCTCGCGGCCGAGGGGTCCAAGGCGTGCGGGGGCAAGGTCGAGGTCCGTCCGTTCGACGGTCTTGCCTGAGCCGGCCCGAGCGAAGACTGATCGATGCAGGGCGAGACGGCGGCCGTCGAGCGGGTCTTCCGCGAGGAGTACGGCCGCCTGATCGCCTCGCTCGTCCGCCGCTTCGGCGATATCGACATCGCAGAGGAGGCGGCGGGCGAGGCGCTCGTGGCCGCGCTGGAGAAGTGGCCGGAGTCCGGCGTACCTCCCAACCCGGGCGGCTGGCTCACCATCACCGCGGGCAACCGCGCGATCGACCGGATCCGCCGCGAGAAGCAGCGCGACGCCAAGCACCAGGCGGCCTTCATGGACCACGACGACACGCCCCACGAGCCCACCGGACCGGTCGAGGACGACCGATTGCGGCTGCTGTTCACCTGCTGCCACCCCGCGCTCGCACCGGAGGCGCGGATCGCGCTGACGCTCCGCCTCCTCGGTGGGCTGACCGTGGCGGAGATCGCGCAGGCGTTCCTCGTGCCCGAGACCACGATGGCGCAGCGGATCACCCGGGCGAAGAAGAAGATCGCGGCCGCGAAGGTGCCCTACCGGGTGCCCGAGGCCGCCGACCTCCCCGAACGGCTCGGCGGCGTGATGGCGGTGCTGTTCCTCGTCTTCAACGAGGGCTACCTCGCCAGCGGGGACGGCGACCCGGTTCGCGCCGAGCTCACGGGCGAGGCCATCCGGCTGACGCGGATCCTCCGCGAGCTGCTCCCCGAGGAGCCGGAGGTGGCCGGTCTGCTCGGCTTGCAGCTGCTCACCGAGGCCCGGCGTGAGGCCCGCGTGCGGAACGGGCAGCTGGTCCCACTCGGTGAGCAGGACCGTGCCGGCTGGGGCCGCGGGCTGATCGCCGAGGGGCACGACCTGGTCCGCGAGTGCCTCGCGATCAACCGACCCGGCCGTTACCAGGTGCTCGCCGCGATCAACGCCGTCCACACCGACGCCCCCACCGCGTCGGACACCGACTGGTCGCAGGTGGTCGCGCTGTACGACCAGCTGACCCTGCTCGACCCGTCCCCGATCGTCGCACTCAACCGGGCGGTCGCGGTCGCGGAGCTGGACGGCCCGGAGGTCGCCCTCGCACTGGTCGACCGGCTGCCGCTCGCGGGCTATCACGCCTGGCACGTCGCCCGCGCCGACCTGCTCCGCAGGCTCGGCCGGACCTCCGAGGCGAAGGAGGCGTACGACGCCGCGATCGCCGCCACCCAGAACTCCGCCGAGCGCGCCTACCTGAGCAGGAAGCGCGGCGAGTTGGTCTGAGCCGTCCGACCATTCGGGCATGAGGCGGACCCGCCGTTGTCGGGCCGGTGGGGTCGTTGGGTCCCTACGGGGTTCATCACTGGCGGAGGCCTCTGTGCTCGGCGTGGTGGTGTTCGATGTCAGAGGGAGCAGCGCTGGCGCCAGATCCTGCCTTCACCCAGGCTGAGTTGCGCAGGAGCCGGAGTCCGTTCAGCGCGACCACGATGGTCGACCCTTCGTGGCCCGCGACACCGAGTGGGAGCGGCAGGTCCCCAAGGATGTCCCACGCGACGAGCGCCGTGATGACGGTGCCGGCAATGACGAGATTGGCCTTCACCACCCGGTGGGAACGACGGGCGAGGGCAATGGTCTTCGGGAGGGCCGAGAGGTCGTCACGGACGAGGATGACGTCGGAGGTCTCCAGGGCGAGGTCGGAGCCCTTGCGGCCCATCGCGACTCCGACGCGGGCAGCTGCCATCGCGGGTGCGTCGTTGACGCCGTCGCCGATGAGGAGCACCTGATGCCCGCTGTCGCGGAGGGCCTCGACTGCGGTGACCTTGTCGGCAGGGAGGAGCTGTGCCTTGACCCGGTTGATGCCGACACTGTGCGCCAGCCGTTCAGCTGCCGGCCTGTTGTCGCCGGTCAGCAGCGCCGGCTCGGCGCCGGTCAGGTCAGCCAGGGCGCGCACCGCAGCCTTGGCCCCGTCCCGGACACGATCCGTGAGTGCCACGACTCCGACGAGATGCTCATCGACCAGCACCGCGATCGCGGTGTGACCCGACGCCTCGAGCTCGTCGACGACCGAGTTGGCCGCGGTGTCGCTGGGCGACAACAGGGCCGCGGGGGCACCAATGACGACGGTGCGGTCCTCGACAGTGGCGGCGACGCCGCGGCCGGGCATCGAGCCGAAGTCTTCCGGCTCCGGGACGTCGATGCCGCGTTCATGTGCGGCCGCCACGATCGCCCGGCCGACTGGGTGTTCGCTTCGCCGCTCCGCCGCCGCGGCGACACGCAGAAGCTCGGCCTCGGAGATGCCGCCAAAGGTGGCGATCGACGCGACCCGGGGTGTGCCCTGGGTCAGGGTTCCGGTCTTGTCGAAGGCAACGAGGTCGACCTTGCTCAGCTCCTCGAGCGCGACCGCAGACTTCACGAGCACGCCGTGGCGTCCGGCGTTGGCGATGGTGGCCAGCAGAGGCGGCATGGTCGCGAGCACCACCGCGCATGGCGAGGCCACGATCATGAACGTCATGGCCCGCAGCAATGTCGGCTGGAACTCGGCACCGAACGCAAGCGGAATGGCGAATAGCGCAAGGGTGGCGACGACGACGCCGATGCTGTACCGCTGCTCGACCTTCTCGATAAACAGCTGGGCCTTGGCCTTGGTTGAGGATGCTTCCGCGACCATGGCCACGATGCGCGCGACGACGGTGTCGGCGGCCGCGCGGTGCACCCGGACCCGCAGCGCCCCTGCGCCGTTCAGGGTGCCGGCGAAGACCTCGTCCCCCGGGCGCTTGGTGACCGGCATCGGCTCACCTGTGATGGATGCCTGGTCCAGCTCGCTGACACCGTCAAGGACCTCGCCGTCGGCACCGACCCGCTCACCCGGCCGGACGAGCACGAGGTCACCGACGACGAGGGTGCTGGCGTCGACCTCCTCCTCGTCGCCCTGCTCCGAGAGGCGGACCGCCCGCTCCGGGGCGAGCGTGAGGAGCGCGTTCACCGAGTCCTCGGTGCGCCGGGTCGCAAACGCCTCAAGCGCACCGGAGGTCGCGAAGATGACGATCAACAGTGCGCCGTCGAAGACCTGCCCGATGGAGGCGGCGACGAGTGCGGCCACGATCATGAGCAGGTCGACGTCCAGGGCCTTCTCCCGCAACGCCTGCAGGCCCGCATTCGCCGGCTCCCACCCGCCGGCGGCATAACAGGCCAGGTAGAGGGCCCACCAGGCGGCGTCTGGTGCGCCAGCGAGCTGCGCGATGCCGCCGAGGGCGAACAGGACGGTGGCGAGCGCCGCCCACTGGATCTGGGGCAGCGCCAGGGCCGCGACGAACGACCGCCGCGCCGCGGAGGTCGCCCGTGGTGACGGCGGCGCGGGTGCCATCTCGGCAAGAGGCATTGCGAATCCTGTTCGGCCTGGCTGTGCTGATATGGGCATAGATGAACAAGTGTTCATTTGAGCAATGACGGTACACATGAACACTTCTTCATGCAAAAGCCCTATGCTCTGGTGCCATGGGTCACGGAGCTGACGGCCGAGTAGCTGGCCCGACCAAGATGGATCTCGCCACCGCCAAGTCGGTGGCGACCACACTCCAGGCTCTCGCCACCCCAAGTAGGCTGTTGATCCTCGCGACGCTGCAGAGCGGGCCGGCGACGGTGGGCGAGCTCGCGGAGACCATTGGGATGGAGCAGTCGGCGGTCTCGCACCAGCTACGACTGCTGCGCAACCTCGGACTGGTGGACAGCGAGCGCTCCGGTCGCAACATCAGCTACAGCCTCTACGACGACCACGTGGCAGAACTCATCGAGCAGGCGATCTACCACGCTGAGCACGTCCGTATCGGCGCGGCCGATCGGCGCCTTCCAGAAGCGTGACAGGGGCGTCCGCTCATCGGCCATGTCAGGATGTCGCATGGGTCGCTCGCGGCGATAAGACCCACCGCCTTCGGATGTGTGAAGCCCGCGTCGGTCGTATGAGTCAGAGCAGGGCGCCCGGCTTGGCGATAAGTGTCGGGTGCGGGCGGTTGAACCATGCTTGGCTGATGTGCGTCAGTGTGAGGCGTTCGTCGAAGGCCCAGGCAGTGGCCCAGATGTTTTGGTGTCTGGTTCCCCAGTCCAGGCTTGCTTCGGCTGGAAGGGCGCCTTTCTTCGGTGGCTTGAAGCCTGCATCGAAGAAGCGAATGACCCGGCCGTGCTTGGCGACGGTGACGTAGGTGTCGTATTCGACGTCGGTGGTGAACTCGGTCGCGAGCCCGCGCTGCGACATCTTCGCCAGGGCGGCGTTGTCACGAAGAATCCCGTACGGCGCGTAGACGACGATCGCATGCCCTCGGCGTTGGACCTGGACGATGCGCGGCGTCGAGTAGTCCGCACCAGTGTGGTCCAAGGCGTACAGCCCGGCCTGGCTCGGGGTCTTGTCAGGCAGCTGCCGCTTCACACCGCCCAGGTCGTGGACAACAGTCGCGCGAGACGAGCCGCGGACGACGACGATCGTGTAGGTATCGATAGGCGTTGCGGGGTCCAGCCATGCGTAGGCCGAGGGCATCGCGCGAGGAGAGCCGTGCCAATCCGGTGGGGGCGGCGACGGTGCGGCCGAAACAGGCGATGTCAGAGCCGATGCTGTCAGCGTCGACACGGCGACGATGGAAGTTAGCAGCGGCCCGAGTCCCTTGCGCATCCGCAGATGTTCGCACGGACGAGAACGCGAGTTGGCAGAACCGAGAACTTTGGCAGCTTGACCCCAGCGCGGCGGGTGGCGTGCTGAACGTCCAAGAGAGTCTGCGCACAACGTAACTTGTGCGCCTCAAGGGGAGAGCGAATGTTGTCGTTACGACGGTTGTCATGTTGATGGTTCCAGTCGCGTTGCTCGCGGGAATCGGCCAGACACCAACCCAGGCTCACGAAACCGCCACCAAGGCGACCACCGGGTCGGTGGTTGTTCCGGCGTCGTCTGCAAGGCCAGCGAGTGCGGGGTCTTCGGGGAGGTCGCTGCGCCCGGCTCGTCGCTCGCCAGGGGCGACCGGTAGCCGGAGCTAGCCGCACCATCGACGTTTCAGCGTCCACCTGGCGGGGAATCTCTTGTGTGGGTGCTGCTGGTCGGAACCCGACAGCGCCACAGCCAGCAACTGGAGGGAGTCTCACAATGTTGTGGACCATTCTTGTCATTCTCGTCATCATCGCGCTCGTGATCTTCATCCTGAACCGCGTCCGCGGAGGTCGCGGCGGCGGCGTCTGAGCCCGCCCGCCGGGCCCGGAGCACACGTAGCCGCCCGACGCCACGGATGCCGGCTCGCGGATCTGCCCAGGTTTGATCTCAGTCGGTCGAACCTCCTCGCAGCCAAGCCCCGGCACTGGCGAGGTGCTCGGTGTGCCCGCGTCAACGGTCCTGCCGTGGCTGCTCTGCACAGCGCAGGCCTGTGCCAAATCGCCAGCAAGGGGAGCAGCAGTGACGGGCATCGCGTGAGCCGGGAGCCTCCTCGGCTTCTCGTGAAACGTGGCGCCCACCCAGCGCATCGGCTGAGCGGCGTCAGTGTCCCAGGCGTCGCCTGCTCTCCTCGACCAGCCGAGTGGCCTGGGCGAGGGCTGCACCCGGCGCCGTGGCAACGGCTTTTGGCGAGGCAACACTGGACACGCCGCGGCCATCTGAGACCACGTCCCCCCGTACGACCCGCAATGGTGTGGCCTCGACAAGGCGTGCGGGCGAGACCAGGACCGTGCCGTCGATCCTGAGCACCGGTGCACCCAAGAGCCGTGCGCGCAGCCTCGTCTCGATAACGACTCCGTCGGAAAGCCGGCTATCTCGATCGGGTGTCAGTACCGGGGGAGTCCGACGCGCCCCCGGCGACGTGCGAGGCGAGCGTGCCGCGCGCGCCGTACCGCTCCAACCGCTTCGCTGCGACTCCCGCCACCGCCCGAATCTGCTCATAGCGATCTCTCCCTGCCCGTGACCCAAGCACGTATCCGATTCCGATCAGGGTGAGCTTGCCGATCATTGCGACCGGTCCCGGCGACGCCGAGCCGCGCTGGCTGCGGCACTGGCGACCGACAGGACCACCATGGTGGCCCCTGCCGTCAGGCCGGAGCGGGCCGCCTTGGTGCCGGCGACCTTCCGCAGGGGCTTGGCGACCCTGTCCCACTGTGACTCTCTCCTGAACGGATTCATCGGTTCGCCGCCTTCTTGCTCTTGTCCAACGCATTGACCAGTTGCGACTTGGACATCCCCGATCTCCCGGCGATGCCCTGGGCCGAGGCCAACTTGACCAACTCGCCTCTCGGGAGTTCCTTGAGCGTCCTCGGCGTGGAACTGTCTTCGACGGCCCGCGCCACCTTGGCAGCCGTTCGTGAGCTCCGTCTCTGCATCTTCACAGCCCGGCCCACGGCATCGGACGCACCTTTGGCCTCTCGGTGGGCATCGGCGGCGATCCGATCCGCCTGCGCGCGCGCGTTCTCAGCCGCCTCGGTGGCAGCCTTCGCCGCCTCGTCGGCCAACGAACGTGCCTCGGCGAGCTGCTCCGTCGCCCGACTCAGCCGCTCCTCCGCGTCCTGCTGCGCAGCCTCGGCTGCCTCGCGCGCCTTGGCCGTCCGCGCGTCACTCGCGTCTCGCTCGCTCGTGAGCACGTCGTGCGCATCCAGCTCCGCCTCGTGCTGCTCCTTGGCGACTTGCTCATCCGCGCGGGCACGCGCTTCCTCCACCCTGCGACGAACGGCTTCGGCCTGATCGGCCTCCAGCTCTGCGAGCCGGGCCTGCTCCTGCTTCTCCGTTCGCTCGGCCTGTTCGGTGAGCTCCGAGGCCTTCTGAGCAGCCTCGAGCGCGTCCTGCTCCGCATCGCGGGCGCGGTCGACGGCGATCCCAGCGCGGTCCAGCCTCGCTTCCACCGAGTCGCCTCCGGGTAGCACCTCCCTGACCGTAGCGCTGGCGCTGCGGACAGCGCCCCTCAGCCCATTCGAGCTGCGCTGGCCTGAGCCGCCGTTCTCAGTTCCGCGGCCAGAACTGTTCTGGTCACCGGCTGCGGATGAGCTCGGTGACTCACCGAGCCGAAGCGCCCTCCCCACGAGCCAGGACGCGTTACGGGGCATGTCCTTGACGCCGGTAGCCAGCGCCGAGACCAGTCCGTGCCGTTCGATGTCGTCGGTCATTTCTCTTCCCTCCCAGTGCAGATGCTCGCGCCCCCCTCGACATGACGTGATCCCCATCACACTGCGGCCCTACCCCACGCCCCTCCATGCATGCATCGGGACGTCAATCCAGAGCGCATCCATTTCCCTGGGCGCGGACTGATCCGCATCGTAAACGCCGAGCCAAATCTCGACCTCAGCTGCGCGAACGCACCGCAGGTGCCCCCATGCTGAGCGCGCCGAGTCCATTCGGTGGAGTCATCCTCAAGGCGGCGGCATACATGGCCGACCGCCGGAACCCGCAACGGCACCTGTACGACGCTGCTGT
Source organism: Marmoricola sp. (assembly GCA_025965195.1). Classification (GTDB taxonomy): domain Bacteria; phylum Actinomycetota; class Actinomycetes; order Propionibacteriales; family Nocardioidaceae; genus Marmoricola. Next base: position 27,592 of record JAOPXK010000115.1, read on the forward strand.
GCTGCGTCGCGGACCCCTACCCCGAGGGGAGCAGTTCGCGGGATCTGCCCGAGCCAGGCTTGCCGTCCTCGGGGGTCCCTCGCCGATCTATGCGCAGGCTGACAGGAGTAATACGGGGGGTTTCCGGGTGGCCAACGCAGAAGACCAGGCACCGGATAGGTGCCTGGCCTGCGGTTCTGTGCGCCAGCAGGGACTTGAACCCCGAACCCGCTGATTAAGAGTCAGCTGCTCTGCCAATTGAGCTACTGGCGCGTGGAGCGAGTGGAACGTT
>JAOPXK010000121.1 GCA_025965195.1 Marmoricola sp.
GCTGCGCTTTTCAAGAACCCAACCACCACACGAGGTGTGGTCTCGACAAGCTCGACCACCGAACAAGGAGCTCGACCACCGGATACAGCGCTCGGCCGGCCGGGACTCGTTGGTCAGGCCCGGCGTACTACCCAGGCGTCCAGGCGGGAGTAGCCCTTGACCGAGACGCGGCGCAGGCGACGGAAGACGAGGGACTTCTCCGGCTTCGAGCCGTGGTCGGCGCACAGGGTGTCGTGCGCGCCCTTGTCGGCGATGACCGCTCCGGGTCGGGAGACGGACGTCAGCCTGGCCGCGATGTTGACCGTCGGGCCGAAGACGTCGCCGAGCCGACGCACCACCTCGCCGTACGCGATGCCGGCGCGGACCGAGGGGAACTGGTCGGTCTCGTCCTCGCCGCGTGCGGTGAGGATCAGGGCGATCTCGACGGCGTCCGCGGGGTCGTCAGTCACGAAGAGGACTTCATCGCCGATCGTCTTGATCACCCGGCCTGCGTTGTCGGTGACGACACCGATGACCTCGTTCTCGAAGTACTCGATCCAGCTGACGAGCTCGGCCTGGTCCAGGTGCTTGCTCCGGCTGGTGTAGCCGACGATGTCGACGAACCCGATCGTGAGCTGTACGCCGCCGGTGCCGGCATCGTCGACCGCGAGGAGCTGGTTGGTCGCACTCGCCAGGTGCCGCCGCCAGATGTAGTTCTGCAGCAGCTCCATCCGCGGGAGCACCTCGCGGGACAGGTCGATGAGGCGTTCGTGAGGCGTGCCCTGTCCCACCGCCATCTCGGCGAGCAGACCGGTCTGCCACTCGGCGAGCCGGGCGAAGCTGCGCGCCCAGGTGCGGACCAACGCCGACTGGGACTCCGGGCTGACGACGCCGAGGTTCATCAGCTCGACGGTGGCCTTGAGGGCGTCCACATCGGCCTGGGTGAAGGCGATGTCGTCGTCGGCGGCATGGGGGAAACCGAGCAGCCGCCAGAGTTCTTCGGAGAGTTCGAACGGCACCCCGGCGAGGTCCGCGACCTCGCGCCGGGTCAGGGTCGGCGCCTGCCCGAGCATCAGGCTCTCGATGGCTGCTGCCGAGCTCGAAGCCTCCGGGCTGTCGTTTGGGGTTGGCACGGCTCGAGACTAATCGGTCCGGGCGTCAGGCCGCCTTGGCTGGGTTGGCGCGGCCGATCGTCGCCTCGATCACGCTGATCACCAGCTCGGGGTCGTCGATCATCGGGACGTGACCGCAGTTCGGCAGCGGGACGTGAACCGAACCCGGCAGCTGGCGTTGGGCAACGGCGGCCTGCCGGTAGCGGAGCAGCTTGTCCCTGGTGCCCCAGGCGACGGTGGTGGGCACCGGGATCGGCGCGCTGAACTTGTAGCCGAGGCCAGCCTTGATCGTGCGACCGAAGGCGGCCGCATGCTTCATGCCGAGCGAGTCGCCGTACGTCGCATCGGCACTCACCCGCTCGGGGTGGGCATAGAGCAGGAAGCCAACCATCCGACGACCGATAGCTGACCGCGACACCGCATGCAGGACCGGGTCCGGAAGCTGGCTCGCGAGCCGCATCATCGAGAGCAGTGCGAACGGCTCCAGCCGCTCGAACCGACCGAAGAAACCAGCCGGGCTCAGCACCGTGACCGACGAGGCGAGCCCGCGGGCGCCGAGCTCAAGACAGACCGCACCTCCGAGGGAGTTGCCGACGACGTGCGGGCGTTCGATGCCCCACGCTGCGAAGTTGGCAGCAAGGTCCTTGCAGGCGTTGTCCATCGTGTAGTCGACGCCGTCGACGTACGCCGGAGACTCACCGAAACCCGCGAGGTCGACAGCAATGACGTCGTAGCTCGCGGCCAGCTGATCGAACACCGGCTCCCACGCCTGGCGTCGGTGACCGATGCCATGGATGAGGACGACGGGCTCGCCTGCGCCTGCCCGGTCATACGTGAGCTCAGAGAGCGCCACCGGTTGTCTCCTGACGATGTCCGTAACTGTCTGTGACTCGAAGTATCACATAACTCGTCAGGCGCGGGCTGTGGCGAACGTCTCCAGGAGCTGTGCGTTGAACGCGTCGAGGTCGTCGGGTTTGCGACTGGTCACGAGCAGGCCGTCCACGACGACCGGCTCGTCAACCCAATGGGCACCGGCGTTCTCCAGGTCGGTCCGCAGGCTCGGCCAGGACGTCATCGTCTTGCCGCGTACGACGTCCGCCTCGATCAACGACCAGGGGGCATGACAGATCGCGGCAACGGGCTTGCCTGCGTCGACGAACGCCTTGACGAAGGCAACGGCGTCCTCGTCGAGGCGGAGCTCATCGGGGTTCGCCACACCTCCGGGAAGCACCAGGCCGTCGAAGTCCGCCACCGAGGCGTCACCAACCTGTTGGTCAACCGGAAAGGTGTCAGCCTTGTCGAGATGGTTGAACGCCTGGATCGTTCCGGTCTGGGTGGACACCAGGACCGGGCTGCCGCCGGCATCACGTACGGCGTTCCACGGCTCGGTCAGCTCCACCTGCTCGGTGCCCTCCGGAGCGACCAGAAAGGCGATCGTCCTGCCATCGAGTCCCATTGCTTGTGTCCTCTCTTCCGCTTGATGACTACTGGTCAACGGGTCACGGCTACTTGAAGATGCTGACTCCACCGGGTCCCACCAGCAGACCGACGACGATCAGGGCAATCCCAGCAAGCATTCGCCCCCGGAACAGCGTGACGATCCCGCTGACCACGAGCACGACGGCGATGATCCAAAGCAACGTCCACATGTTGTCCTCCCTTGGTTGTGGGAGGTCTGGTACCCGGCTCGCCGGCCCGCAAACGCAGGCTCCTAACCCTTGACCGCTCCGTCCAGCCCTCCGCGCAGGAAGAACCGCTGGAAGATGACGAAGAACGCGATCGGCACGACCGTCGAGATCAGCAACGCAGCAAGGAAGATGTCGAGCTCGGTGACCGGCGCGAGACTGGGGAGCCGCACCGAGAGTGGCTGCTTGGCCGGGTCCGGAAGCACGATCAGCGGCCAGATGAAGTCCTTCCACGCCGCGAGTACGGCGAAGACCGAGACCACCCCGAGGACGGGCCTCGACATCGGCAGTACGACGTACCAGAACAGCCGGAAGGAGCCGGCCCCGTCGACCCGCGCCGCGTCGATGACCTCGCGCGGCAGGTTGTCGAAGAACCGCTTCACGACCGCCACGTTGAACGCGCTCGCGCCCGCCGGGAGGAACGCCGCCCAGTAGGTGTTGACCAGGTTCGTGTGGGAGATCGGCAGGTTGAGCACCGTCAGGTAGAGCGGCACCAGCAGCACGACGGCCGGAACGAACATGGTGGCCAGCACGGCGCCGTACAGGATCTGGCCGTACCTCGGTCGCAGGATCGAGAGGGCGTAGCCGGCCGTGGTCGCCACCAGCATCTGGGTCGCCCATGATCCGAGCGCAATGATCAGGGTGTTCTTGAAGTACAGCTTCAGGTCCAGGTCGACCCACGCGGTCTTGAGGTTCTGCCAGGCGATGCCGTGCGGCCAGAACGCCATCGGCGTACGCAACGTGTCCTGGGTCGGCGTGATCGCCGCCCTCGCCAGCCACAGCAGTGGACCCAGCGCCCCGACGACGAGGAAGACCAGCAGCGCGATGTGCACCGCTCGTCGTGTCCAGCGCAGCCCGTTGTGGCGGAGCTCGAACGCCGAGGTCAGCCCGCGGGAGTCCGATGACTCCGATGACGCTGCCTTCGAGACAGCCTTCCGCTTCCCGCCCACTCGCGGCAGCGGCCTGGCCCAGAGACCCGCACTCACGACGTGCTCCAGGAGCGCGTCACCCGGAAGTAGATGAACGAGAGGATCGCCAGCGCCACGGCGAGCATCAGGCTGAGGGCGGTCGCCGAGCCGTAGTCACCGCCGCCGGTGGTGCTGCCGAAGGCGTAGTTGAAGATCAGCAGCAGCACGGTCAGCGAAGAGTTGTCCGGACCGCCGTCGGTGAAGAGGTACGGCTCCAGGAACACCTGGGCGGTGCCGATGATCTGCAGGATCAGGGTGATCAGCATGATCCCGCGCAGGTGCGGGAGCGTGACATGCCAGATCTTCCTGAAGACGCCGGCCCCGTCGGCCTCTGCCGCGTCGTACAGCTCAGGAGGCACGGAGACCAGGGCGGCCAGATAGATGATCACGGTGCCACCCGCGGCAGCCCACGTTGCCTCGAGCACGAGCGCCGGCATCACGGCATGCGAGGACTCCAGCCAGGGCACCGGGCCGACGCCGACCTTGCCGAGCACCGAGTTGAAGACGCCACTGGGCGAGGCGTCGTAGAAGAACCGCCACAGCAGCACGGCCACGGCCGGCGGGACGACCACCGGCAGATAGGCCAGCATCGAGAACAGCCCGCGCAGCCGGCGCGCGTCGCTCATGATCACCGCCATCAGCAGGGGCACCGGGTAGCCGAAGACGAAGGCAAGCCCGGCGAAGTACGCCGTGTTGCGGATCGCCACGGGTAGCAGCGGATCGTGCAGCACGTTGCGGAAGTTCTCCAGCCCGATCCACTGCGCCGGCTCCACGAGGTTGGTGTGCTGGAAGCTCATCACCCCGGTGCGCAGGATCGGCCACCAGGAGAAGAGCCCGAAGATCAGCAGCATGGGGAGCAGGAAAAGTAGCGCCCCTGCTCCCCCGCCGCGCCACCAGGTCAGTGGCGAACGGCGTTGTCGATGGGCCGTGTCGGTGACGGTCATCAGCTGCCTCTCTTGGTGCGGGCCGGCCGATGCGGTCGCATGCATCGGCCGGCCTGCGATTGCTCAGGACTTGTCGAGCAACTGCTGGACCTTGTCGTTTGCCTGGTCGAGCAGGCTGCTGATGTCAGCGTTCTTGTCGCTGAGCACCTTCTGCACGGCCGGGTCCAGTGCGCCGTACAACGCCTGGGTCTGGGACGGGGGTTCGGAGAGGAGCTTCTGGGTGAACATCCCTGTCATGAAGGACTGCATCTGCTGCTGGGGCACGTTGACGTAGGACTTGATCCAGTCCTGGTTCTTCTGCCAGGTGGCCTGGTCGAAGATCGGGAACGTCGGGGTGCCGACCGGCTGGTTGTCCGCGACCAGCAGCTTGGCATCTGCAACAGCCGAGGCCTCGTCGACGTACTTGCGGACCCTGAAGAAGTCATCCCACGCGACGGCGGCCGCGGCCTGGGCCTTGGTTGCCTTCGCGCTGACCACGTTGACAGAGCCACCGCCGAGCGCTCCCCCGTCGGGGCTGCCGAGCGGCATCGCCGCCAGGCCGTACTCATCGGGGTTGATCTTGTTGGTGGTCACCAGTGCGTTGTACACGTCCGAGCCGCTCAGGTACATGCCGACCTTTCCAGCCGCGAACGCCTGGTTGATGCTGTTCCAGTTGTACGACGTGTTGCCGGACATCGAATCGTCACTCCAGCGCATGTCGTGGAGATAGCCCAGCGCCTGCTTGGTGGCCTCGTTGTTGACGGTGGCGGTGAACGTGTCGCCGCTCTGGGTCTCCATCTGACCGCCGAGGGCGTACGTCAGCGTGGTGAGGATCCAGCCACCCTGGTTCTCCTTGGTCATCGTGGCGTAACCGGCCTGGCCGGTCTTGTCGTGGATCGCCTTCGCGTCGGCCCGGACCTCGTCCCAGGTGGTGGGCGGCTTCTCCGGGTCAAGCCCGGCCTGGGTGAACAGCGTCCGGTTGTAGTGCAGGCCACTCGCGTAGACATCGCTCGGCAGGCCGTAGATCTTGCCGTCGGTGCCCTGGGCAGCGGCGAGGACCGTCGGGTTGAGCTGCGTGAAGTACGGCAGCGCCCGGATCACCGAGTCGACGTCGGCAACCTGGCCTCGCTCGACCAGACTCTTGGTGTCGGTGAAGGGCACCCGGAACGTGGTCGGCAGGGTGCCACCCGCGAGCTGGGCCGGGAACGTCGCGGCGTTCCACTGCCACTCCTTCGGCACCACCGTGATGTTGGGGTTCTCCTTGTGGAAGGCCGCGGCTTGCGCCTTGACGGCCGCGATCGTGTCCTTGCCGTCACCCGGCCGCCAGCCTTCGACGGTGATCGTGACCTTGCCATTCGACTCGCCGGCGTCCGACGAGGAACCGCAAGCCGCGAGTGTGGAGAGCGACGCAAGCGTCGCAACCACAGCGAGACTGCGTAGGCGTTTGATCCTCATGGTTACTCCTAATAGATGTGTGCAGCGGCTCTGGTCAAGGTTCGCCGCGGGTCAGTCGGAAGAAAGTCGGAGCCAGACGGTGGCGTCGGCAGGGAGGCGGCCTCCTTCCAGAGGAGCGCTGGCCAGCCAGATCTGGTCATGGTCGGGAAGCTCGGCAGGGGTGCTGCCGAAGTTCGTGATGGATCCGAAGGACGCGCCGCGCCGGAATGCGAGCACACCGGGCGACGAGGCGAGCCAGCTGAAGGAGCCGGAGCCGAGATCGGGATGGGTACGCCGGATCAGCAGCGCGTCCCGGTAGAGCGAGAGGATCGACGCTGGGTCGGCGGACTGCGCATCCGCGGTCAGCGCGGACCAGTCATCAGGCTGCGGGAGCCAGGTGTCGACAGGCCCGGGACTGAAGCCGTACGGCGGCTGGTCCCCCGACCACGGCATCGGCACCCGGCACCCGTCCCGGCCGGGGTCCACGCCGCCGGAGCGGATGTGCATCGGGTCCTGGATGCGGTCGACCGGGATGTCCTCGACCTCGGGGAGCCCCAGCTCCTCGCCCTGGTAGAGGTAGTACGCACCCGGCAGGGCCATGGCGAGCAGGGCCGCTGCTCTTGCCCGACGGCGCCCTACCTGCAGGTCGGTAGGAACGCCGAATCGCTTTGCGTCAAAGGCGAAACCCGAGTCCTCGCGTCCGTATCTGGTGACCGGTCTCGTCACGTCATGGTTGGACAGCACCCACGTCGGCGACGCTCCGACGCGGGCGTGCACGTCGAGAGTCGTCTCGATGGACTGGCGCAGCTTGCCTGCCTCCCACGGCGCGGTCAGGAAGTCGAAGTTGAAGGCCGAGTGCAAGACGTCCGGACGGAGGTACCTCGCGAACCGGTCGGCGTCCGGGAGCCAGATCTCGCCGATGAGCACCCGGTCCGCGCCGTACGACTCGGCGATGCGGCGCCAGCTGCGGTAGATGCCCTGGAGCTCGTCGCGATCGACGTACGGATGGGAGCCGGGGTCGTGCGCCTCGGTGACCTCCGGCAGTGCGGCGTCCTTGGCGAGCAGGGCGGCCGAGTCGATCCGGATGCCGGCGACACCCCGGTCGAACCAGAACCGCAGGATCTCCTCGTGCTCACGACGTACGTCGGGGTGGTCCCAGTTCAGGTCAGGCTGGCCGGGTGCGAACAGGTGGAGGTACCACTGCTCGGGGACGCCGTCAGGTCGCACCACCCGGGACCAGGCGCGACCGCCGAACTCCGACTCCCAGTGGTTGGGCGGCTCGTCCGCGTTCTCGCCGACGCCGTCGCGGAACCAGAAACGCTCCCGCTCGGGTGACCCGGGACCCGCGGCGAGAGCCGCCTGGAACCAGGTGTGACTGGACGACACGTGGTTGGGCACCACGTCGATGATCGAGTGGATGCCGAGGGCGAGCGCCTCCTGGATGAGGTCCTCGGCTTCGGACAGGGCGCCGAACATCGGGTCGATCGAGCGGTAGTCGGCTACGTCGTACCCACCGTCGGCCATCGGCGAGGGATACCACGGCGTGAACCAGATCGCGTCGATGCCGAGGTCGTGCAGGTAGGGCAGGTGCGCACGTACGCCGGCCAGGTCGCCGGTGCCGTCACCGTTCGCGTCAGCGAAGCTCCGTGGGTAGACCTGATAGATCGCGGCACCGCGCCACCACTCGCCGTCGCCATCACCCGCACCAGCGCCTCGTGCGGCAGCGCGCTCGATGCCGCTGCTGATGCCGATGTCGGGCAACTCCGTGGTGCTCACTCGCTGCTGCCTCCGCGTCCGATGTGGCGCCGGTCACAGCCGACCGGTCACCGGTGACGCTAGAAGTGCTTGCAGATCATTGCAAGAACTTGACAGAACGTAATTAGTTTCCAGATCTTGCAGGACGTTGCGCGTTCCTTGCAGGGCGAGTGGAACGGCGTACCACCAGCTCGGGCTCGAACAGCAGCTCGTCACAGGACACGTCCTCACCCTGGATCTGGCCAACCAGGGCGGCGACGGCTGCCCGACCCATCGCCTCGATCGGCTGCCGGACCGTGGTCAGCGGCGGCTCGACGGACGACATGAACGCCGAGTCGTCGTACCCGATGACCGAGACGTCCTCGGGAACCCGGAGCCGCGCCCGCCTGGCGGCCCGGATTGCGCCGAGGGCGAGGGGGTCACTGGCGCAGACCAGGGCCGTGGCGCCGCGCTCGTAGAGCGCGGCCGCTGCCGCCTGGCCGCTCTGCAGCGAGAACTGCGCGTGCGCGACGAGACTCTCGTCGAGGCCGGTCCCCGATGCCGCGAGTACGGCGCGCGCCGAGTCCAGCTTGCGCAACGACGGCACATGGTCGCGAGACCCGAGCACCAGACCGATCCGTTCGTGCCCGAGCGCGGACAGGTGGTCCAGCGCCTGCTCCATGGCGCTCGCGTCGTCGCAGACGACCCGTGGGAACGGCAAGTTGTCGATGGTCGCGTTGATCAGCACCACCGGAAGCTTGCGCCGGACCAGCCGTTCGTAGTGGGTGTGGTCGGCGTCGGCCTGGCTGTAGAGGCCGCCGGCAAACATGATCCCGGCGACCTGCTGCTGCTCGAGCAACATGTCGACGTAGTCGGACTCCGCAACGCCGCCCATGGTCTGGGTGCAGAGCACAGGCGTGAGCCCGTGCTGCGAGAGGTTCGCGCCGACCACCTCGGCCAGCGCCGGGAAGATCGGGTTCTGCAGCTCGGGAAGAACCAGCCCGACGAGCCGGGCGCGCTCGCCGCGCAGCTTTGTCGGCCGCTCGTAGCCGAGCACGTCCAGGGCCGTCAGGACGGTCGACCGAGTGCTCTCCGAAACCCCCGGCTTGCCGTTGAGTACCCGGCTGACCGTTGCCTCGGAGACGCCGGCCCGAGCCGCAACCTCCGCAAGTCGTCGTGTCACTCGATCAGCATAGGGCGAGAACCTGCGAGAACCGTGTGAAAATTGTGCAAAAACTTGCAAGAAGTTTGCAGGTTTCCGGCAGTTGGCACGTCAGGCCGACAGTCGCGCACCGGAATTCTTGTCGAAAACATGCAGCATCTCCGGCTCGGTGCGGACGTTGATCACCGATCCCTTGGCCACATCGCGCCGCGCCTCGATCCGGACCACGAGCTCGCTCGGGGTCCCGGCGATGTCACAGGTGCCGTAGACATAGGCGTCCGCACCGAGCTCTTCGACGACCGCAACCGTGACCGGCAGGCCGACTTCCTCGGGGCCAACAACTCGCCACGCCTCAGGACGTACGCCGACAATCACTGGCCCCGATGCCTTGGCGACTGCGGCCCGGTCGAGCGGCAGCTCGAAGCCACCGATCGCGGTCCGGCCATCCCCTGACTGCGGCGCGAGGAGGTTCATCGCAGGCGAGCCGATGAAGCCGGCGACGAAGAGGTTCACCGGCTCGTCGTACAGCTTCAACGGGGTGTCGACCTGTTGCAGGACACCGTCCTTGAGCACGGCCACCCGGTCCCCCATTGTCATCGCCTCGACCTGGTCGTGCGTGACATAGACGGTGGTGGTGCCGAGCCGCTGCTGCAACGCCGCGATCTGGGTGCGGGTCGAGACCCGAAGCTTCGCGTCGAGGTTCGAGAGAGGTTCGTCCATGCAGAAGACACTCGGCTGACGGACGATGGCCCGGCCCATGGCAACGCGCTGCCTCTGGCCGCCCGAGAGCGCTTTCGGCTTCCGGTCGAGAAAGTCCTCGAGGCCGAGCATCTCGGCGGCTTCAAGGACCCGGCGGCGGCGCTCGTCCTGGTTGACGTGACTCATCTTCAAAGCGAACGCCATGTTGTCCGCGACCGACATGTGCGGATAGAGCGCGTAGTTCTGGAACACCATCGCGATGTCACGGTCCTTCGGAGGGAGCTCGGTGACGTCGCGGTCCCCGATCAGGATGCGGCCACCGGTCACCTCCTCGAGCCCGGCGAGCATGCGGAGCGAGGTGGACTTCCCGCAGCCGGACGGTCCGACAAGCACCATGAACTCGCCATCGGCGATCTCGAGGTTGAGGTCTTGTACAGCTGGCGAATCGGCCCCCGGATAGAGGCGCTCGGCGTGTTCAAACGTGACTGATCCCATGACTCAACTGCCCTTCACCGGCAGGAACGTGCCGGACGATCCGAGTAAAAGGTGGGTGTGACGTGGGTCACCCTACGGGTTCAGAGGACCGTTGTGCCGTACATCTCCCCCAGCGGATCAGCGATGAGCTCGAGCCGGGCGCCATTCGGGTCGCGGAAGTAGATCGAGGTCCCGCTCTCGCTCTGGTACTCGACACCGGCGTCGTCCAGCCTGCCCTTGAGCCTCGACCATTGCTCTGGCTCGACCGAGATGGCCAGGTGGTGCAGGCCGCCGAGCACTTCGGCGTACGGCCCGACGTCGAGGCCCGGGAAGTCGAAGAACGCAATCAGGTTGTCATTGCCGATGTCGAAGAAGAAGTGGTTCGACCCCGGGTAGTCACGGTTCTCGAAGATCTCAGTCAGCGGGAAGCCCAGCACATCCTGGTAGAACCGCACCGTCTCCTCGACGTCCGAGCACACGATCGCGAAGTGGTGCAGCCCACGCGCGGTCGACGCCGGCCGGCTCGCGTCGTCCTTCAGGTACGTCGCGCGGATGCGCGCTCGTTCTGCAGCCACTGCCGCCAGGTCGAGGTCATTCATGAAGCGGCCCTCCACTCCAGGTCTCGAGCCGAGCCAGGTCTGCCACCTCCACGCGCGACAGCTTGGTCAGCTGACGAACAGGCTTGCCCATCGGTACGACGCAGGCAATGGCATAGGGATCGGGGATGCCGAGCAGCTCCTTGACCTTCGGCTCCTCCGCCACCGCCATCGTGGTGATGGTCCCGCCGAATCCTTCGCTTCGCGCCGCGAGCAGGATGTTCCAGACCAGTGGGTAGACCGACGCTCCGCCGATGATGCCCACCCGATCGAGATTCTGGTCAACGGCTGCGACACGACTCAGGTCGACGCAGACGACGAGCACGACGGCTGCGGTGAGAAGCGGGACGGTGAAGCTGTCCGGCACCTCTGTCGCCGCGATCTGGTCGTCGGAAAGGGCGGTCGGCTCGACTGCGTTCCAAGGGCCCTCGCCCGCGAGGCGCTGCGCGACGTAGTGACGTGCGCCGGGGCGGGTCAGCTCGACGAGCGCCTGCCGGGTGCTCATCTCCCGGACGACGATTATCCGGGTGCCCTGACGGTTGCCGCCGCTGGGAGCGAAGCGGGCGTTGTCCAACATCGTGTGCAACAACTTGTCGGGCAGCGGGTCGTCGGTGAACTCCCGCACCGCAGCTGTCGTTCGCATGACGTCGTACAGCTCCATCGTGGACCTCCTGGTTGGTCGCCGTGCCTGGCCCTCGGGTTACTGCCAGGCCTGTGATTGCGGACGCTTGGTCGCGCCATGGGCCGCCACGGCGCAGGAAACCAGGACCGCTGCGGCCAGCCAGAGCGGCGCGGCAACGCTCACCCAGCGCAGCAGCGCACCGCCCACCAGAGCTCCACCGAGCATCGCCGCGACCGCTACCAGTCGCCGCAGGCGCACCGACCAGGACGTCGCGTCGGCGACGAGGCCGGTGACCGTCAAGGTGAGCACGGTGGTGGTCCGATCGGGTACGGCGAGCCTGCGTGCGACCGCGTTCTGTCCGCCCATGGCGACCGCAAGCAGAGCTATCAGGATCAACCGCACCGACAAGCTCTTCACGCCGGCGATCTCCGCAACGATGGCCGACACGATGACAAGTCCAGCCTGCAGCGTCGCCGCGGTGGCCAGCAGACGACCCCGGTGCGGTGCGGGATCCACCGCCCATCGGCCGCCGATCGCAGCCCCCAGCGCAAAGGCAAGGATCGCCACCAGGCTTGCCGCGATCTCGATACCCCCGACACCGGCCAACCCGAAGCCAAGGAACACCACGTTGCCGGTCATGTTCGCGACGAACACGCGTCCCAGGCTCAGGTAGCTGAACGCGTCGACCAGCCCCGTCACCACGGTCAGGCCGATCAGCAGAACTGGCAGCGGCCCATGGGGTCTTGCGGCATCCACTCGTTCATTATGCCGCCGATCGGGCCGGCTCCGTCCAGGGACATCGACCACTCCAGTGGCTTCCTTCATCGCGCTTGAACCTCCGTCGGAATATAAAACTGGCCGTTTCGTTTACAATATCAATGAGACTTCTGCTCGGGCAGTGGCCTTGCCAATCGGAGAACGACTCGAAGGAAGCATGAGATGACAGAGACACGACTCAAGACCACGCTGCTGGGAGACACCGGCCTCGACATCACCCGCGTCGGCTTCGGCGCCTGGGCCATTGGTGGCGGCGGCTGGGAGTTCGGCTGGGGTCCGCAGGACGACGACGACTCGATCGCCGCGATCCACCGCGCACTGGACGGCGGCGTCAACTGGATCGACACGGCCGCGGCGTACGGCTTCGGTCACTCCGAAGAGGTCGTCGGACGAGCCCTGGAGGGTGTGACCGAGCGGCCGTACGTCTTCACCAAGGCATCCCTTCTCGAGGGCCCGGGTCGGACGGTCGTGCACAGCCTCAAGCGCGACTCGGTGCTGCGGGAGGCAGAGGCAAGCCTCAAACGCCTGCGCGTCGACTCGATCGACCTCTACCAGATCCACTGGCCGGACCCGGAGCCGGAGATCGAAGAGGGCTGGGCCGCGCTGGCCGAGCTCAAGGAACAAGGACTGGTCCGCCACATCGGCGTATCCAACTTCGACGTCGCACAGCTCCGCCGGATGCAGGAGATCGCGCCGGTCGAGACGTTGCAGCCTCAGTACTCGCTGGTCACGCGCGACGTGGAGAGCGAGATCCTGCCCTTTGCCGAGACCGAGGGCATTGGAGTGATCGCCTACTCGCCGATGGGCTCCGGGCTGCTGACCGGGAAGATGACTCGTGAGCGGATTGCCCAGCTCGCCGACGACGACTGGCGCAAGCGCGATCCGCGCTTCCAGGAGCCGCTGCTCTCCCGCCATCTCGACCTGGTACAGCGGTTGACGACCGTCGCGGAGCGCCATGACACGACGCCGGGCGCCGTCGCCATCGCGTGGACGCTGCGCAACTCTGCCGTCGACGGCGCGATCGTGGGATTCCGCCGGCCCGACCAGGTCGACTCCCTTCTGACCGCAGCCGGCCTCGACCTCACTCACGATGACGTCGCCGAGATCGAAGGCACATCATGAGCGTCATCGGAATTGTCGGCCTCGGGACCATGGGCTCCGGGATCGCCGCCCGGCTGCTCGACGCCGGCCACGACGTACACGCGACGAACAGGTCCGCCGAGAAGGCGCAGGCGCTGATCGCTCGCGGTCTGCGCTGGCACGACACACCGCGAAGCGTGGCCGAGGCGGCCGAGGTGGTCATCAGCATGGTCACTGACGACCGCGCCCTGGAGTCGGTCACCAGCGGCCCCGACGGGATCGTCGCGGGTCTCTCGCTGGGCCAGGTCTACATCGACATGAGCAGCGTCAGCCCACGGGCGAGCATGGCGGTCGCCGAGCGAGTGCACTCGGCCGGAGCCCGGATGCTCGACGCGCCGGTGTCCGGCAGTGTCCCGCAGGTCGAGCAGGGCACGCTGTCCATCATGGTCGGCGGTGACGAAGACGCTTTTCAGCAGGTCAGCGCGCTGCTCGGTCAGCTCGGCCAGTCAGTGATCCGCGTCGGTGACAACGGCAAGGGCGTGCTGCTCAAGCTCGCGATCAACATCAGCCTGGCGGTGCAGGTACTGGCCTTCAGCGAGGGACTGCTCCTCGCCGAGCGCGGGGGCATCCCGGCCAAGGTCGCTGCCGAAGTGATGAGCGCCAGTCCGATCGGCTCGCCGATGCTGAAGAGCCGGGTGCCGTTGCTGCTCGACCTGCCCGACAAGGCGTGGTTCGATGTCCGACTCATGGACAAAGACATCCACCTGGCCCTGGCCGAGGCACAGCGCATGGGGGTCCCGGTGCCCTCCGCCACGGCGGCGGCGGACACTCTCGACGAGGCACGCCGGCTCGGCTACGCCGACCGTGACATCGCTGCCCTCCACGAGGTGCTCGCGAAGATCAGCCGGTCACCGAGCATGCCGACCACCCTGAGCGCCTGATGGCCGATGCCGTCGCAGACCCGCCGCGGCGCGGGCGCCCTCGGAGCGAGAAGGCCCGGGAGTCGATCCTGCATGCCGCGGCGGAACTGCTCCTCACGCGTGGTCTCGGCGCGGTCAGCATGGACGAGATCGCCGAACACGCAGGAGTCAGCAAGGCGACGATCTACCGCTGGTGGGGTACCAAGGAGCTGTTGGCCCTGGACGCGCTCTACTACGAGTGGACCGAACCGACCGTGGATCCGCCGGACACCGGGTCGCTGCGCGGGGACCTCCTCGCGCTGCTGCGACCGTGGGCCCGGGTGGTCCGCACCCGCCCGTATGCGACGGTCATCGGCACGTTCATCACCAAGGCCCACACCGATCCGGTGTTCGCCACCGAGTACGTCGACCGGCTGGTGAATCCGCGTCGCGAAAGGGCCCGCACCGTGTTCGAGCGCGCCATCGGGCGCGGCGAGCTCCCCGCCGGCGTGAACGTCGACGTAGCGCTCGACCTGCTCTACGGCGCGCTCTACCACCGGCTGCTCCACGGCCATGCGCGCATCACCGACCGCTTCGTCACCGACGTCGTGGACATGACGCTGCACGGAGCCGCCGGCTCCACTCATCGGTAGGGGATGGCCGCTGAACAGCCGGTCGCCTCAATTCAGGACCGGCTGTTCAGTTTCCGAGCACCCCTGTTCGGCAGGTGTCAGACACCGAGCTCGTTCTTCAGCTTCTGCAGGGAAGCCCAGGACGCTTCGTCGATGTCGATGCCGTCGCGCAGGCGCTCGTGCCGGGTGCGGTCCTCGAGCTCGCCCGGGTAGAGGATCTCGTCGAAGCCCTCGGCACGAGGAGTCTCCTTGAGGTACTCGATGAAGTCCTGCACCGAAGAGGTGAAGGCGTTGAGCGGGCGCAACCGCTCCACATCGAAGACCGCGAGGAAGATCCCGTCGTTGTGCCGACCCTGGGGGTCCAGCCCGTAGCCGAGCCCGGTGAGCAGCCCGCAGAACATCTCGACCACGAAGGACAGTCCGTACCCCTTGTGGCCCTGATCGCCGCCGAGCGGAAGAACAGTGCCGCCCGCGTAGTAGTCCTCCGGATCAGTCGTCGCGCGGCCGTCCTTGTCGAGGATCCACCCCTCCGGGATCGGCTGGCCCTTGGCCCGGGCGACGTGCAGCTTGCCGACGGCGACGGCCGAGGTCGCCATGTCCAGAAGCACGGGAGCACCGCCGGCGTTGGGAGCCGCGAAACAGATCGGGTTGGTGCCCAGGCGGGACTCGCGTCCGCCGAACGGCGCCACCGACTTGGGCCCGAGACCGGAGTCGGCCATCATCATCGCGATCATGCCCTCCTCAGCTGCCATGGCGGCGTATCCACCGAGCCGACCGACGTGGCTCTGCTGCCGGACGGTGGTCATCGCCACGCCCTGGTTCCGGGCCTTGTCGATCGTCAGCTTCATCGCCGTCTCGGTGACGACGAAGCCGAATCCCCAGTTGCCGTCGATGACCGTGGACGTCGGCGTCTCCGACTCAACCACGAACGGTGCCCCTGGCTTGATGTGGCCCTTGTCGATCGCTGTCACGTACGCCGGCGTCCGCATCACGCCGTGCGAGTCGTGGCCGACCAGGTTGGCCTCGACCTGGTGGCGAGCCACGATCTCGGCCTCGTCGACCGATGCCCCCTTCGCCCGGTAGATGTCGGTGAGCAGGTCGCGCAGGTGCTGGTCGGTCAGGCGTGGCATGGAGAGGCTCCTCTGTACGGGGTAGTGGTTAGGGGTTGGGGCAGTAGTACGGGGTCAGGCGTCTCGCACTCCGTGACGCAGGAGTCCGACGCCCTCGATCTCGATCTCGACGACATCGCCGTCGCCAAGGGGCAGCGTGCCGCCCGGCGAGCCGGTGAGGATGAGGTCACCGGGGACCAGGGTGGTGTACTGCGAGATGTAGCTCACCAGGAACGGGACGTTGAAGATCATCTGCGCGGTGGAGGCGTCCTGGCGGAGCACGCCGTTGACCCGGCACCGGATCCCCAGCCCGCCGTCGAGGGAGACGTCGGTCTCGATCCAGGGCCCGACCGGGCAGAAGGTGTCGAAGCCCTTGCCGCGGGTCGGGTGCGGGTCGGACTTCTGCAGGTCACGAGCGCTCACGTCGTCGGCACAGGTGAAGCCCAGGACGGCCTCCAGCGCGTCGGCCTCCTCGATGAAGCGTCCGCCACGACCGATCACGATCCCGAGCTCCGCTTCGTGCTCGACGTGAGTGCTCAACCAGGTCGGGGGGAGCACGACGAGCTCGTCGGGGCCGATGACCGATCCGGGGGGCTTCATGAAGAGCGCAGGGGAGTCGGCGGGGACGTAGCCCATCTCCGCCACGTGCTCCCCGTAGTTCCTGCCCAGGCAGATGATCTTCTGCGGGACCACCGGCGCGAGAAACCTGGTCTCCGACACCGGCACCGTGCGACCCGACGAGACGATGCCCTCGAACGGTGGAACCGACAGCAGCTCGACGGTGTCATCACGGAGCACGCCCCAGTGGATCTCGTTGCTCACGTCGACGCGGACGATTCTCATGACTACACGCTCTTTTCGGTGGAGGAGGTTGGCATCGGGTTCGACATGGACGGGCGCAGGGCTTCGTGGACGTGCGCGACGACCACCACGCCGGCCGCCCGATCGGCCTCGCGTGTCCGTCCGCCGCGGTGCGGCGACAGCACCAGGTTCGGGGCGTCGTACAGGCGATGGGGCGGATCCGGGAAGGGTCCGTCCCAGACGTCGACGGCGGCGCCGGCGATGGCCCTCCGCTCCAGCGCGGAGAGCAGCGCGTCGGCGTCGACGACGGGACCCCGCGCAACGTTCACCAGGATTGCCGAGCTGCGCATCCTGGCGATCTCGGCAGGGCCGATCATTCCGCGTGTTTCCTCGGTCAGCGGGACGTGCAGACTGACGACGTCGCAGGTCTCGAGGAGGGTGCCCAGGTCGTAGGAGATCTCGACTCCCACCGCGGGCTCGGTCGGCGGTCGGCGGACGTGCGCGACCACCTCCATGCCCAGGCCGTCCCGCGCCATCTGGGCGACCTCCCGGCCGATCTGCCCGAAGCCCACGACACCCCACCGCTTGCCGAAGAGTTCCTGGCCCGGGTCCTCGTCACGCCTCCCGTAACCACCCTCCCGCGCGATCTGGTCCCATCGAACCACCGACCTCGCGACGGCGAGTGCGAGTGCGACGACGTGCTCGGCGACGCTGCGCGCGTTGGCGCCCCCGGTGCTGACGACCTCGACGCCCCGCTCCCGGGCGTGCACCACGTCGATGCCCTCCATACCCGACCCGGCACGCACGATCAGGCGCAGCCGTCGGGCGCGGTCAAGGACGGCGTTGTCGAGCTGGATGTTGCGCACCACGAGCACGTCGATGTCGCCGATTACGTCATCGAGGTCAACCGCACCCGGCCCGTAGCCGACCGTGACCTCATAGGCGGCAGCGAGCTCGGTGACGGCGGCGTCGTCGATCCGCTGCACGATGTGGATCCGTCCGGATCCGGTTCGCGTCATGCTCCCTCCCCTGGCAGGTTGCTCACGAGAGCACCAGCAGCTCGGTGAGCTCCGACAGGTCCGAGACGTCGTCGAGCCGGTGTACGACCGAGACCAGCTGCTCGGCGGCCTCCGACCCGAGCCGGGGGTCGACCAGGGACCGGAACTTGGTCTCGACCGCATCCCACGGCATGCCCCCGAGCTCCCAGTGACCGGGCGGGATGTGCTCACGGCTCTGATAGGTCTCGGTGCTCGTCTCGATGTCGACCCTGGCGCAGCGGCGTTCGGGGCGGTGCCGACCGAGTGCCTCATCGGGCTCGATGCGGATCACCGAGCGCAGCCGCTGCACGTCGGCGCGCTCGAGAGCGATCTCGTCATGCGCGTCCTCGTAGTCGAGCTTCCCGAGAACCACACCCAGCGCGACCATGTCCCGCAGCGAGATGCTCGGCATGGCGCGGTCGTTGACGATCTCGGCGCTCTGCGGAGCCATCCGCACGATCAGGGCGGCGATGTCATCGACAGCGATCGCGTTGTCGCGCACGAGCTCGAGCGCGGCATGGAGCGGGGCGTGGATCGGGTAGCCCGCCGAGTAGTACTTGAACCCGGTGCCGGTGATGCTGAAGTCCTCGCCGAGCCCCGCCGTCAGCTTCGACAGGTCTGTCTCGTCGGTGGACCAGGCATCGATCAGGCCGTGCGGAGCCTCCAGGATCCGGTCGTTCGCCTCCAGGCCCTCGCGGGCCAGGAGGGCTCCACTGACACCGGCGAACGCGGACTGCCCGTGCGTCATCGCCTTCGTCATGTGCCGCAGCTCGTCGTGGAAGGCGGCCGGCGAGAACACGTTCATCGAGGCGATGGCCAGAGCATGCTGTACCTGCACCTGGCTCAGGCCGATCAGCCGAGCCGCCGCTGCCGCGGCGCCCAGGGACAGCGGCGCGCTGCTGTGGGTGTGATGGGTGCGTAGCCACGCCGGGCGGCTGCCCATGGCGGTGAACACGCGCGTACCGATGTCGTGACTCAAGGCGACCGCGTTGAGGAAGTCACGGCCACCCAGGCCCTCGGTCTCGCTGACCGCGAGCGAGGCGGCCACCGAGAGGCTCGCCGGGTGACCCCAGCTCAGGTGGGACGCGTCGAGCTCATCGGAGTGGGAGGCCGTGCCGTTCACCAAGGCTGCATAGGCGGTCGACGTCTTGAACGACGCACCGATCACGGTTGCGGGCCCGGCCACTCCGGTCGTCCTGAGATAGCTGGCGACCACACTGCCTCCTGGCAGGGTGCTGCCGAGAACCATGCAGCCCAACGTGTCCAGGACGACGCGCTTGGTGCAGTCGACGACGTCGACCGGCAACGCGTCGAAGTCCGAGCCGACGATGTACTCCGACAGCTGGGCCGTCAGTGGTCCCCGAACTTGTTCGATGGTCTGTGACACCGAGATCTCCTTACTCACTGGTGGGTATTCCGCGTTCGCCGGTCAGGTCCGGCAACCTCAGGTCGCATCGGCCATGGCCTTGCGCCGTTGCCGCTGGCGACGGAGTCGCCGGTTCGAGCTGACGATCAGAAGAGCGAGTCCGGCGAGGAGGACCTTCGACGCCGCCGACTGCCAGAAGATGCTTACGTCGTTCTGGGACAGCGCCAGCGACCGCACGAAGCTCGACTCCGTCAGCGGCCCGAGGATGAATCCCAGGAAGAGCGGAATGATCGGGTACCTGCACAGGCGCAACACCACTGCCAGCAGACCGAAGACCAGTGCCACCACGACATCGACCATCGAGTTCTCGGCCGAGTAGGCGCCGACCACCGAGAGGACGAGCACGATGGGGATGAGGATCTCCAGCCGGACCTTCGTGAACTGGATCAACGGTCCGGCGAGCACGATTCCGAGCGGCAGGATGAGGATCGATGCGATCAGCGCTGCCAGCAGCGATCCGTAGGCGAGGTCGGGATGGTCGTGCATCAGCCGGGGGCCGACCTCGACACCGTTGAGGTACAGCGCGGCCAGCAGGACCGCTGAGGTTCCGTTCCCGGGGACGCCCAGGGTCAGCACCGGCACCAGGAGCCCACCCGAGACAGCGTTGTCGCACGCCTCAGGGGCGATGATCCCTTCGGGATTGCCCTTGCCGAAGGACTCCGGGTCCTTCGAGCGGTCCCGGGCCCTTCCGTACGCGAGAAAACCGGCGACGCTGGACCCCATCCCGGGGATCGCCCCGATCACGACGCCCAGGACCGACGCCTGCAACAGGGTCGCGCGGTAGCGCAGCGTGATCTTCATGCCTTCGACGAGCTCGCCGAAGTCCTCCAGCCCGAGGAGCCGGCGCAGCCGGCCTGCGGTCTTCAGCGGCGCCATTCCTGCTGCTCCGAGCCCGTCGACGGCTGCCGACTGGCCCGCAATCTCCCTGCTCACGATGATCAGCTCACCGAAGGCGAACAGACCCAGAACCGCAGGGATGAGCGGGATACCCGTGTAGAGCTCGAGCAGGCCGAAGTTCATCCGGGGAGTCGCACTGACCGGCCCGACACCGGTCATCGCGATCAGCATGCCGAGGAGCCCGGCGATCAGACCCTTGATCACGCTGTCGCCCACCAGGGAGCTGCAGGTCACCAGCGCGATCAGTGCCACGACGAACATCTCGGCGGGGCCGATCTGGAGCGCAACGGCCGAGAGCGGATGGATCAGGAGGATCGTCAGGACCAGGCCGATGACACCACCGACCATCGACGCCATCCGGGAGATGCCGACGGCAAGGTGTGGCCTTGTGCGCGCCATCGGATATCCATCGATGGCCACCACGGCCGACCCGGCCTCGCCCGGAATGTTGAGGAGAATGGCCGGGATGGAACCGCCGAATGCGGTGCCGCAGTAGATCGCGAGCGTCAGAATCACCGAGTTCCCAGCGCCGAGCAGGACCGCGAACGGCAACAGGATCGCCACCGCGCTCGCCCCACCGAAGCCGGGGATCACACCGACGATGAACCCCACGATGAGCCCGGCAACAATCAGGAGCAGGGCGGTCGGCGAGTCGACGAGGCCCCATCCCGCTCCCAGGCCCGAAAAAAGGTCACCCATGTCGCCAGCTCCCTATCGGCCGATGCCGACGAGCGGCAGGTTGAATGTCTGGATGAAGATCGCCACGGTGACCACGCAGACGACCACGCTGACCACGATCGGGAGCGGGCGGCGATAACCGAGGGCGATGCTGAGCGTGCCGGCGAACAGCGCGGTGCTGGGATACGCCCCGATCCACGGCAGGATGAAGACGTACGCCGCCAGAAATGCTGCGACGGTGACCATCGGCCGGGCGCCCTCACCCGAAAGCGGAGGTCCGTCCGGGGAGATCGCAGCCGGGGTCGCCACCTCATCGGTCTCGACCGGCTCACCCTCGGAGGACGACGTCGCGGCGTGGCCCCTGAGCTCCTGGACCGTCTGCACGACGATCAGGAGCGCCAGGATCAGGATCAGCAGCCGCGGGAACCCGACCGAGGCCAGGGTTCGTCCTGCGGTGTTGCGCCAGAACAGAACCAGATAGACGGCCACCATGACGGGGATCAAGAGGCCGATGGCCAGGTTTCTCGTTTTGCTCATGACGCCTCCCGGGACATTCCCTGCTCGTTGGGTGTGCGGTTGTGGTGGAGAAAAACGGCATGCCTGCAGAGGTGCGACGCGGCGGACGGGTCCGCCGCGTCGCACTCACCCGAGACTGCCGGTCAGGACTCGCCGGTGATGTTCGCGTCCTTGACGAACTGCTGGAGGCCAGCGGCGCCGTCGAGGATCTCCTTGTCGAACTGGTCCGGAGGAGTGAACACGTACCAGCCGGTCTCGCCGAGCTTCTGGACCGCGGTCTTGAAGTCCGGCTTCTCGAGCGTCGAGCTGAGCGCGTCCACCAACGCCTTGTACTGCGTCGGGTACTTGTCCTTGCATGCCTTCGAGACGAACAAACCGTAGTTGTTGACGGCCGGCGCCATGTCGACACCGAGGGCGTCCTTCACGGTCGGTGCGTCTCCGGACTGGTCCGGAATCGGGTTCGTGTCGTTCATCACCCCGATGACCTTCACCGTGTCACCCAGGCTGACGCTGTTGAACAGCGACGAGCCCGCGACCTGGACCTTGCCGCCCAGGAGGGCGTTGATCGCATCGCTGCCGCCACCGAGGGGGACGATGTTGAACTTGACACCGGCTGCCTGCTCCAGGCTGAAGGGACCCTCTGCGTCAGAGGCAAGGGTGCCGACACCGAGGTTGATCTTGCCCGGGTTGTCGCGGGCATAGTCGACGACCTTCTTCAGCGAGTCCCACTGCGAGCCGCTCTTCGCGAGCAGGACCGAGTAGTCGCGCGTGAAGCCGCCGACGGCGGCGAAGTCGGTCTTGTAGTCGTAGTCGGCCTTCTGTACGTACTGTCCGAGCAGCACCTTCGGATTGGCCGAGGACACCACGGTGTTGCAGTCCTTGGCTCGCTTGAGGTACTCCATCGCGACGGCACCACCACCACCACCCTGGTACTCCAGATTCATCTTCGTGCCGAGTGCGTCCTGCATACCCGGCTGGAGCTGGCGCGCCGAACGGTCGTAGCCGCCACCCGGGTCGGACGCGACGATCCAGCGAATCCCCTGCGAGCTGAACGTAGCGCCACCCGAAGCCGAGCCCGAGGCGCTCGAGCCGCATGCGGAGAGTGACAACGACAACAGGGCCGCCGCAGCGACGCCGCACTTGATCCGCGTTGCGGACCTTGGGGCCCTTACACGTAAACCTGCATGCATCCTTGACTCCTCGATCTGTGAGAACACGCTGATGGTTCCGGACGTGGTGCGCGCCCGGGTTATCGCAGACTGAGTTGCCGTCGCCGACCTGGGAGCGGATTAACTAAGGAACGGCGCCAACTGCCTGCGTCGCCGACCCATGGCTGGCCCCCGAGCTGAGCGAGCCGTATCCGCGACGCCCAAGGATTTCTTGTTGCCAACGAATGACAGCAAAGTTACGACCACATAACCCGAACTGTCAACAGTTCACCGCATGGAATTCACAGAGGTGCTACCTGGCGGGTCGGTCCAACAGCTCTGCGAGATGCATCGCCCGGACGTCCACGAGGTCGTCGAGCTGGGTGCGGCAGGAGAAGCCGTCAGCGAGGAAGACGGTGCCTTCTCCAGCGGCTCGCACGGCTGGCAGGAGCTGCAGCTCGGCGATCGCCACGGACACCTCGTAGTGCCCCTGCTCGACGCCGAAGTTCCCAGCCAGGCCGCAACACCCGCTGAGCCGCTGGACCGATGCGCCGGTCTCCGCAAGGACCGCGAGGTCGTCATCGAACCCGAGAACCGAGGCCTGGTGGCAGTGCGGCTGGACAACCACGCTGGTCCCGCTCAGATCGGGTGCCTGCCACCCATCGGTTCGCCGGAGGAGCTCCGCGAGCGTGAAAATGCCTGCCGCCACCTCGCTGGCACGTGGGTCGTGGGTGAGCTCGACCGCGTCCGAGCGCAGCACCGCCAGGCAGGACGGTTCGAGCCCGACGACGGGTACGCCAGCGGCGACGTACGGATGCAGCTGATCGATCGCCTGTCCCACCAGGTCGCGCGCCCGGTCGAGCTGGCCGGTCGTGATCCACGTCAGACCGCAGCAGCGGGGGTTCTCGAGCAGCTCGACCTGGTAACCGGCAGACTCCAGCACCCGCACCGCCGCCTGCCCGCCCGCCGTCGAGAAGTACTCCGTGAACGAGTCGGCCCACACGAGAACCCGCGGACCTGACAAGTCGGTCGACGGCGTCCTGGCCTGGGCCGAGAAGCGCCTCCTCGCGAAGGCAGGCAGGCTTCTTCGCTGATCGACGCCCGCCAACCAGCGGGCGACATGTTTGAAGCCGGGAATGCGCAGGCCGGCATTCGCGATCCACGCGACTGGCGACAGCACGCGTGCCCAGAACGGAAGTCGGCCCAGGATGTAGTGGCTGCGCGGGCGCAGCCGCCCCCGATAGGTCTGGTACAGCACCTCGGACTTGTAGGTGGCCATGTCGATGCCGGTCGGACAGTCCCCCAGACAGCCCTTGCAGGACAGGCACAGATCGAGAGCGCGATGGACGTCCGGGTCGCCGAAGCCTCCCGTCACGAGACGGCCGTCCACCATCTCCTGAAGCACTCGGGCACGGCCTCGGGTCGAGTCCTTCTCGTCGCGGGTCGCCTGGTACGACGGGCACATCACTCCGGTCTCACCGGGACCCGCAATGCACTTGCCGACGCCGGTGCAGCGGTGCACCGCAGCACCGAGGTCACCGTCGTCGTGCAGCAGTCGAAGCCCCAGTGGCGACCGGACCCTGGCACGACCAGATCCACGCAGATCGGCGTCGAGTGCCGCCGGCTCCACGAGGACCCCCGGGTTGAGCACGTTCTGCGGGTCGAACACGTCCTTCACCCGGGCGAACAGCCCGATGGCCTCCGACGAGTACATCCGCGGCAGCAGCTCGCTGCGTGCGCGCCCGTCACCGTGCTCGCCCGACAGGGAGCCACCGTGCCGCGCGACCAGATCGGCGGCATCCTCGAGGAACGAACGGAACACCTGGTGCCCGCCTTGCTCGCCCAGCGGGAAGTCGATGCGCACGTGGACGCAGCCGTCACCGAAGTGCCCGAACGGCACGCCGTGGACGTCGTGCTCGGCCATCAGCGACTCGAGCTCGCGCAGGTAGGTGCCCAGCCGATCCGGTGGTACCGCCGAGTCCTCCCAGCCGGAGAGCGCCGGTCGGTCCAGGGCCCGCGAAGCGAGGCCCGCCCCCTCCTCGCGAATGCGCCACAGCACCTCCTGCTCGGCGTGCGAGGTGACGTGGCGATGGCCGAGGGCGCCGGCAGCCGCGACCATCGCCTCCGCTGCCGCCGCGACCGGTGCCGCCTCCTCTCCGACCAGCTCGACGTACAGGAGCCCGCCACCCGGTGGCAGCTCGGGCACCGAGCCGTTGCCGTGCGCTCGGCGGTACACGTCGACGATGCGACTGCCGAGCCCCTCGCACGCGACCGGGCCGAAGGGAAGCAACGCCGGCACGACGTCGGCCGCGTCGGCCATGGTCGGATACCCGAACACCACGAGGTGGCGGACCGCCGAGTCTTCGACCAGGTCGACCGTGGCGCCCGCCGTCACCGCGAGCGTGCCCTCGGAGCCTGCGAGGAAGGCCGCCACATCGAAACCGTTCTCCGGAAGCAGATGCTCGAGGCTGTAGCCGGAGACCTTCCGGGCGAAGGTGCCGAACTCCGTGCGGATAGTCGCCAGCCCGGAGCCCGCCACCTCGCGCAGCCGCTCGAGGGTGGGTGAGGTGGCCTGCCCGGTGCCGAGCAGCAGACGCTCCCCCGCTGCGGTGACGATGTCGAGTCCCGCGACGTTGTCCGCCGCGCGACCGTAGCCGAGCGCCCGGCTTCCGCACGCGTTGTTCCCGATCATGCCGCCGATCGTGCAGCGACTCTGGGTGGACGGGTCAGGTCCGTAGCGCAGCCCGGTGCCTGCGAGACGTCGCTGCAGCGCCTGCTGCACGACCCCGGGGTCGACACGGGCGGTGCGGGACTCGACGTCGATCTCGTGGATCCGGTTGAGGTGCTTGGCGACGTCGACGACGATGCCGGTGCCGACCGCGTTTCCGGCGACCGACGTACCGGCACCCCGCATCGTCAGCGGGACGCCCGTGGCGTGTGCCACGGCGACCACAGCAATCAGCTCGTCGACGTCGCGCGGTCGGACGACCACACGCGGCACCACCCGGTAGAGCGAGGCGTCGGTGCTGTACAGGGCCCGAGTCAGAGTTGAGTCGTCGACATCAGCCAGCCCGACCCGCCGCAGCTCGACCGCAATGTCGCTGGTTGCACTCGTCACTGACATGAGTAGCATGCTACTCGCGGGACGGGGCTCCCAAGACCAGGGGCACGAGTCGCTCGGCCCAGCCGTCGTCGACCTCGGCCGATCCACTCACCTGCCGCATCAGCAGCGTCCCGGTGTGCACCAGGTGCGTCCACATCGCCAGCGTCGAGGCCGCGACGTCCCGGGTGCGGATGGCCGCGACGATCGGCTCGTGCTCGCTCTCGACGGCCGTCATCTCACGGGACCGACCGATCGTCGAGACCCCCCGAACCTGGACCGTGTCACGCAGGCGCGTGAGCTCGGCCAGCACCCGCGGGTTGCCCAGCGGAGCGGCCAGCGCGGCGTGGAGCGCCCGGTCGTGGCGCGTGAAGGCTGCCTCATCCTCTGTCTCCGCGCACCGCTGCATGGCCTCGAGCTCGGCATCGAGGGCCTCGACGAGCTCGTCTCCGGCGACCGCTGCGGCGTAGGCCACAGCCGGCACCTCGATCATCAGCCGCAGCTCGAAGACGAACCGCACGTCGTCGACGCTCACGCCACGGATCCGTACGCCGCGGTTGCGTTCGACCGTGACAAGGCCGAGGTCGGCGAGTCGGAGCACGGCCTCACGGACCGGGGTGCGCGAGACATCCAGCTCCTCGGCGAGCCGGTACACCGAGTGCTGCGACCCGGCAACGAGCTCGCCCGCAACGATCGAGGTGCGCAGCAGCTCGAAGACGCGCTCGCTCGACGACGAGCGGCGCACCCGGCCGGGTCCCGTCAGGCTCGGCTGCTGAGTCTCGGAGCCGACCACAGGACCTCCTTGAACTCGGGCCTGGCGACCAATTCAGCTCAAGGATAGGGCGCATGGGGAGCGGGCCAGCGATCGGACCGCGAGCAGGCCCGGTCACGGCTCGGGAGAGCGTGCCGACGACGCCACGCTGATGGCGGCGCCCGACAGCAACAGTCCGCCGAGCCAGAACGCGGCGGCCACACCCCACGTGCTCGCCGCCAGCCCGACGACGACCGGGATGGAGGCCTGACCCACCTTGTTGCCCGTCAGCCTCAGCGACAGCGCGGCGCCTACGGCGTTCGCGGGCACTGCCTGGGCCAGGTGGGACATGCTCAGCGGCTGTCCGATGCCCATCAGGAAGCCGAAGGCTGCCAGGGCGGCGGCCAGCACCAGCACGCTGTGGAGCACGGGTACGAGCGAGATCAGGACGCCCGATAGTCCGGTGCTCGCAACCAGGAGGCTGACTCTGCCCCAGCTGCGCCGGAGCCGCTCGAGGAGGAGACGCGACGCGAAGGACATCGCGGCGCGGATGCTCAGCAGGAGTCCCACCACCGTCGGACTCAACCCACGGTGCTGACCGAGCAGCGGAAGGAACGCCACCAGTACGTCGAGGACGGTGAGCAGCGCAATGCTGGACAGCATGCCTCCGAACACCCCTGGCCGATTGATCATCGCGAGCAGGCCGACGGACTCTTGCCGGTCGCGGTCTCGCGCGCCTTGACCCGGGCTGCCGAGGCCGATCGCGGCCGGTAGACACAACAGGCTCAGGACTGCCGACAACACGCACACCCATCGCATCCGACCCTCGAGCGGGAGCACGGCGGCGGCGATGCCGCCGCACAGCGGCCCCAGCATCTGGCCGAGCGAGATGAAGGCCGTCAGGTGGCCGAACGCACGGTCGAACGATGCGGCTTCTGAACGCTGAGCCACGATCGACTGCGCGCCGACCATGATGGCGAGCGCGCCCAGCCCGTGCAGGCACGTCCCCACCGCGAGCCAGCCGAAGGAGTCGCTGAACGCGACGATCAACGGCCCGGCGATCAACGGGACGAAGCTGCCCACCAGGACTGCCCCGGCACCGCCGCGGTCAGCCAGCCGTCCCATCCGCAGCGCCACCACGGCAGGCAGCAGTCCGAACATCGCGGTCAGCAGACCGATCTCCCACGGCCCGGCGCCGATCTCGATCGCCCGGTAGGTCGTCGCCGGGCGAGCCATCATGATGGAGGCCTGGGTCACCATCATGACCACCATCAGGCGTGTCGACCACGGCCCATCCGGGGCGCGGCCTAGCACGACCTTTCCGTCACGGGTTCGTGTAGACGGTCTTCGTGGTGGTGAAGAACTCCCGTGCGTGGCTGCCTTGCTCCTTCGGGCCGTAGCTCGAGCCCTTCGAACCACCGAACGGCACGTGTACGTCGACGCCCGCGGTGGGCAGGTTGACCATGACCATCCCGGCCTTGGCCGCCGTCCTGAAGTGCTGGGCGTGCCTGAGGGACGTCGTACAGATGCCGGCCACGAGGCCGAACTGGGTGTCGTTCGCGACGGCGACAGCCTCCTCGAAGTCCGACACACCGACCACGGACGCCACCGGTCCGAAGATCTCGTCCCGGTTGACGGCGTGATCCCGTCCCAAACCCGTCACGAGTGCCGGCTGCAGGTAGTGCCCACGGGTACGGCGCTTCACCAGCTCACCCCCGAAGACCACCGACCCCGGCTCGTCGCGCGCCTGCTGGATGTAGCTCGTGTCGATCTCGAGCTGCTTGTCGTCGACGACCGGTCCGATGTCTGTCGTCGACAGACGAGCGTCGTCGACCGTCAGTCCTTCCAGCCGCGCACGCACGGCAGCGACGAACTGGTCCTCGACCGCATGTTCCACGATCAGCCTGCTCGACGCCGTGCACCTCTGCCCGGTCGAGAAGAACGCTCCCTGGACGGCACACTCGACGGCGACGTCAAGGTCCGCGTCGGCGAGTACGACGAGCGGGTTCTTCCCGCCCATCTCCAGCTGGACCTTGGCGAGCCGTGAGGCCGCCCGCTCGGCCACACCGGTGCCGATCCCGGTCGAACCGGTGAACGTGATCGCGTCGACGTCGGTGCTCTGCACGATGGTCTCTCCGACGACCGACCCGGGTCCCACCACCAGGTTCAGCACACCGCGCGGGAGTCCCGCGTTCACCAGGCACTCCACCAGCGCGTGCGCGGACGCCGGCACCAGGTCAGCCGGCTTGAACACCACCGTGTTCCCGTAGGCGAGCGCGGGCGCGATCTTCCAGGCGGGGATGGCGAGCGGAAAGTTCCAGGGGGTGATCACGCCGACGACACCGACCGGCTCACGCAGGATGTCGACGAAGACACCCGGCCGAGTCGAGGCGACGTTCTCACCGGTCATCCTCAATGCCTCGCCGCTGAAGAAGTCCAGGAGCTGCGCTGCCCGCGTGGCCTCCGCCACCGCCTCGCGCAGCGACTTGCCCTCCTCGCGCGCCAGCAGGGCACCGAGCTCGGGTGCGCGGGCGGCGAGCTCTCGAGCGGCGGACCTCAGGATGTCGGCGCGGGCCTGCGGCGACGTCTGTGCCCAGCTCGGCGCAGCATCGCGCGCAGCCTCGATCGCCGCCCGGGTGGTCGCAGCGCTCGACCGCGGGAACAGTCCGATCACATCGTCGAGGTCGGAGGGGTTGATGTCAGGCTGGGTCTCCTGCTCGGGTTCCCAGGATCCATCGATGTAGTTGGCAAAAGTCTTCATGCCCAGCCCTTCCGGCTAGCAGTGATTGGCAGCCGGGCCCCGGTGGTGATCTGGTCCGGATCGGTGAGGACCTCGATGAGGTTGACTCCTCCGCGACGACGCGCCTCGGCGAACGCATCGATGAACCCGGCGGCGCTGTCGACCGACCAGCCGCCTGCACCGAACGCCCGGGCGTACGCGACGAAGTCCGGATTCCGCAGCTCCGTGGCGATCGTCCGGCCGGGGAACTGACGTTCCTGATGCATCCGGATCGTCCCGTACATCGCGTTGTTCACGACGACGACCGTCAGGTCGAGGTCATGCTGTACGGCGGTCGCGAGCTCGTTTCCACTCATCATGAAGCAGCCGTCTCCGGCGAAGGCGACCACCGGGACACCGGGTCGGATGGCAGCGGCCGCGATGGCGGCCGGAAGCCCATAGGCCATCGCTCCGTTGTGGGGTGCGAGCTGCGTGCGAGCCCGGCGGAACTCGAAGTATCGCTGCACCCACCCGGTGTAGTTGCCTGCGCCGTTCGTGATCACGGCGTCATCAGGCAGTACGTCGCGGAGGTGGCGAACGATCTGGGGCAGTCCCCCGGTCTCGTCGGCGGCGACGAAGTCGAGGTGCTCACGACGCAGCTCCGCCACTCGTCGTGCGCGCTCGTCGGAGGGTGCCGCCGGCACGGTCGCGAGCTCGCGAGCCAGCGACTCGATCGAACATGACACCGACACGTCCGGCATGAAGGTCTGGCTCGCCTGGGCGGCGTCATCGCCGGTCAGCACGATCGTTCGACCCGCTCTGCCTTCGTCGATCAGGGCGTAACCATCTGTCGTCGGGTCGTCCAGCCGAGCCCCGAGGACGATCCAGGTGTCGGCCTCGGCCGCGTGACGACGCAGCTGTTCGGAGCCCCCCAGCCCGAGATAGCCGACGTAGCTCTCGGACCGGTTGTCGATCACGTCCTGGGATCGAAATGCCGCGGCGATGGGGATGGCGTGGGTCTCGGCGAACCGCCGGATGTCGTGACCCGCCTGATCGGTCCAGGTCGAGCCGCCGACGATGATCAACGGGCGTTGCGCCGAGGTCGTGATCTCGACGATCTCGCGCACCGAGGCCTGCGACGGCGACACAGGAAGTGTCCGTGCCATCGGGACCGGGGTCACGGAGGTGGACGCGTAGAGGACGTCCTCGGGAAGGGCGATCACGACCGGTCCCGGGCGGCCCGAGGTCGCCACGTGCAGGGCACGCGCGACGATCTCGGGAATCCGGTCCACATCGTCGATCTCCACCACGAGCTTCGCCGTCGAGGAGAAGACCGACCGGTAGTCCATCTCCTGGAACGCCTCGCGTCCACGGTGCGCGCGGGCGATCTGCCCCACCGCCAGGACCAGCGGCGTCCCGTCCTGATAGGCGGTATGCACCGCGATGGCAGCGTGCATGGCGCCCGGCCCGCGGGTGACCAGGCACACCGCGGGGCGCCCGGTCAGCTTGCCGGCGGCCTCGGCCATGAACCCTGCGGCGCTCTCGTGCCGCGCCGTGACGAGACGTACCGAAGCGCCGGCGACGGTGGTCGTGAGTCCGTACAGGGCGTCGAGCACCGGCAGAAAGCTCTCGCCCGGCACACAGGAGAAGAACTCGACGCCGCCGGCGACCAGGGAGTCGACGAAGACCTGGCCACCGGGTGCTGGAGCTGCGGTCTGTGCCATCGCTCAGCGCCCCCCGACACTCTCGATGAGGGCTGCCAGCTCGCTCATCTCATCGGCCGACAGATCGGTCAGCGGTGGACGCACCGGTCCGGCGCTGCGCCCGACCACGGTCATCCCGGCCTTGATCATCGCAACGCTGTATCCGCGGCGCCGGTCCCTCAGCTCGATCAGCGGACCGACGAAACGACGCAGCGCGTCGTGGACCGACGCCTGGTCGGCGGCCTGGACGGCGCGGTGGAAGTCCATCGCCCAGTGCGGCATGAAGTTGAAGATGGCCGAGGAGTAGGAGTGCACCCCAGCACTGACATAGGCGAGCGCGTGCTCCTCCGCGGTGGGCATGCCGTCGACCAGGACCAGCCGGTCGCCGACCTGGGCCGCGAGCTGGGACATCAGTCCGATGTCGCCGGCGCCGTCCTTGAAGCCGATCAGGTTCGGGCACCGTTCGGCCAGCTCCAGCACGCTCGCGAGCGTGAACTGGGACGCGCCGCGGTGGTAGAGCAACACCCCGAGTGGCGTGGCCGAGCAAACCGCAACCACGTGTTCGATGAGCCCGCGCTGATCCACCTCGGTCAGGTAGGTCGGCAACAGGAAGAGCCCGTCCGCTCCGGCCTCGGTGACGTCGCGCGCCATCTCGATCGCGGTCGCCGTGCCGTATCCCGCGGCACCAAGCACCGCCGTGTCAGCAGGCTTCGCGGCCACCGCAGTGGCGAGCACGGCACGCGAGTCAGCCGGGGAGAGCGAGAAGAACTCCCCGGTGCCGCCCGGCGCCGTCATCGCGCCCGGGGCGAACCCGGCCAGCAGCTCGATGTGCGCGCGATAGCCGCGCTCGTCGAACTCGAAGTCCGGGGTGGCGTGCGTGACGGGGAAGCAGAGCAGACGTCCGGAGAGCTGCGCCCTCAGCTCATGCGGGGAAAAGCGGGGCACGACGACCTCCTGTTGGGTGCTGTGCTCGCACCTTACGGTCGCTGATTCATGATCTCCAACACGAATTTCGCATGGATTGATACTCCAGACGCATAGAATGGCTGGATGTACACCCTCGACCAGCTCCAGGCCTTCGTCGCGGTGGCCGAGGAGCTCAACTTCAGCAGGGCGGCCGAGCGTCTGCACATGACCCAGCCGCCGCTGAGCCGCCAGGTCCAGCGCCTCGAGCGGGAGGTCGGGATCGAGCTCCTCACCCGTACGTCGCGCTCGGTGGCGCTGACACCAGCCGGCGCGACCTTCCTGCTGGAGGCACGGCGCGTCATCGCGCTGGCTGAAGCGGCCCCGTTGCGGGCACGCCGGGTGGCGAGCGGATCGGTGGGTCGGGTGGCGATCGGGTTCACCGCGGTCTCGGCGCTCACCGTCGTCGGCTCGTGGGTCCGCCGGCTCCACGAACACTCCTCCAGCGTCGACATCGTGCTCTCGGAGATGGTGACCACGGCTCAGACGGAGGCGATCCTGGCGAATGAGCTCGACGTCGGTCTCCTGCGCGGCGCTCCGTCGTCCGCCGTCTTGCAGACGAGGATCGTGCACGCCGAGCCGCTGGTCGCCGCGGTGCCCCTCGACCATCCGCTGACGCACCTCGGACGTCGACCCCGCCTCGCCGACCTGGCCGAGTCCGACATCATCACCTACGACCCGGACTCCTCGCGCTACTTCCACGAGCTCGTCGTCGCCGTCTTCCACTCCGCCGGCCTTGCGCCCAGGTACTCGCAGTACCTGACGCAGGTGAGCAGCCAGCTCGTCCTCGTCGAGGCGGGACTGGGCATCAGCCTGGTGCCCAAGTCGGCTTCGCAGCTGCGCCCGGAGCGGATCGCCTTCCTCGAGATCGAGGACGCCGCGACGGACGCCGTCGAGCTGCATGCGTGCTGGCGGGTCGACCACCGCAACCCCGCGCTCGGGGTAGCACTCAATCTTCTCGAGTCCGTCATCGAGGAGCACGAGTCCGGCCGACAGCTACGTCGTTCAGGGAGCGTGCGTGACGGTCACTGGGAGACTTCGCCCCGGCTCAGCGCAACATAGTTCGCGTGTGACCGCTCGATGTGCTCGCCCATGGCTCGCACGGCCCGGTCGGCATCCCCGGCGGCAATGTCCTCGACGATGACACGGTGCTCGTCCCAGGCTCGACGGCGCAGGGTGGGGTCGAAGGGCGAGAGATACCAGGTCCATCGCTTGTTGAGATCCTTCAGCATGCCGTCGAGAAGCGGGTTGCCTGCCAACTGGGTGATCTCCTGGTGAATCTGGATCCGGTTCAGGGCCGACGGATCCTCGCCCTTCTCCAGCAATTTGGTCGCGTCCTCGAGGAGCCTGGAGAGCCGCAGCCGACCGTCGTCGTTGATTCGCAGCGCCGCCAGCCTCGCCGACTCGCACTCGAGTGCTCGACGTACCTCGTAGAAGTGGTCGACCTCTTTCTCCGTCGGGCTGTGCACAAAGGCACCCTGCCGCGGACGCAGATCGACGAAGCCGTCGCGGCTCAGGATCTGAAGAGTCTCCCGGACCGGGCCTCGAGACACGCCGAGCAGACCGGCGATCTCACCCTCGACCAGCTTCGAACCAGCCGGAAACGCACCTGACGTGATCAACTCTTCGAGTTGCGAGTGCACGCGATCGCGCAACGGCGTCTGGTCCAGCCGCTGGATCTGGCCCTCCAATGGACTGGGCTGCCGTGTCGTCATGGAACAACCTCCCGCACCGAGCCATTAACTGCTGACGGTCAACATGATACCAAACCAGGACCGCTCGAAGCCGGGGTCCGCCAGCGCCGCTCGGGTACGGCGCAGCAGCCGTCGCTCAGGAGTTCGCTCCCCGGGACCGCACGATCGTGTGGGCTCAGGCTTGCGTCGGTGCCGCTGCGCGCAACACCGTGGCGATGATGCCCAGCCCAGCGGCCAGCTGGTCCTGGTCCACGGCGAACGAGATCCGGAAGGCGCCGTCGCCGGAGGGACCGAACTCGAGGCCGGATCGCACCAGCACGCCCGCTTCCGCGAAACGCGCAAGCAACTCCGCCGATGACAGGCCGGAGTCCACTCTCACAAATGCGTAGAAGGCGCCCTGTGCGGGGGTGATGCTCACCCCCGGAAGGTCGCCCAGCGCGGCGAGAACCATGTCCCGTCGGTCCTGGTAGCTGCGCGCAAGGGCCTGCAGATCCGCGGCCGGCGTCTCCAGTGCGACCACGCCCGCGTCCTGGACGAAGGTGCTCAGGGCGCCGTTGAAAGTGCGGTGCACCAGGTTGATGGCTGCGGCGAGACCGGGTTCGGCGACGACATAGCCGAGTCGCCACCCGGTCATCGCGTAGGCCTTCGAGAAGGTGTTGCAGCAGATCACGTGGTCGGTCGAGGCGAGGTCGAGCGAGGAGAAGAAAGGCACGCCGTCGAAGACGATGTGTGAGTAGGCCTCGTCGCAGAGCAGGTACGCGCCGGCGGCCATGGCAGCTTCGCTCAGCCGTGCCAGGTCCCGCTCGCTGAGCACGGTGCCCGTCGGGTTGCCGGGGCTGCACACGATCACCATTCGCGCTCCCGCCAACTCGGCTTCGACGCCTTCGATGTCGATCGACCCGTCGTCGCGGTTGGCGACCCAGACAACGTGGCCGCCTGCCATCGCCACGTGATCTGCGTACAGCGAGTACGTCGGCTCCGGCAGCACGACCTTGTCACCGGGGTCAATCGTGGCGAGGACTGCCGCTGCCAGACCGGCGCTCGCCCCGTGGGTGCACACGACACTGTCGACTCCCCACGTCTTGCCATGCCGGGTCTCGAGCTGAGCGACGATCGCCTCGCGCAGGGCGGGCAGTCCCGCGAGCGCGGAGTAACGCGTCCTGCCAGCCCGCAGTGCGTCGACCGCTGCCTCGACGACCGCCGTCGGCGTGCCCTCGTTGGGCTCGCCGAGCGCGAGCGACACCGCGCCTGCAGGGGAGACACCCATGTTCGGCGGTCGCATCGACTGGCGCGCGATCCTGTCCGCGATACCACTCGTTCCGCGCGTGGGCTTGCCGCTGGACATCCTCGGACACCTTTCCGTGCAGGGTGGAAGTGAGACAGAGTTCCTGCTCAGGCGCCTAGGAGAGCGACTCCTCCGCCAGGTCCTGAGGCACCCGGCCATTCGCCAGCAGCCAGACGAGTGCGGCGTCCACGTCGAAGCCGATGTCCGCCTCCGGCGGGTCCGTGGCAAGGGCCTGACTGGTGACCCGGAACCGGGCCTCACTGCCGGGGAGGACGACCGACGGGCACCCCAGCTCTGTCAGCTGGGCCTGCGCGCGCTGGACCTCATGCAGCCGTCGGTTCGCGTGCTGGACGTGCGTCCGCACCAGCATGTTCAGAAAGTTCACGAACCCGCTGTCGTCCACGTCCCCGAGTACGGCGTACAGCTGCTGGCGCAACCCCTCCTGCTCGGCTGCCATCAAGCACTCGACAGCCAGTGACTCGAGGCCCTTGGTGAGGATCGTGCGCAGCAGCTTGATCGTGGCTGCGTCCCCAGGCGTCGAGTCGTCCAGCCAGGACACGGGGGCGCCAAACTCTGCAAAGTCAGCCAGCGCTTCCGCGGCTCGAACACCGGCCCCGAGCAACGCCGTCCGGGACCCGGTTGCACCCACGGCGCCCATGATGGCTCCGTCGACGTACCCGACTCCGGATCCCTGGAACGACCGCGAGCAGTGCAGCTTGTCGGCCGCTGCCGCCGTCGTCAGGTCGACAACCAGTGCCGTCGCCGGCAGCTGCCCAAGCAGGCCGTCACAGACCGCCACGGTGAGGTCGCCGGACACGCAGATCCAGACGCGGTCCACGTCCGCCACGCAGCCGGTCGGCGATGAATGCAGCGTCAACCCGAGGTCGAGCGCAAGGCTCACGGTCGCACGCGCAGGACTCGGGTCGATGAGGACGACGTCCATTCCCGCGCCATGGGCAGCCGACGCATAGGCACGACCCACCTCGCCACAACCGATGATCGCGACCTTCAACTCAGCACCCGTCCGTTGTCAATGTTGATTCAGACGCTGTCACGTTCGATTGTCGGGCGGCAGACGACGTTGCTTCGTGCTGCGCATGCCAACGCTTCGCAGTGCAGCCCTAGAAGACCATCTGAACGTGCGCGCCGCCCGTGTCCGTGAAGCGCTCGACACGGAGTTGGTCGATGTCCAGGGAGTGCGCCCGGCCGTCCACAACCTCTTCGGCGACCAACACGCCGACCATGGGGGCCTGCATCACGCCGTGGCCCGAAAACCCGCAGGCATCGACCCAGGTCGGCGCACTCGGGTTGGCTCCCAGTACTGGGAAGTGGTCGGGGGTCACCTCATACGTCCCCGCCCAGGCGCCACCTCGGTCCAGCGGCTCGTCGGCGAGCCACGGAAAGCGCTCGCACATCGTTGTCAGGACCGTCTCGAACCAGCCCCAGTCGACCGACGTGTCGTAGCCGAGCGGCTCGTCGAGATTGGCCACGGAGAACAGCACCCTCTCCCCCTCGCTACGCAGGAAGGCACCCGTACCGAGGTCGACAGTCATTGGAAGCGGCTTGCGCCCCTGCTGTGGGCGGGTCGAGTAGATACAGCGCCGGACATGGTTCACCGGCAGGTCCAGGCCCGCGAAGCCCGCGACTTCTCCGGCCCAGCCACCGGCCGCATTCACGATCCAGCTCGACGTGAACGTCCCGGCTGCCGTCTCCACGACCCAGTGATCCTGCTCCCGGGCGATCGCGGAGATCGGGTGCCGAAGTCGGACGTCCGCCCCGTCGGCGCGGGCCAGGCGCAGGTAGACCTGAATGGCTGCCAGTGGGTCCACCACCCCGTCGGCAGAACCCCAGGTGGCGCCGGCCAGGTCAGCGGCGTCGAAGGGCGTCTTCTGCTGGGCAGTCGCCGTGTCGAGGATCTCGACCGGCACCCCGTGCCCACGTTGCAGCTCGACGCGCGCCAACTGGGTTTCCCAGAGCGCTTCGGGCGCGAGGAACATGTAGCCCGTCGGTCGGTAGTCGACAGAGGTGCCGTGCAGCCGTTCGAAGTCGCGGTACATCTGGATGCTGCGCCAGGAGAGTTCGATGTTCAGCGCATCACCCCACTGAGCGCGAACCGACGCGAACGAGCGCCCTGTGCTCCCCTCGCCGGGCGCACTCCGGGCCTCGAGCACCCTGACTCGGAGGCCGCGGCTGGCCAGCTCGTGGGCACAGCTGGCGCCCACGATCCCGGCGCCGACCACGATGACGTCGCTCGTCGTACCTGCCGCGGAATCTCTCACGGAAGAAGGGTCATGGGAGGAGCAGCCTCCGGCCGTTGGCGGTGAGAATCCGATGCGCGGTGTCGTCCCCGACGCGCCGCTCGAGGTCGGCGAGCCAGGTGGGCATGGCATGGGCAGGGTCGGGATGGTGAGCGTGCCCGAGGTCGGCGCCGAAGACCAGGAGCTCGTGCGGATACTCCTCGACCAGCGTGAGGCTGGACGAGTCCGGCGGCCCCAACAGGTCCGGCAGGATGCCGAGCTCGAGATGCGCGCCGAGCGCGAGAAGCTCCGCGCCGGCGTCAGCGGTCCAGTGCAGGAAGGCCATCTTGGGATGGTTGACGAGGAGCCGCTCGACCCCGCGGGCTCTCGCCTCTCGGAACAGCACGACCGTCTCCTCGGCCGTCAGATGTCCCGACGCGAGCAGCAGGTCATGTGAAGCGACCACGTCCAGTACGTCGTACCACTCCTTGCGCAGCTTGCCGTTCTCGATGACAGGGACGAGTCCGAGGGAGAACCCCTGGTGCACGCTGAGCTCCGGGTTGGAGGCACCGGCCTTGTGAGCGGCCGAGGAGACCGTCGGCATCCAGACCACGCGTGCCTGCATCCGCGCCGCGACCTCGATGGCATCGGGGTTGGCTCCGCCGATGGCGCTGTTGAGCACCACGCCGCCGTACACGCCCTCGCCGGCCGCGACCGCGCGCTCGGCAGTCGATCCCTCGTGGGACTTGAGGACGACGATGTCGAATCCCAGCCCGCGCTCGGAGGCGACGGTATGGGAATCGTCGCCGTGTCGCGGGAGCAGACTGGGTGACGCATGCGCGTGCAGGTCCACCATTCCGGTGGCCCATTCGGGCATCGAGCCGTTGCTCATCCGAGCGCCGTCCATGACACGACCTCCTGACTGTCGAGCAGCCGGCGTTGCACCTTTCCGGCGGCAGCATCTCGCGGTATGGCCTTGACCTGGGCTATCTGGGTCGGCCGCATGAACCCGGGTAGCTGTGCCGCCACCAGCTCGATCGCCTGCACGGGAACAGGCTCAGCCACGACGTACAGCACGACGTCGTCGTCGACGAGCTCGCCGGGCTTCTTCCACAGGGCGAGGTCCTCGAGCTCCTCGATCGCTCCGAGCTGCTCCTCCACGAAGGGGATGGGCACGAACTCGCCCTTCACGCGGATCGACTCCGCTGCCCGCTCGAGGAACACCAGGCCGCCGTCGTCATCGCGACGACCCAGGTCGCCGGTCGCGAACCAGCCCTCGGCATCCCGCGCAGGATCGAGCCTGCCGTCGGTGAAGTAGCCGGCAAACAGCGTGTGAGGAGCACGCTCGCGCACCTCGATCTCGCCGTCTGCGGTGAGACGATCCTCGATGTCGTCGCGAGGGTGTCCGCCGTACCTGCTGGC
The DNA here is from genome assembly GCA_025965195.1 of Marmoricola sp. Classification (GTDB taxonomy): domain Bacteria; phylum Actinomycetota; class Actinomycetes; order Propionibacteriales; family Nocardioidaceae; genus Marmoricola. The sequence continues at coordinate 38,263 of JAOPXK010000121.1, forward strand.
GTTCGTCGGGATGTCGTCACCCAGCTTCCATCGGTGCAGGTGGCTGACGCCCGCCGCCTCGGTGGAGCCGTATCCAGAAACGGCCGAGGGGATCTCGAAACGCCGCATGAACTCACCGTCGGCGTAGAACATCGTGCGGACCTGATGCCCGTCAGCGTCCTCGGCAGTGGTGGCCCGCTTGAGGATCTCGACCGGGGGCGAGTGAAGCGCGAGGGCCGAGATCTGGTGATCCTTGACCGCCGGCCAGAACCCGCTTGCCGAGAACCTTGAGACGGTCAGCGCGTCGGCGCCAGCCGTGAGCGCGCCCACGATCCCGTAGCCCATCGGATTGATGTGGAAGAGCGGCAGGGGAGCCAACATTCGATCCCCCGAATTGAGATCGAGGGCAGCTGCCATCGCCCGGCCCAACCGCAGGAAGTAGCCGTGCGTCTGTGCACAGAACTTCGGTATGCCGGTCGTGCCCGAGGTGTGCATGAACGACGCGACATCATCCTCGCGAGCGGTCAGGCCACGAGAAGCCGCCGGATCATCCACGAGCCAGGTCTGCACCTCGGACAGGTCGAGCACCCTCCGGCCTCCGGCGAAGGAGCGGTCCTCGAGGTCGGTAAGGATGGTGTCCGCGTCCAGGTTGTCGAGCATCGTGGCGAGGAGCGCGGAAGGGTACGTCGGGTTGACGAGGGCGACGGGCCGGCCGGCGAGAAGGCATGCCATCCACGCAACCAGGTAGTCGGTCGAGTTGTTGGCGACCAGCGCGACGCGCCTGTTCGACTGCGAACCCTGCGCGTTGAGCACCCACGCACCACCGGCCGCCACGCGAAGGGCGTCGCGCAACGTGATCGCGTTGTCGACGGTGCCCAGCTTCAGCTCCGGCCTCTGCTCGGCCCGCTCGAGCAGAAGCTGAGCGAGGCTGTCGGGCATGGGTGCACTCATCTCGGTAGGCCCAGCAGGCAGCCCAGCAGGCAGCCCAGGACAATCAGCAGGATGCCCTCATCATGCAGAAATTGTTTGATAATGAGAAGAACACTGAACATCGGCCTGTAGTAACGTCCGCTTCATGCCGCTGACCTCCGTGCACCTTGCCCTCCTTGTCGAGATCGATCGCACCGGCAGCTTGGCGCGGGCTGCCCTGAACCTGGGTGTCACTCCCCCGGCGGTGTCTCAGCAACTCGCCCGGATCGAGAAGGAGGTCGGGGTTCCGCTCGTCGAACGCGGCGCACGTGGTGCACGGCTGACCCCGCTCGGCAAGCGCCTCGCCCAACATGGCATCGCCGTCGCCAACGAGCTCGACCGCGCCGACGAGACGGCTGGAGAGTTCATCGGCGCACACACCAACCGGCTGCGAGTAGGTGCACCACCGTCGTTGGGGATCGGCCTGATGCCGCACGTGCTGGCCGCCATCAGGTACCAGTTCCCCACAGCGGAGCTGACGGTCGTCGACACCACCTCGGACGCCGGGTTCACCCTGGTTGCGGACGGCACCTTGGACGTCGCCCTCACCGCGACGTACGGCGGGAAGCCACCGGGCGCCGACAACGTGTCGGTCCATCACATGCTCAGCGACCCGCTCGTCGTGGTTCTGCCGGATGACCACCGACTCGCCGCCGACGCTTCCGGCGCCCCCATCGAGCTGTCCCTCCTGGCCGCGGAGGACTGGGCCAGTGGACCGAAGGGGCGACCCTCACGAACCCAGCTCGATGATGCGGCGGCCGAAGCCGGGTTCATCCCGCATGTGCCTTTCCAGACAGAGTCCTACGACGTGGCGCAGTCGCTGGCCGAGGCCGGGGTCGCCATTGCGCTCATTCCCAAGCTCGCGCTGAACGACCTGCCGACCACGACCAATCGGCCATTGTCGTCGCGGGTCGCTCGAGAGGTGTACGCCGTGCTGCCGAGCAGTGACGACCACGTTCCGCTGGCCAAGGAGTTCCTGGTGCGCCTGCAGCAGGTGGTGTCCGGCATCGACTCGTGAGCACGCGGGTCAGACCCGCCAGCTGTGCTACACATCTGGCATGCCGGCCGACTTCGAAACGCTCCTCTCTCCTGCCGTCAGGGTCAGGTCACTGGACGACGTCGTCAGCAAGCTCCGGGAGATCCTGCTCTCTGGAAGCGTCGCCGTCGGCGAGCGTCTGCCGAGCGAGCGCGAGCTCAGCCGCATCCTCACCGTCGGTCGCACCACGGTGCGAGAAGCCCTGCGCAACCTGGAGGCGCACGGCCTGGTCGACATCCGGCTCGGTGGGACGGGCGGAGCCTTCTTCACCGGGCCTGACGCCGCCCTCGTCGGAGCCGCTCTTTCGACGCTGCTGCTCTTCGAGTCTGCGACCGAGCAGGACCTGAACGAGTTCCGGTTCGACTTCGAGCAGGTCAACGCCGAGCTCGCCGCGGTCCGGGCGACCCCGCAGCAGCGAGGTCACCTCGAAGACCTGCTCGCCCAGGTGCGTGACGCGCCCGCGGCAATGGACTGGGAGACGATCGAGGCCATCGATCTCGAGGTGCACGAGCTGCTGCCCGTGCTCAGCCAGAACTCGGTGCGGGTCGCGGTGAGTCGCGGCATCCACGACGCGCTACAGCGGAGCTTCGAGCGGATCGAGCCGCAGTCGGACAGCCCGGCCACCTTGCGCCAGGAGGTGATCGTGCTGCTCGAGCTGCTGATCGCCGGTGACGGAGCCGGGGCCCGGCGCGCGATGGCGGACCACTTGTTGCGTTGGCGCCCTAGCTCTCGTTGACGCTGGAAGTCGCTCGTGCCACGATGGTCTGACCATCGACCACTGACTCCGGGAGAACCATGTCCAGCTCCGCCGGCCGCACCAGCCTCTTCCCGATCGCTCCTACCGACCCCTACGCGTTCGCGGCCGGCTCGCAGCAGCGCGCCGACCTCGCCTCGGCCCTCGATGACATCCGGAACGCCGACTTCGTGGTCGCCTCGAACATCGACGGACACGAGGTCCACACGAGCAAGCGGGTCGACATCGTGGCCCCGCACAACCACAAAGAGGTTCTCGGCCAGGTCCACTACGCCGGAGCGAAGGAAGCCCAGTCCGCGGTCGACGCGTCCGTCAGCAATGCGCAGTGGTGGGGACGGCTCCCCTGGGAGGAGCGGGTGGCTCCGTTCCTACGGGCGGCCGACATGCTCGAACACGGACCCTGGCGTGCCCGGCTCAACGCGGCGACCATGATCGAGCTCTCCAAGACGTCGTACCAGGCTGACATCGACGCAGCCTGCGAGACCGTCGACTTCATCCGCGCCAACGTCAAGAACATGGTCGACATGTACGACGTACAGCCCGGGTCGAACCCAGGAGCCTGGAATCGCCTCGAGTACCGCCCGCTCGAGGGTTTCGTCTTCGCGGTGACGCCGTTCAACTTCACCTGCATGAACAACCTGGCCTTCGCACCCGCGATCCTGGGCAACACGGTCGTCTGGAAGCCGGCCGAGTCCGCCTCGCTGGTGGCCCATCTCTCGATGCAGCTGCTGCGCGAAGCCGGCCTGCCCGAGGGCGTCATCAACGTGGTCTACGGCGAGGGCCCCGACATCGGCCCCACCGTCCTCGACAGCCCCCACCTCGGGGCCGTCCACTTCACCGGGTCGACGACCACCTTCCAGCACCTGTGGCGCAGCGTCGGTGAGAACATCGCGCAGTATCGCAACTACCCGCGTGTCGTCGGCGAGACTGGCGGCAAGGACTTCATCGTGGCCCACCCCAGCGCCGACGTCGAAGCTCTGGCGGTCGCGTGCATCCGCGGCACCTACGAGTACCAGGGCCAGAAGTGCTCCGCGGCGTCACGCCTCTACGTTCCCCGCTCGTTGTGGCCCGAACTGCGCGAGCGACTGGTTGCGATGACCGAGCAGGTAAAGGTCGGCGATCCCACCGACCCCTCGGTGTACGTCGGAGCCGTCATCAACGGCCGCCAGCACGCCAAGCACGTCGAGGCCCTCGCCCAGGCACGCAAGGAGAACCTGGTCGTCGTCGGCGGCAACACCGACGACAGTGTGGGGTGGTTCGTGGACCCGACCGTCCTCGAGGTGGACGACCCGCGCTCGACGTTCATCACCAACGAGCTGTTCGCTCCGGTGCTGACCACGTTCGTCTACGAGGACAACGAGTGGGAAGACGTCCTGAAGCTGGTCGACTCCACCACGACGTACGGCCTCACCGGTGCCGTGTTCGCCCAGGACCGCACCGCAGTGGCGCAGGCCGCCGACGCGTTGCGCTACACCGCCGGCAACTTCTACGTCAACGACAAGCCGACCGGCTCCGTGGTCGGCCACCAGCCCTTCGGTGGTGCTCGCGCGTCCGGCACGAACGACAAGGCGGGCACCGTCTGGAACCTCATCCGGTTCGCCAGCCCACGTACCACCAAGGAGAACCACCTCCGGGTGACCGACTTCGGCTACCCCCACCTCGATCTCTGAGACCCGCGCTACCGCAGGAGGCCTCCATGCCCGAGAACAAGACGATCTTCGAGACGCTCCACCACGTCTGCATCGTGGTCGAGGACATCGACGATGCAATGCGCTACTTCGAGAACCTGGGAGTCTGCGACTGGCAGGACTACCCGCCGCTCTCGGACTACGTCGAGGTCAGCCTCGAACGGTCAGAGTTCGAGAGCCTGACCTACAAGCTGTGCAACCTCGGGAACATCCAGCTGCAGCTTTGCCAGCCCGGCCCCGGCAACACTGCCCAGCGCCGGTTCCTCGAAGACCGCGGCCCCGGGGTCTACCACCTCGGTTTCGACGTACCCGATGTCGCGGAGGCCGAGAGGATCGGGCAGGACGCAGGCCTGGCTCCAGGGGTCCGCGGGCGTCGGGCAGATGGCTCCGGGTTCACCTACTTCCAGACAGGCGCAGCGCTCGGCGTCACCCTGGAGGTCCGCGCCTCTCCTGGCACCTCTTTGGGCACCTGACTCGGGGGCGGTCCTGGCGTCACGCTGCCCGCGCCAGTCGCCCTCAGCCGTACGGCGACCAGCCGGCCAGGCATGAAGGTTGTCTTACCGCTGCCTGCGTGGGCGCGGTATTCCGAATATGGTGCGAGTCTTCTCTAATGGGAGCCAGAACCGATCGCCCAAAATCGCCTGGCCACTAGAAAGACGCCGTTCATGTCTCCTGCTGCGCAGCGAACGCGCGTCCATTCGAGGGTGCGCAATGGTGTCGCCTGGATCGAGCTGGACGGCAAGTCGTCGCGCAATGCGCTCGACGAGAGCAGCGTCGCCGAGCTGGTCGCGCTCTGCGACGACGTGGATGCGGACCTCGACATCGGCGCGGCGATCATCACCGGCCTGCACGGCGCCTTCTGCTCGGGTGCTGCGCGCGACGTGCTCGCCGGCCTCGGCGATGCGCAGGCGCACGAGGCCTACGAAGCCCTCGGCAGCCTGTACGGCGGTTTCGAGCGCGTCCGGCGCCTCACGGTTCCGACCATTGCCCTGGTCGACGGCGCCGCGGTCGGCGCCGGCCTGAACCTCGCTCTGGTTGCGGACATGCGCATCGCGTCGGACTCTGCGCGCTTCATCTCGGGCTTTGCCCCCAACGGGATCCATGTCGGCGGGGGCCACTTCCACCTCCTCGAGCAGGCGACCGGCCGTCAGGGGGCCGCCGCGTTGGGGATGTTCGCACAATCGGTGAACGCGGCCGAAGCACTCGCCATCGGGCTCGTCTCGCGAGTCGTCCACACGGACGAGATCGAGGACGTCGTGGGGGCCGCCACTGCCCATCTTGCTCGTGACCCCGAGCTCGCTCGCGCTCTCAAGTCCTCCCTCAACCTGACCACCTCATCGGCCGAGCACTGGGCGTCAGCCATCCAGGTCGAGCGGGCCCGCCAGATGTGGTCACTGACCCGTGACCGGAAACCGACCCTCTAGGAGATCCATGTACCCCCTGCTTCGCCACGATGAGCAAAGAAGTCTCTGGATCGACGAGACCAGGTCGACGCTTGGGACGTTTGCGGCTGAGCACCGGGCCGAACTCGACCAGGCGAACCGGGACAACGTCTTCCCTCGCGAGCTCTATCGCGAGGTCGGCGCCCTGGGCTACCTGGGTCCCATCGTCCCCACCGAGTGGGGCGGTCTCGGTGGCGGAGTTCCGGAGTACGCCGTGATCAGTGAGGAGGTCGGGCGTCATGGTCTCGTGTCCGGCCAGATCGCAGTCCAGGGAGAACGCTGGCTCCTGGACTGGGGCACCCAGGAACAGAAGGAGCAGTGGCTGCGTGGCATCGCCACCGGTGAGGTCGTCTTCTCCGAGTCGATCAGTGAGAAGAACGCCGGCTCGTCGTTCAAGACCATGAAGTCCTCGGCAGTGCGCGACGGCTCCGACTGGATCATCAACGGCGCGAAGACCCACGTGAACCTGGGCGCCGACTGCGATGTGACGCTTGTGTACGCCGTGGCGGAGGAGGGCCTCACGAGCTTCCTGGTCGACATGTCCCTCGACGGAATCCGCACCGCGGTGACGAACCCGGTCGGCCTGAGGCTGATCCGGACCGCGGACGTGTACTTCGATGACGTCCGGGTGCCGGAGTCCGCACTCCTGGGCGCGCCGGGTGAAGGTCTGGAGACGTTCCTGTCGACGTTCAACATCAGCCGGCTGGGCAACGCCTCGGAGCTGATCGGTCTCGGCCGGAGGGCCATGCATCTGGCTCTCGAGTACGCCGTGGACCGCCAGGTCGGCGACAACGTCGTCACCGACTTCCAGGGCATCCAGTGGATGATCGCCGACAACTGGTCCAACCTGAGCGCGGCCTCGATGGCCCGTGACCACGCCGCCCTCATGCACCTGCAGGGCAACGACATCGCCCTGGAGACGAGCCTGGCGAAGCGGCTGTCCATCGACGCAGCCGAGGAGGCGAGCTCGGTCGCCTACTCGATGGTCGGCGGGCACGGCCTCTACTTCGACCAGCCCTACGCCGACATCCTCAACGACATCAAGGTGCTCAAGGTCGCCGGAGGCTCGTCGGAGATCCTGCGCAACTACATCGCCCGCCGGATCCTCAAGGACCCACAACGCGAGGGCGTTTCCTGAGCCAGCCTTCCCTCACGAGGTGAGACGAGGGAGGCTCGCAGCCCTCAACCGATGGAGCTCCTCACGGCGCATCGCCTGCGCGACCGGATCCGGAACCGGGAGGGAGGCGAGCAGCTGTCTGGTGTAGGGATCCCGCGGCGCTACGAGCACGTCGGCGCCGATACCCTCCTCGACCAGCTCGCCGTCGTGCAACACCGCTATCCGATCGGCCAGGATGTCGATGACCGCGAGGTCGTGACTGATGAACAGGGCCGCGAAGCCGAACTCACTCTGCAGCTCACTGAACAGCTCCAGCACCTTGGCCTGTACCGAGACGTCCAGGGCTGAGGTCGGCTCGTCCGCGATGAGCAGCTTGGGTTCGAGTGCGAGCGCGCGAGCCAGGCTCGCTCTCTGCCGTTGCCCGCCGCTGAGCTCATGTGGGTAACGGTCTCCGTACGCTCGCGGCAGCTGCACTGCCTCAAGGAGCTCATCGACCCGAGCGCGCGCCGAGCTTGCGTCCTTCATCCGTCCGTGCACGATGAGCGGCTCTGCCACACATTCGGCGATCGTCAGCAGCGGGTTGAAGCTGGTGGACGGATCCTGGAAGACGAATCCGATGTCCTTGCGAACCGTCCGGAACACCCGTTCCCTGATCCCGTTCATCTCAAGATCGAGCACCTTCAGCGACCCGCCGGTCACCCGGACGAGCCCGGCGATCGCGCGACCGATCGTCGTCTTGCCGGATCCGCTCTCGCCGACCAGCCCGAGCACCTCACCCGGGCGGACCACGAAACTCACCCCGGCGACTGCGACGAAACCTGGTCGGCCGAAGCGGCCGGGGTATTCGATCCGCAGATCGGTTGCGGTCACGAGCGGCGCTTCCTCGGCCCACGTCTTTGCCATCCGGCTGGCGCGCTCCGATGTCCTCGCCGTGTGCTGGCCGATGTGCGGCACGGCATCAAGCAGTCGCTTCGTGTAGTCATGCTTCGGCGACGCGAACAGGGTCTTCACGTCGGCCTGCTCGACGATCTCACCCTGGTACATCACCGCAACCCGGTCGGCGAGGTCGGCCACCACCCCCATGTTGTGGGTGATGAGGAGGATGGCTGCGCCGAACTCGTCTCGGCACTGGCGGAGCAGGTCGAGGATCTCCGCCTGGACGGTGACGTCCAGAGCCGTGGTTGGCTCGTCCGCGACGATCAGACCGGGATTGAGCACGAGCGCCATCGCGATGATGACACGCTGTTTCTGTCCACCGGAGAACTGGTGCGGGTCGTAGTCAACTCGCGATTTGGGGTCGGGGATACCGACTCGTTCCAGGATGTCGATGGCCGCGGCGCGCGCCTGGGACCTGGTGTACTTGCCGTGAGCTCGGAGCCCTTCGGCTATCTGCCAACCAACGGTGTAGACGGGATTCAGCGCACTCGACGGCTCCTGGAAGACCATCGCGACGTCGGTGCCCCGCACCTTTCGCAATTGCGACTTGGAAAGGGAGAGCACCTCGGAGGTCTTGGTGCCCTCCTTGTCGCTGAGCAGAATCACGCCGTTCGCTGTCGCGGTCTCCGGGAGGAGGCCGAGAATGGCCTTCGCGGTCACGGTCTTGCCGCTGCCGCTCTCCCCGACGACTGCGAGCACCTCACCGCGTGCAATGGACAGGGTCACCCCGTCAACGGCCCTGACCGCTCCGGCATCCGTGGCGAAGGAGATCGACAGATCCGAAACCTCGACGACGTCAGTCATTCTCCGGCCTTCCATCAGGGTGGGTTCCGAGGACACCGGCGGCGTCGTCCGCGAGGAGAGCTGCCCCCAGGGTCACCTTCGCTGAGTCGGCAGCGACTGCCTTGCGACCGCGCAGTCGCGGATCGCCCAACTCGTTCAGGCTCTCTCCTACGAGCGTCACACCAAACACCGTGAGGACGATCGCGAGACCCGGGAAGAGGCACGTCCACCAGATACCACTCGTCACATCTGACAATGACTTGTTGAGGTCATAGCCCCATTCCGATGCGGCCGACGGCTCGATGCCAAAGCCGAGGAAGCCCAGTCCAGCAAGGGTCAGGATGGCCTCGGAGGCGTTGAGGGTGAAGATCAGCGGCAGCGTGCGGGTGGAGTTCCGCAGCACGTGGCGGAACATGATGCGCCAGGGGCTGGCCCCGATCACCTTCGCGGACTCGACGAACGCCTCCGCCTTGATTCCCACCGTCTCCGCTCGAATCACCCGGAAGTACTGCGGGATGAAGACAACGGTGATGGAGCTCGCTGCGGCCAGGATCCCGCCCACAAGACTGGACTGTCCACCAGAGATGACGATCGACATCACGATGGCCAACAAGAGCGATGGAAACGCATAGACGGCGTCACAGATCATGACAAGCACGCGATCGAGCCAGCCGCCGAAGTAGCCCGAGACGAGGCCGAGCAGGACGCCGGCGAAGATGGACAGAATCACCGCGACGACGATGACCACGATCGCGGTCTGCGAGCCCCAGATCACCCGGGACAAGACGTCGTAGCCGCCGACCGTGGTGCCCAGCCAGTGTTGGGCACTGGGCGGCTGCTGAACTCCGAACGAGCCCTTCGAGTCGCCCAGCTGAGCGTGTCCGTACGGCGCGATGAGCGGCGCAAGCAACGCGGTGAGGAGAAATCCTCCGGTCAGGATCAGGCCGGTGACAAGCATCCAGCGCTGGACACCGACGCTCTGTCGCAGGTGGCTGACAATGGGCAGTCGGTCCCAGATGCGGCGTCTCCTGGTGGAGATGGACCGGGTGGACGAGCGTCCCATGTCAGTACCTCACCCTCGGGTCGATGAGCGCGGCGACGAGGTCGACGATGAAGTTGGTCACCGCAACGATGATCGCGAGAAGGATGACAATTCCCTGTACCGCAACGAAGTCCCTCGCATCCAGGTACTGGACCAGCTCGAAGCCGAGGCCCCTCCATTCGAAGGTGGTCTCGGTGAGGACAGCACCGCCGAGGAGAAGGGCAATCTGGAGCCCCATCACGGTGATGATGGGGATCAGAGCCGGGCGGTAGGCGTGCTTTCGAACAAGTCGGAACTCGCCCACCCCGCGCGACCTCGCTGCCTCGACATAGTCCGTGGACAGGGTCCCGATGACGTTCGCGCGGACCAGTCTCAAGAAGATGCCTGCGGTGAGCAGACCGAGCGCGACCGCGGGAAGTACCGCGTGCTGAAGGACGTCCCAGACGATGCTCACGTTGCCCGTTCGCAGGGCGTCAATGAGATAGATGTTCGTCCTGTGCGGCAGGAACTGCAGGGTGATCTCGGATCCTGTTGTCGCGCGTCCGGCGACCGGAAGCCAGCCGAGCCAGATGGAGAAGACGAGCTTCAACAGCAAGCCGGAGAAGAAGACCGGCGTCGCGTACCACAAGATGGCGAACACCCGCAGCCAGGCGTCCTGGCCCTTGTCGCGATAGTAGGCCGCGATCATGCCGAGCGGGATCCCTACGACGAACGCGACAATCAGCGAATAGAACGCGAGCTCCAGAGTCGCCGCGCCGTACGTCGTCAGGATCTGGGTGACCGGGCGATTGTCGCTCATGGTCGTCCCGAAGTTTCCGGTGAAGGTGTGGCCGAGGTACTGCAGGTACTGGGTGATCATCGGCCGGTCGTAGCCGGCGGCATGGACGCGTTGAGCGAGCTCGGCGGCGGACAGCCGGCCGCCCATCGCGGCCGTGATGGGGTCCCCCGTGAGCCTCATCAAGATGAAGACGAGGGTAGTGAGGATGAAGATGGTGGGGATGATGAGCAGGAGACGAACAACGGCGTAGAGCCAGAGCGAGCCTCCCTGCTTCTTGCCCTTGGCCGGCGGGTCAGCGGTGACCAGGTGCACGGGCGTCGCGTTCGTATCCATCAATCGCCTGTCGGGTTGGCCCGCGCATGGTGAGCGACGCGAGGGGCGGAGCCTTTATCGCACCTGGAACTTAGCGCCAAAGGGGTGACCCACTGCAGTGGGTCACCCCCTCCGAATGGCTTGGCCATCACAAGAGGTTCTCGCTAGCGCTTGGCCAAGGCCGCGTAGCGGAACTTGAAGGACGCATCCAGCGTGTCCTTCACGCCGGTGATGTCGGTGCCGGTGACAGCGATCTGGCTGCCTTCAAGCAGCGGCACCGTCGGCACCTGGTCGGCAATCTTCGACTGGATCTCCTGGATCACCTTGATCCGTGCAGCCTTGTCCGTCGTGACCCCCTGCTTGGCGATGAGGCCGAAGACGGTCGGGTCGTCGTAGTGAAGGTTGTCGTAGCCAGCCTTCGTGTAGATCTGCAGGTAGGTGTCCGCATCGGAGTAGTCCGGGAACCAACCGGCCTGCCAGACCGGGCAGGCGTCGCCGGTGCAGTTCTTGACGTACTGAACCCATTCGGTCGACTGCAGGTTGACCTTGAACAGGCCGCTGGACTCCAACTGGTCCTTGACGAGGCCATATTCGTCGACTGACGCCGGACCGTAGTGGTCGGTGTTGTACTGCACGTCCATCTTGACCGGCACGGTCACGCCGGCCGCGGCCAGGACCGCCTTCGCCTTGGCAGGGTCCGGCCCGCCGTGTCCGTCGCCGTAGCGTGATTCGAGCACGGGCGTCGCGCCCGGAATCCCGTCCGGGATGAAGGAGTACAGCGGCTTGAAGGTGTTCTGGTAGACCTGCTTCGCAATCGCGTTGCGGTCAACCAGATCCGCGACCGCCTGGCGCACGGCGAGCGCCTTCGCCGGGTCAGCCTGGGGAGTCTTCGCTCCATAGGGCTGAGTATCGAAGTTGAAGTTGATGAAGCGGATCGCTCCACCGGGTCCGTCGACGATCTTGACCTTCTTGTCCGTCCTGAGGCTGGCAATGTCCGTGGGCGACAGGCTGCGCCATGCCACGTCAATGTTGCCGGCCTCCACGTCAAGCTTCAGGTTCGAGGCGTCTGTGTAGAACTTCTCCCGGATGACGTCCGTCTTTGCCTTGGGCATCATGCCTTGGTAGTTCGGGTTCGCCTTGTAGGAGACGAGGTTGTTCGCGTCATAGCTGGTGATGACGTACTGCCCGCCGAAGGCATTCGCCTTGACGATGGTCTGGTCCGGCGTGGCTGCATCCGGGGAGAACACCTGCTCGTCCACGATCGCCCCGCCCGGACTGGAGAGAATCTGCGGCCACACCTGGTCGTTCGCGGTCTTCAGGTTGAAGACCACGGTCAGGGGGTCGGGAGTGGAAACGCTTGCCAGGTTGTGAAGCAGCGCGGCTGGCCCGATCGGATTGTTGATCTTGAGGATGCGGTCGAAAGAGAACTTCACGTCGGATGAGGTCAAGTCATCCCCGTTGGCGAACTTCAAGCCGGGCTTCAGCTTGACCGTGTACTCCTTGGGCGAAGTGAATTCGGCGGACGTGGCAATGTCCGGTTGAACATCCGCACTCCCGTAGGCGGAGTTCATCAGGAATGGATAGACCTGCGTCATGATGGCGAACGAGTCGGTGTCCCACGAGACTGCCGGGTCGAGCGACAACACCTTGTCGGTGGTGCCGATCGTGATCACATCGCTGCCTCCGGAGGCGTTCGAGGCGCTCCCGTTCGAGGAGCAACCAGTGACCAACATCGCTAACGTAGTGGCAGTGGCTAACAAATACCCGCTCTTTTTGGAAACGGATGCCATTTTCGAAGTTCCTTATCTGTTATATGCGCAACCGATCGGCGGAACTCCGCGATTGCGCGCTACATTGCGAGAAAAATTGCGATTCACTACAAACTGCGTGATTCCTCAGCGCCAAGGGCCGTGCGGGGGATGTCATCGGCGAGTGGGCCCCATGTTCCGCCACCCGGCGTTCACGGAGAATGGGCCTCCACAACACGCAGCATTAACCGTTGCTACATGAGAGACCCCCGGCACCATGGGGCGCCTTTCTGGGGACCAGCGGTTCAGGTGATCGCGAGCTCGGCGTGAGCTCAGATTCAGGCGCGGCCGATGCCGGCCAGGATGCCCTTTTCGGCAACTGCGGGGCTGGCGGTGTGGAAGAGCAGCGTGCCGGCGCCTGGCGCGCGTACCTCCGTGCACACATCACCCCATACGTCGCTGACAGTCCCGATCAGCTCACCCGCCTCGACGGATGTCCCGATCGCCTTGCTCGCCTGCCACCAACCGGCCTGATCGGCGTACAGCCAGTCCCAGCCCTCGTGCTGATGCACCTCGCGAACCGGCCACGGGTCGCCATCAAGTACGCCGACGAATCGGGCGAGGTTGCGCAGTCCGTCCAGATGCGCATCGATGGCCGGTCGCTCGAGCAGGCCGTTCTGACCCGATTCGGCGACCAGTGACGGGATGCCGATTGCTGCCGCCGCGGCGCAGCTGCTTCCTGCCACGATTCGGCCCGTTGCGTTCTGTCGCACGCTGTGCGGGAGGCCGTAGGCCACGGAGAGATCACGCGACGCCGCTTCGACCGGAGACTCGTCGAAGATCGTGAAGGGCACGAGCGACTCGGGCAGGTCACCGGCGTGCAGGTCGACCAAGAAATCTGCACCGACAATGAAGGTATTGAAAACCCGCTCCGCCAGTATTTCTGCAGTGGAACCGTTTGCGTCACCCGGAAAGCTTCGATTCAGGTTCTTGCCATCACCCGGAACCACGAATGGCGACCGAGCCCAGAAAGCCGAGACATTCACCACCGGAACGACGAGAATTCGGCCGGACACGGTCTCCGGGTCGATATCGCGAACGAATTCCCTGACCGCCGCGATCGACGTGTACTCAGTTCCGTGCACACCCGCCAGGACAGTGAGCTGGGGGCCATCGCGCCTACCCCGGATATCGAAATATGGAATATCGAGTGCATCAGAGCCGACATTAGGAATACTCAACGTTCCCCGGATCATCTCCGAGCGTCCGTTACCTGCATTGGATTGTGCTGTCGGCTCGATGTCAGCCACGACTGCTCCTTGATTCTCGGTCGATATTCAGGTCTGGGGTCCGCGAAACCAGCGGTGCGCCTGATTTATCGTCAAACTTAGTCGAGATCCACGGCCTGTCAATAAAGTTCTGCTTAATGCTCTACTCGACCCTCTGCGCACCCCTGCGTCAGGCGCGGCGGCCTCACACCGCGTGCCGGCGCCGTACAGACCCGCGCCGCCCCGCTCCAGCTGCTGTTCGGCTGGAGCTCTCCTGGCTGCGCCCGGTCGCTACGACGCGATGGTGTTCCGGACCCAGGCGCCTGCCGGTCCGGCCACCGCATGCAGCCGGGCATTCTGGTCCCCGGCCCGGGGCAGTGCGAACGTTGAACCGATGGCAGCACAGGCCGCCGGAGCATCGGCGAACGTCACCGGACTCGGGGTCACCGTCCAGGTGCCCGCGACCAGGCAGGCGGCGGGATGGGCGTCCGTGCACGGCGCGGCGGCCCAGCGGCCGTCGGCTCCCTGCAGCGTGCAGCCTCCTGCACCCGCACGCGGCTCGTCCGGCGCCCAGCTCCACAACGTCGCCTGAATGCGCCCGTCCTCGGGGAGCAACTGGTCCAGGCCGAAAAGATTCACGCCGCAGTTGGTCATCGACTGGACCTTCTGCGGGGTGAGCGCCTCCGGGTCGGTCGGCGGCCGGGTCGGGTTGAGCAGCGCCGAGACCAGGGTGGTGTCCTCGAAGTAGCGGACCAGCTGGGAGGCGTACACGCCGGCGCCGTAGGTCGCATCGCATGTCGGGTACGGCTGGTAGCCAGAAGCCGAGCCGCTCTCGACGTGGTCGGCGTTCCAGTCGAAGACGTCGGCCGACCAGCCGGGCGCGCAGGATCCGATGAGCACCACGCGCGCACCGGACGCGCGGACATCGTCACGCGAAACGCCGAGCGGGAGCGGGACACAGCCGTTGGTCGAGCGCTGTGCCGGGTCGGGATGGTAGATGAGGCTGCTGCCGTCCGGGCGGCGCAGCACGCGGTCCAAGGTCGCGATCGTCGACGCGTAGGCCGCCGGGTTCTTCATCTCGTCCTCGAGGTAGAGCAGGACGACGTCTCCAGCGTGGGCCGGGGCGTTCAGCCATGAGGCGATCGTAGGCAGCGTGTTCGCGAACAGCGGTTCCAGCGTGCAGCCAAGGTCTCCGACGTCGGGTCCCTGCCCGTGACACACAGTGACCGCACGCCCGCCGAGGAGCTCGAGCCGCGGAATGTAGTGCAGGTCCAACTCGAGAGCGCGGACATCGATGTCCAGCTGCTGGGTCAGTGACAGCTGCTGGTTGGAGTCGGCATGCGACAACGTGAGCGAGTCGCTGAGACTGTTGAACGAGTTGTGCGTGCCCAGCCACTGCGCGTCTCGCAGCGGCAGCGGATTCCCGAGCGCGTACTGGAACTGCGCGGTCCGGTGCACCCAGGACTGCAGGTAGGCGTCCCGCGCCGCCTGAGTGACGTTGTGGGCAAGGGGAAGCACACAGAGGGCGTCGGGAACTCCGACGCGACGACACTCGGCGCCCACCGCATCGGTGGCCTTGCCGAGCGCGACGCACGGGATCGCGATCGGGCTGATCGCGTCGCAGGGCGCCGTCGGCGAGGGCGATGACGTGGCCGCCGGGGCCGCGTTCCCGGCCGGAGCGATCGCGATCAAAAGTACTGCGACCGCGCCTGCAGCGACCGCGCTCTTCATCCAAGGTGTCCTGGGCATGAGCCACATTGGCACAGATCATCTGGTGGCACCCGAGTTCTTTCTCAGCCTGCTACCAGAAAGAACGGCAGCCGCCGAGACAGCTGGCAATCGGTGGTGACGCGGGCTCCGGCCGGGCGCATGACCTGTCGTCGACGGGGTACTTCCCGGTCAAGGTCAGTGGTCGATGCCGACGAGACGCTCCGATCCGTCCTGCGAGAACCATCCTGGGATCTGCCTGTCGGCCGCGCAGATCCTGGAGATGGAGATGGGGCCGGACCGATTACGCATCGGTCCGGCCCCAAGTCATCGCGGTCATCGCGGTCATCGCGCCCTCGTGTGAGGAATGAGCCGATGGAGGCGACTGTGGGCGATCGCCGCGCGAGCCGCGTTCACGCCGGGCGCACCGTGCACGCCGCCGCCGGGATGGGCGGATGCGGACGCGAGGTAGAGACCCTTGATGGGCGTCTCTGCTCTCCCCAGCCCCGGGACCGGCCGAAAGATGAGCTGCTGATGAAGCTGCGACGTGCCGCCGTTGATCGCCCCACCGATCAGATTGGAGTCCCGCGCTTCCAGCTCGCGGGGCCCGAGGATCCGTCGGGCCAACACGGTCGACTCGAAACCGGGCGCGAGACGTTCGATGCGCGCTTGCATCCGGTCGGCGAGGCGTTCGAGGTCATCGGCGTCCCAGCTCCCGGAGATGCCACCCTCGCCGGCATCAGCGACGACGTCCTGCGGGACATGGGTGTAGGCCCACAGTGCCTCGGTGCCCTTCGGCGACCGGGTGGGATCGGTTGCCGTCATCTGTCCAGCCAGCATGAAGGGCGATCTCGGCACAGCTCCGGAGGCCACCTGGGCCGTTGCTTCTGCCATCTCCTGCACGGACGTGGCGACGTGGAAGGTGCCGGGCTGATGAACAGGAGGGGATGCCCATGGGAGCGGTGAGCTCAGCGCCCAGTCCACCTTCACTGTCGAGGGATCCCGCTGGAACCGCTTCATCGCACGCGCTGTCCGGGCGGGTACGTCATCAGGTGCGAGCAGGCCGCCGTAGAGGTGCGGAGCGACCACGCTCGCGATCACTGCCCGGCCTGCGGGATACCGGTCGCCTCCTGCAGTCCGTACGACGGTGGCGCGCCGGCCCTCGACATCGATCGCGGTCACCTCGGCGCCGCAGTGGATCTCGCCTCCGCGCGACCGGAAGCGGCGTGCCAGGGCCTCGCTCAGACCACTCGCGCCACCTTCGGGTACCGGGAAGCCAACCGTCTGCGCGAGCATCGACATCAACAGGCCCATCAGCCCCGATCCCGGAGAGGTGATCGGGATATCCGAATGGCCGGCGTTTCCGGCGAGAAGGAGGCGGGGGCCAGGCCCGTGGAAGCGTTGAACGCCGAAGTCAACCACCGGGGTCAACATGGCCTTGACGAACTCGAGACCCCCGACTCGTGGGAGCCGCGCAAGCGCAGCGAGGCTGGAGCGCACGGGCGGGAACGGGGTCAGCAGCGCATGCACGATCTGTTCACCGATGTCGTCCCACTCGGAACAGAGTTTCAGCCACGCCTCACCGTCCCCGCGGTGCAGCTGCTCGAGCAGCGAACCGGTGATCTCACGGTCCCGGTGCAAGAGCGCCCAGTCACCGTCAGGAAGGGGGTGTCCGAGCACGGCGGGCGCGTGGCGCCACGTCAGTCCGTGCTCCTCGAGACCGAACGAAGTGATCGTGGGTGAGGCAGCGGCGAGTGGGTAGAACGAGCTGAAGGTGTCGTGGGTGAAGCCTGGATGAACGTCGTCGTCACTGCGTACGGCTCCGCCGATATGGGGCTGCGCCTCCAGGACGATCACGGACCACCCGGCGTCGGCGAGGTAGTTGGCCGCCACCAACCCGTTGGGTCCGGCGCCGATGACGACCGCATCATGAGTTGAGCTCATCGGACTCTTCCTCTTTCGTCGCTCGGGTCAGGCCGTGCGATTCCGACAGTCACCGAGAGGACCGTCCTTCTGCCACGAAAGCCAGGCGCAGCAGGGTTTCGCGGTTCCGCCATCGGAGCGCTGCTGCCTCGAGTGCGTTCGGAATGAATCGGCCAGGTCCAGCGATGACCCGCTCCTCGATACTCACCTCGGTGCCGTCATCGACCGGGCGCAGCCGGATCGTCACACAGGCTTCGCCCGCTGGCCACGCGCGAGCGCGCAGAGCGAGCAAGGTGCCGGGCTGAGAGTCGGTCACCTCGGTGTGGTCATCGATCAGCAACGGCCAGGTCCCCACGGAGTGGTGGATCCTGGAACCCCGTGCCGGCCACGAGTCTTCGACCGCCCGCATTCGGGAGGCGCCCACGACCCATACGGGATAGAGCCAGCCATCGGCAAGGACCTGCCACACCCCCTCCTCGCTCGCCTTGACGATGCGTCGTGACGTCGTCATCGGACTGCCTCCGTGGGGTCGAGCCGCACCAGCACGCCCTGATGGGGAAAGTTGCGGATCTCGCTGATGCGAAGACGATCGTGCCTGGATATGAAGTCACTGATCTGAGCGGCCTGAGCGAGCGAGCCGAGTTGCAACAGGGTCGTCCCACCCGGGCACAGGTGTTTCTCGGCGACGGTGACACACCGTCGCGCGACCTGAAGTCCGTCGGCGCCGCCGTCGATCGCCAGCAACGGGTCCTCAGGAAAGTGTGCGACGTGGCTGCGGCGGACCCAGGGCGGGTCAGCGATGATCAGGGCGAAGCGCTCGTCATCACCAAGTACGGCGTCCAGGCTTCCTTCGCGTACCTGAACGCGCGATGCCAGGCCGGCGGCCAGCGAGTTGCCAGCAGCGAACGCGGTTGCGATGGGATCGATGTCGACGCTGACCAGGCTGCGCTCGTTGTCGGCGACCGCCAGTAGTCCGATGTGGCCGGCGCCGGCGCACAGCTCCAGCACGCGGCCTGGGGGCAGTCCGTCCAGGAGCTCGGCAGCCCAGGACGCCTGAGCCGTGGTCCAGTCGCGGGGACGCAGCACATGTCGATCGAAGGCGATCTGCAGTTGGCCGAAAGGCACCACCTCGAGGTCGAGGCCCCGCTGGGATCCGGACGGCACAGCACGAGTGTCGCTACTCACGGCCTGAGCCGTTCCGGAAGTGCCTTGTGCGTTGTGTCGCACCACGGCAGGTTCGCGGACTTTCCGCAACGACAGATCGCACTTACCGGCCGCGAGGTGTGGTGGATGATCCCGTCGGAGTCGATCACCGCGTGGTTCCCACGAATCAGCAGCGGGCCTCCGGGGCAGATGATCTCGTCAGGATGTTCGAACTCACCGATCTCACTCATGGGACCAGCCTTCGATCAACCAGGACGCGAACCTGTCTTCGAGGTCGAGACAGGTCTCAACGCCGAAGACCACATCGTCACGGAGAGCTGGCTCCTCGGCGAGGATGGAGCCACAGATCGTTCGCACGGCGAGCTGTTCATGAACGGCGTCGGCCTCGATGTGTTCCTCGTAGTAAGCCACCATCTCGGTGGCAAGTCCCAGCCGGGTGAGGCCGGCGGCGATGCGACGAGACGGCATCGAGCTTGTCGCTTCGAACGCGGCAAGGTGCCCGAGCGCGGCGCCACGCAACCGCCGGTTCAGTCCGAACAGGCTCATCGCGTTGTTCTGCTCGAGCACCTCAACCGGTACGTCGTCGATGTACGCGCCGTACTCGGTCCGCAGGCCAGATGCCTCCATCCCGCGGGCGAACAGGTGTGCGTGCAAACGGTTGGGATCACCGCACCCGTACTCGTCGTACTGCAGCTCCATCAAGGCAGCCTTCGGCCCAGGTGAGAGCCGCGGCACGACCCAGGCGACTGGGTCGGACTCCTTGAGGTGGTAGATCGACCGATACCGCAGCAGCTCGAGCACCTGCTCCCTGGATGCCTCTCGCTGGACAAAGCTCGCAACGGACGGACCGTCGTGATCTGCGACAAGGGCGAAGAGAGCCTCGTCGAACGGCTCTTCCAACGCCGGGGTCCTGCGCTGGCGTGAGCGCAGCAGCAATTCGAAGTCCGCCTCCAGCTCGTGTCGGAGTCTCGACGCATCCGGGTGCCACTCGAGATCCTCGTCGACGTCCTCGAAACCGCGGTAGTGCAACTCGTACAGCGCCCACAGGGCGATCTGAACGTCCTCCCGATCCCGTCGATCGGCATCGAAGACAGCCGTCCAGGCCGAGGGTCGTTCCCGAAGCGCGCCGAAGAGGGCCTCGCTGAGCTCACCGCGTGCCTTGGGGACCAGCATCGGTCGCTCCTTCCCAATCACGCTCGGCTCCGACACCGTCCAGCGAATGCCAATCGCCGCGGCAGTCAACGAATCCGCGTCGCTCGAACCCAGCTGATGGCGACGGGTGCGGCGACTCGGCCGAAGCCTGCGGGTCGGAAGAGGACATGTTCCAAACGGGCATCAGACGACCCTCCCTGGGCTGATGGGCTGATGAGAAGTTGTCCGGCGGGTACCCCGATGTGCCCAGCTGAAACGGCACGCGCAGTTTGGCCGGATGCGCGGCGGGTACCGGAATGTCCCCAGCTCCGAAGGAGAAGAGCGCCGGATGAGCCTCCTCAATGCGACCGGTTTGAAGGCAGTGATCTTCGACGTGGACGGAACTCTGGTCGACACCACCTATCTCCATGCCGTCAGCTGGGCCGCGGCAATGCGGCAGTTTGGCCACCGGGTGCCGATGGCGCACGTCCATCGGTGCATCGGCATGGGCAGCGACCATCTCCTCGACAAGCTTCTGCCGGAGGATCGCGACCGGAGTGAGGACGAGGCACTCGTTGCGTCGCATGCGGCGTTGATGGCCACCCACTGGCGAGACTTCGTCGAGCTACCCGACGCGGTTCGCCTCCTCGCCGCTGTGCGGGCGCGCGGCTTCCAGGTCCTGCTGGCATCGTCCGCGTCGGGCCGTGACCTGGACGCCCTGCTGTCGGCGCTCGACCATCCGGACCTGGACGAGGTCGTGACGGCGTCCGACGTCGAGAGGACCAAGCCAGACCCCGACCTTCTGCAGATTGCACTGGAGCGTGCTCACCTCGAATCGACGGAGGCTGCCTTCGTCGGTGATGCGGTCTGGGATGTCCACGCCTCGAAGAACCTCGGCATCGGCTGCGTCGGCGTGACCTGCGGAGGTACGTCGGCGGCGGAGCTGCGAGAGGCCGGGGCCGACGAGGTGTACGCCGGCCCGGCAGACCTGCTGGCGCAGGTGTTCTCCTCGACTTGATCCTCTGCCACTTTCTGCCTATAAATTTCTCGACACCCCAACCCGACGAACTCAGAAGTTCCACAGCGGTGACTGGCGGGTGGGTAGTCGCATGACGTAGTGCATCTCTGACTGATTCGAGGGGTGGTTGCAGGTGAATGCCAATGCCGAAAAGTTCGCTGAGATGGCCCTTCTCCTCCATGACGAACCCACCGTCGACGAGACAGTCGAGAGGCTGCTGGAGTACAGCCTCAGCGCCGTCGCCTGTTCCTACGCCGGGGTGAGCTTCGTCCACGCACCCGTCCATGCACCGCGACAGGTGGAGACGATCATCGAGACCCACCCGATCGTCACCGCACTGGACCGGGTTCGGCGCGAGTGCGGTGACGGACCTGATGTGGCCATGGCCGACCAGCAAAGCCTGATCGTCGATGACACCCTCTCCGACAGGAGGTGGCCGGCGTGGGCCAGCCAGGTCGCCGAGGTGGGAGTACGGAGCGTGCTGAGTGTCCGGCTCGACACCGCCAGTTCGACCGTCGGCACGCTCAACCTCTATGACCCGCGACCGCACCACTTCGATCTCGACGACCAGGCGGTGGCGCACGTCCTCGCTCGACATGCCGCGATCGCGCTCGCGACCGCCCTCCACAAGGAGGACATGTGGCAGGTGATCGATGCGCGCAAGCTGATCGGTCAGGCCCAGGGAATATTGATGGAGCGGCATTCGCTGACCGCCGACCAGGCATTCTCGGTCCTGCTCCGATACTCCCGGGACAAGGACATCAAGCTTCGCGCCGTCGCCGACCGGCTGGTCTCGACGCGCAGTCTGCCGTCCGAAACCGGCGACCGGGTCACCCCAGTGAGCGATGTCGAGCTCGAAGGACCACCCGAGGTGCCGGCTTGGGCGAAGGTCAGCTCGGCCTGAGCCGCCGATCGCCGATCGCCGATGCGCGTGTCCTGCTCGGAACTGGGTAAGCATCCTTCATCACACGTGGATGGAGGCAGTCGTGTTCAGTCGAGGGACAAAAGCGGCTCCGCAGGAGATCGACGAGTCCGACGTCGAGGTCGGCAAGCGCAGCCGGGCTGCAGCCGGGATCACCGGGGTTGCCGTCGCGATGAAGCGCGGTCTGGAGCAGATGGGTGTGGCGCGAACCGCGCGCAGCTATCTCAAGCTCAACCAGGTTGACGGCTTCGACTGCCAAGGCTGTGCTTGGCCCGACCCGGAGCCCGGGAGCCGCAAGACCGCCGAGTTCTGCGAGAACGGTGCCAAGGCCGTGGCCGAGGAGGCCACCACCAGGCGCGTCACGCCGGAGTTCTTCGCCGAGCACAGCCTGGACGACCTCGAGTCCCACACCGACTACTGGCTCGGGCAACAAGGCCGGATCGTTGAGCCTCTTGTCCGTCGGCGCGACTCGACGCACTACGAGCCCATCGGCTGGGACGAGGCGATCTCGCTGATCGCCGAGGCGCTGACCGGACTCGACGAACCGGACCAGGCGGTCTTCTACACCTCAGGCCGTACGTCGAACGAAGCCGCGTTCACCTATCAGCTCTTCGCCCGGGCCTTCGGCACCAACAACATGCCGGACTGCTCGAACATGTGCCACGAGTCCACCTCGGTCGCACTCGCGGAGACGATCGGGATCGGCAAGGGCAGCGTCAGCCTGCAGGACGTCCATGAGGCCGAGCTGATCGTCATCTGCGGACAGAACCCGGGCACCAACCACCCACGGATGCTGACCGCGCTCGAGATCGCCAAGAAGAACGGCGCCAAGATCCTGGCGATCAACCCACTCCCGGAGACCGGACTGATGCGGTTCGACAACCCGCAGACCCCGCGCGGACTGACGGGGATCGGCACTGGCCTCGCGGATCTTCACCTGCCGGTCAAGGTCAACGGTGACCTCGCGCTGTTCCAGGCGATCGGCCACCTGCTGCTCCGGGCCGAGGATGACGCCGCCCGCAATGGCCGTGCTGGAACAGTCCTCGATCTCGACTTCATCAAGCAGCACACCAGTGGCTTCGTCGAGTGGGCGGCACACGTGCGGCAGCTCGACTGGACGAAGGTCGAGGACGCTACCGGACTGCGCCGCGCCGACATCGAGAAGGCAGCCGCCATGTTCGTTGCGTCGAAGGCGACCGTGAACTGCTGGGCGATGGGGATCACCCAGCACCGCAACGCGGTTGCCACCATCAAGGAGTTCGTGAACGTCGCCCTGATCCAGGGCAACATCGGCAAACCGGGAGCCGGGCTGTGCCCGGTCCGCGGACACTCCAACGTGCAGGGCGACCGGACGATGGGGATCTGGGAGAAGCCGCCCGGCCACTTCCTGGACGCGCTCAAGGATGAATACGGCTTCGAACCACCCCGCGAGAACGGCTATGACACGGTCGACGCGATCCGCGCGCTACGCGACGGTCACGCCAAGCTGTTCATGGCGATGGGCGGGAACTTCGTCTCGGCCGCGCCCGACACCGTCGTCACCGAGAGGGCGATGCAGAACGCCGAGCTGACAATTCAGGTCTCGACCAAGCTGAACCGGTCACACGTGATGTGCGGCCGCACTGCGTTGATCCTTCCTGCACTCGGGCGCAGCGAGAAGGACCTGACGGGCGGCATCGATCAGCGCGTGACGGTCGAGGACTCGATGTCCGCCGTACATGCCTCGCGCGGGCCGTTGCCACCCGCAAGTCCCGACCTGCGCTCCGAGGTCGACATCGTCTGCAGCATCGCAGCGGCGACCCTGGGCGATCGGGTCGCCGTGCCCTGGGCGGAGTACAAGGCGGACTACGCGACCATCCGCCGAGCGATCTCGCATGTGGTGCCTGGCTGTGCAGGGTACGACGACAAGGTGACCCGCCCCGGAGGCTTCGTGCTGCCCCATCCACCAAGGGATTCGCGCACCTTCCCCACGGAGACCGACAAGGCGATCATCTCCATCAGCCCGATGGAGGTGCTCGATGTCCCCGAGGGGCGGTTGATCCTGCAGAGCCTCCGCAGCCACGACCAGTTCAACACCACGATCTACGGCCTGGACGACCGCTACCGGGGCATCAAGAATGGTCGGCGGGTCGTGTTCGTGCACCCCGACGACATCTCCGCGCTGGGGCTGAGGGAAGGCCAGCTCGTCGACCTGATCAGTGAGTGGACCGACGGGACCGAACGCACCGCACCAGCGTTCCGCGTCGTGTCGTACCCGACGCCACGCGGTTGTGCCGCGGCGTACTACCCGGAGGCGAACCCGCTGGTTCCGCTGGACTCGACCGCGATGGGCAGCAACTGTCCGACGTCGAAATCGGTGATCGTCCGACTCGAGGTGGAGTCCGGACGGTCGCGTACCTCCGAGGGAAATGGGGCCCCGACCGGAGCCGATCGGGGCCACAAGTCCGACGTGGAGCCGGAGCACCTCAGCTGATCGCTGCCTTCTCGTTCTTCAGGTGTTCGCCAGCTCAGCTCTGGTGGGCTGCCTTGCCGCCCTTGCGGCCGGCCTTCTTCTTCTGCGCCGTCGTACCTCCTTGGGAACTGTCGCCGCCGGATCCGCTCGACTTGCCACCGTGCTTCGACGCGTTGGGGGAGTTCGCGATCTTGGCGGCGCGCTCCTTCGACATACCCTTGTCCTTCAGGGCTTCGTACTGCTTCTCGTTCTTGACGTTGGCCGACTTCTTTGGCATCAGGACTCCTTTCCTGGGTTGCGGGACGCGGGTACCCAGAGCGTGCGAGCTCACACCCCGGTGTGAGCGACAGCAGACTTCGCCCGCCCCGATTGGCGTACCAGGCTGCGGATGGCTGGTTGGCAGGGCGTCCGACATCGATGCCGGTTCAGTGCTCCGATGGTGGGTACTGAGGTGCACATGACGGAGCACACGAAACCCTCGCCGCCCTCGCCGGGCGATCCGAGAACGATCGACCGCAACTGGAACGAGCTGCTCCAGGAGATCCGCGTCACCGAGACCGGCGTACAGATCCTCACCGGCTTTCTGCTCACCGTGCCGTTCAGCAACCGGTTCGAGTCTCTCGACGACTTCCAGCGGACCAGCTACCTGATCGTGCTGTGCGGATCGGTCCTGACCACAGCACTCGTCGTCGCGCCGGCCGCCTACCACCGGATCCTGTTCCGGCACCGCGCCCGACTCTGGCTGGTGGAGGCTGCCAACCAGTGTGCTCGGGCCGGCCTGGTCCTGATGGCGGTCACGATCAGTGGCGTGCTCTTCCTGGCCTTCGACCTGGTGGCCGGCCGGACACCGGCGATCGTGTCCCTCGCCGCAGCCCTGGCGTCCTTCGCGACGCTCTGGGGTCTGACCCCACTGGTCCGGCATCGGCGGCACGACGGCGGCGACTGACCGACGACTGACTCAGTTCCGGACCCAGCCTCGGTCAGGGCCTGAAGACCACCTTCACCGTCCCGTGCGCCTTGTGCTGGAAGTCGCGGTAGGCCTGGGGAGCGTCGTCGAGAGCCACGTGGTCCGTGGCGAACGTCTCGGTGCCAAGGACGTCCTGGTCCTCGACGAGCGGGAGCAGGTCGTCCACCCACCGGCGGACGTTCGCCTGCCCCATCCGCAGGGTGATCTGCTTGTCGAACATCGTCATCATCGGCATCGGGTCGGTCTGACCTCCGTAGACACCCGAGAGCGAGATGGTCCCCCCGCGACGTACGGCCTCAATGGCTGTGTGGAGCGCCGCGAGTCGATCGATCCCACCACGTTGCATCAGGGGCGCGGCAAGACCCCGCGGGAGCAGGCCAGTTGCCTTCTGCATCAGCGAAGCGACCGGCGAACCGTGCGCCTCCATGCCGACCGCGTCGACCACGGAATCAGTTCCGCGGCCCCCGGTGAGGCTGCGCACGGCCTCCGGCACGTCGTCGACCTCGCGGAGGTCGATGGTGGTCGCGCCACTGGCAATGGCCCTGGACAGCCGTTCGTCGACAAGATCGACCGCGATGACCTGGTAGCCGCGGTGGAGGGCGATCCGGGTGGCCATGTCACCGATCGGGCCGAGACCCAGAACCAGAACCGTTCCACCGTCCGGCACATTCGCGTAGTCGACGGCCTGCCAGGCCGTCGGCATCACGTCGGACAGGAACAGGAAGCGGTCGTCGACGGGGCCGTCCGGGACCTTGATCGGGCCGTAGTCCGCATGCGGGATACGCAGGTACTCCGCTTGCGCGCCGTCCACTGCACCGTAGAGCTTGCTGTAGCCGAACAGGGCTGCGCCGCTGCCGTACTCGCGGACCTGGGTGGTCTCGCACTGGGTCTGCAGCTGGAGGTCGCACATATAACAGTGTCCGCAGGCGATCTGGAACGGTACGACGACGCGGTCACCGACCTGGAGACCACCGACATCCGGTCCGGTCTCCTCTACGATGCCCATCGGTTCGTGCCCGACGATGTCGCCCGGCGTCATGAACGGACCGAGAGTCTCGTAGAGGTGGAGATCCGAACCACACAAGCCGGACGACGTGACGCGGATGATCGCGTCCGTCGGCTCCTTCAGCACGGGGTCTGGGACGGTCTCGACCGAGACGTTGCGAGTTCCTTGCCAAGTGACTGCCTTCATGGCTTCCCGATGCCCCGGAGGAGCGAAGCCAAACGTCGGTCAGTCGTCGAGCAGGCCCTTGTCCCTGGCCTCGGCGACGATCGCGCGGACATTGTCGACAGCTCCACAGTCGTCTTCGATCAGCTTGTTGCGGGCCGTTGCGAACGCCGCTCCGAGCCTGGCCCTCTCCTCGTCCGGGACCTCGTCGCGAGCCGGGTTCAGAATGGTCAGCTCCTCCTCGGTGAGGTGGTGGTTGACCCGCGTGGCGAGCTCTTCGACGAGGTCCTCGAAATCTTCGGAGCCGGTGTCCTCGGCCTCAAGTACGTCGAGGAGCGCCTCGTTGCCCTCGGCATGTTCCTCCTTGCCGTGGTCCTTCTCATGCTCGGTGATCGCGCGTTCCTTGCGCAGGGTCGGGTACACCTCGTGCTCTTCGGCCTCTGCGTGGGCGACATGCAAGGTTGCGAACGTCTTCCGGACGGCGTCCCGGTCGGTGCTGCTGTCACGAAGGTCGCGCAGCAGCTCTTCGAACCGACGGTGGTCGGCCAGGATGAGTTCCACGACGTCGCCCTCGGTGGGGAGCTCCAGGTCAAGATCAGTCATGACTGGGGAGTGCCCGATTCCTGTGATTCCATGCAGCCGCTTCGAGTCCGC